>NZ_JBEZNL010000051.1:0-53000 GCF_040653275.1 Streptomyces sp. NPDC048002 | reverse complement strand
TTGCCGCCGGAGAAGAGGATCACCGGCCGTTCGAACTCGCCCGCCACCTCGCGGAAGATGTGCACCGCCTCGGACTCCAACGCGTCCAGATGCGAGAGGGAGAAGCTCACACCAGCCCCCGCTCCGCCAGCAGCGCGTACACCGCGTCCGCCGACTCGGCCGGGCTCTGCTCCTGCGTCCGCAGCACCAACTCCGGGTCCACCGGCGGCTCGTACGGATCGTCGACGCCCGTCAGCCCGGCCAGCTCGCCGGCGGCCTGCTTCGCGTACAGGCCCTTGACGTCCCGCTCGCTGCACACCTCGACCGGAGTCGCCACATGCACCTCGAGGTACGAGGTGCTGCTCCTCAGGTGCCGTTCGCGCACGGCCTCGCGGCTGTCGGCGTAGGGCGCGATCACGGGGACCACGGACAGCACGCCGTTGCGGGCCAGCACCTCGGAGACCAGTCCGATGCGCTGCACGTTGGTGTTGCGGTCCTCCTTGGAGAAGCCGAGGCCCGCCGAGAGGAAGCGGCGTATCTCGTCGCCGTCGAGGACCTCGACGCGATGTCCTTCGGCCTTCAGCCGGTCACCGAGCAGGCGGGCGATCGTCGTCTTGCCCGCGCTCGGCAGCCCCGTGAGCCAGATGGTGGCTCCCTGAGCCCTTGCCGTCGTGGTCATGCGCAACAGTCCTCTTTTTCTTACCTGGCATACAACTCGACGCACACTAGGTGAGAAATCTGAGAGGAGTGACGGAAGAGCCTGAGGGTTCTCTAAGTGGCCATCTTTGTGAGGGGGATCACAGCCCGTCCCTCACAGCCCGTCCCTCACGGGCCGTCCCTCACGGACCGCCGGTCACCGGCCGCCCAGTCCCGCGAACCGCGCCCCCGCGTCCCTGAGCCGCTCGTGCAGCGCCCGGAACACCGCGGCCGAACGCACCCCCGGCCAGTCCTCGGGGAGCAGCCGCGCGGGCAGTCCCGGGTCGGCGTAGGGGAGGTGGCGCCAGGAGTCCAGGGCGAGGAGGTAGTCGCGGTACGCCTCCTCGGCCGGGGTGTCCTCGCGTCGCTCCCAGCCGTGCAGCACGGGCGCGTGGCGGTCGAGGAACGCCTCGTGCTCCTTGGCGACGGCCGCCAGGTCCCACCAGCGGGTGACCGCCTCGACGGTCGGCGTGAATCCCAGGTGCTCACCGCGGAAGAAGTCCACGTACGACTCCAGCCGCAGCCGCGCCAGGGTGTGCCGGGTCTCCTCGTACAGCCGCGCGGGAGCGATCCACACGCCGGGCGCGGCCGTCCCGAAGCCGAGGCCGGCCAGCCGGGAGCGCAGCACGTGCCGCTTCTGCCGCTCCGACTCCGGCACCGAGAACACCGCGAGCACCCAGCCCTCGTCGTCCGGGGGCGTGCCGGCGTAGATCCGCCGGTCGCCGTCGTCGAGCAACTGGCGTGCGTCGGGCGAGAGTTCGTAGCCGGCCGCGCCCTCGGCGGTGCGGGCCGGCACCAGCAGTCCGCGTCGTTTGAGGCGGGACACCGACGAGCGCACGGAGGGAGCGTCCACGCCGACCGCGGCCAGCAGCCGGATCAGCTCGGCGACGGGCAGCGGGCCGGGCACATGGCGGCCGTAGGCGCCGTAGAGCGTGACGATCAGGGACCGTGGTGCATGCTGGTCGGACACGTTGATCATCTTAGGTCGTCGCTGTCACTGCCGGTCACCCCCGGCACCGGCCGCCAGCCGCAGCTTGAACCGCTGGAGCTTGCCCGTCGCGGTGCGCGGCAGGGCGTCCAGGAACACGATCTCGCGCGGGCACTTGTACGGTGCCAACTCCTCCCGCACGAAGGCGCGCAGCACCTCCGCGTCCCGCCGCGCGCCCGGTCTGAGCACCGTGAACGCCAGCACGACCTGGCCGCGCGCCTCGTCGGGGCGGCCCACGACCGCCGTCTCCAGCACGTCCGGGTGACGCAGCAGCGCCTCCTCGACCTCGGGGCCCGCGATGTTGTACCCGGCCGAGATGATCATGTCGTCCGCGCGGGCGACGTACCGGAAGTACCCGTCACTCTCCCGGACGTACGTGTCACCGGTGATGTTCCATCCGCCGCGGACGTACTCGCGCTGCCGCGGGTCGGCGAGATAGCGGCAGCCGACCGGACCGCGCACCGCGAGCAGCCCCGGCCGGCCGTCGGGCCGCTCCCGGCCCTCGGCGTCGACCACGCGCGCCTGCCAGCCGGGCACCGGCACCCCGGTCGTGCCGGGCCTGATCCGCTCGTCGGCGGCGGAGACGAAGATGTGCAGCAGCTCCGTGGCGCCGATGCCGTTGATGATGCGCAGCCCGGTCCGCTCGTGCCAGGCCCGCCAGGTGGCCGCGGGCAGGTTCTCCCCGGCCGAGACGCAGCGGCGCAGGCCGGAGACGTCGTGCCCGTCGAGCTCGTCGAGCATCGCGCGGTAGGCGGTCGGCGCGGTGAACAGCACGCTGACCCGGTGCTCGGCGATCGCGGGCAACAGCTGCCGGGGACCGGCCTGTTCGAGCAGCAGGGCGCTGGCCCCGGCGCGCAGGGGGAAGACGACGAGTCCGCCGAGCCCGAAGGTGAAGCCGAGCGGGGGGCTCCCCGCGAAGACGTCGTCCGCGTCCGGCCGCAGCACGTGCAGGGAGAAGGTGTCGGCCACCGCCAGCAGGTCCCGGTGGAAGTGCATGCACCCCTTGGGCCGTCCGGTGGTCCCGGAGGTGAAGGCGATCAGCGCCACGTCGTCGCAGGCGGTGTCCACGGTCGGGTACGGGGTGTCCGGCGCCGCCCGGTTCAGCAGGTCGTCCGGTGTGTCACCGCCGTAGGTGGCGATCCGCAGCCCGGGTGTCTCGGCCTTGACGAGGTCGTCCACCGAGCGGATGTCGCACAGGGCGTGGCTCACCTCGGCCAGCTCGCAGACCGTGCGCAGTTCGTGCGGGCGCTGCTGGGCCAGCACGGTCACCGCCACCGCGCCGGCCTTGAGCACCGCCAGCCAGCAGGCCGCGAGCCAGGGGGTGGTCGGGCCGCGCAACAGCACCCGGTTGCCCGGGACGACCCCCAGATCGCCGCTGAGCAGATGCGCCAGCCGGTCGACACGGGCGCGCAGCTCGCCGTAGCTCCAGACGCCGCCGGGGGTGCGGAAGGCCGGCCGGTCGTCCGGGGGACCCTTGAGCAGCTCGTCGGCGCAGTTCAGCCGTTCGGGGTAGTGCAGCTCCGGCAGGTCGAAGCTGAGTTCGGGCCACTCCTCGGGCGGCGGGAGATGGTCGCGCGCGAAGGTGTCGCGATGCGCCGAGAGGTACATGCGTTGCGCCCCCTTGCCTGGTGGGCTCCCTGGTGGGCTCGCTCGTCGAGCGTATCGTGTTGGTGACGGCAGTCAACTGTGCGCGATACCTTTGGGGGAGCGGCTTCGCGGCTGCCACCCGGCGGCCGCTGGAGAGAGGACGGCGATGCCCGCATTCTCACTCGAACCGGAACAGAACGCCTGGTGTGCCGAACTGCGGCGGCTGGCCGCCGAGCGGCTCGCCCCGCTCGCCGAGAAGGGCGAGCCGGGCCGGGTCAACCGTCCGCTCGTCGCCGAACTGGGCCGCCTCGGTCTGCTGTCGCGGCTGTTCACCTCCGGCGCCCTGGACCTCTGCCTGATGCGGGAGTCCCTCGCCTACGCCTGCACCGAGGCGGAGACCGCGCTCGCCCTCCAGGGCCTGGGCGCCCACCCGGTGCACGCCCACGGCACCCCCGCCCAGCGCGCACGCTGGCTGCCCGGGGTCGGCGAGGGCACGGTGGTGGCGGCGTTCGCGCTCAGCGAGCCGGGGGCCGGCTCCGACGCGGCGGCCCTCGCCCTGGCCGCTGAGCCCGACGGCGCGTCCGGCTGGCGCCTGACCGGCGAGAAGACCTGGATCTCCAACGCCCCCGAGGCCGACTTCTACACCGTCTTCGCCCGCACCACCCCCGGCGCCGGCGCCCGCGGCGTGACCGCGTTCCTGGTCCCCGCCGACCGCCCCGGACTCACCGGCGCCCCCCTCGACATGCTCTCCCCGCACCCCATCGGCACCCTGGACCTCGACGCCGTCCCCGTCACCTCCGCCGACGTCCTCGGCGAGCCCGACCGGGGCTTCCGGGTCGCCATGGGCACCCTGAACCTGTTCCGGCCGAGCGTCGGCGCCTTCGCCCTCGGCATGGCCCGCGCCGCCCTGGACGCCACCCTCGCCCACACCGCCCGACGGGACGCGTTCGGCGCCAAGTTGAAGGACCTCCAGGCCGTCGCCCACGAGGTGGCCGAGATGGCCCTGCGGGTGGAGGCGGCCCGGCTGCTGGTCCTGGCGGCGGCGACGGCGTACGACGAGGGCGCCGGGGACGTGCCCATGCGCTCGGCGATGGCGAAGCTGCTGGCCACCGAGACCGCCCAGTACGTCGTGGACCGGGCCGTGCAGTTGCACGGCGCCCGCGCCCTGCGCCGGGGCCATCCGCTGGAGCACCTCTACCGCGAGGTCCGCGCCCCGCGCGTCTACGAGGGCGCGAGCGAGGTCCAACGGGGCATCATCGCCAAGGAGTTGTACGCGGACCTGGAGGACCGAGGATGACCGTCGAGCGAGTCGACCCGCCCGAGCTGTCCCCGCCCGCGGGGTTCTCCCACGCGGTCGTGGCCACCGGCACCCGACTGGTGTTCCTGGCCGGGCAGACGGCACTGGACGCGGACGGCAAGGTCGTGGGCGACACCCTCCCGGAACAGTTCGAGAGGGCGCTGGCCAATCTCCTGACGGCCCTGCGCGCGGCGGGCGGCACCCCGGACGGGCTGGCCCGGGTCACGGTCTACGCCACGGACGTCGCGCTGTACCGCGCGCACGCGCCCGAACTGGGCCGGATCTGGCGGCGGCTGGCCGGCCGGGACTACCCGGCGATGGCGGTGGTGGAGGTCGTACGGCTGTGGGACGAGCCGGCGCTGGTGGAACTGGACGGCTTCGCCGTGCTGCCGTAACCCCTGACGCCGGGCGGGTCGTTCAGGCGGCCATCGCCAGCCGGTCCGCGAGCACCCGATGCGGCGTCACGACCCGTCCGTCGGGCAGCAGTTCACCGGAGTCGTCGAAGACGATCGTGCCGTCGCACAGCAGGTTCCACCCCTGCTCGGGGTGGGCGGCGACGACCCGGGGTGCGTGCGGGCCGGGGAGCGAACACGAAGACCGGTGGGCACCCATGGCGCACCTCCACGTTGAGGATTTCTTCCGATGGACAGAGCATGCTCCCGCCGTGCACGCATCGCCACGGGTGCACCGTGAGCGTGACAACACGGGGACAACTCCCGGACGTTCCGGGGACGGCCGGGGCCAACTCGCCACCGAAGGAGTGACGATCACACGCGCGGGCGCGCCCGCCCGGTACTGGTGGAGCCCCCGAGTCCCTCTGTTCCGGAAGGCTTCCCCGTGCCCGTTCGCACCTCCCTCGGCATCGCCCTCGGCTCCGCCGCGTTCCTGCTCGCCGCCCCCGCGGCCCCGGCCGACTCCGCCCCGTACGAGACGGTGACCGTGGACCCCACGGGCCGGATCGCCGCCGACGGCACGATCACCCTCTCCGGCACGTACCGCTGCTCCGGCGGTTCGGGACCGGTCTTCGTCAGCTCCTCGGTCGGCGCGGCCGGCTCCTCGGTCCGCCACGGCATCGGCGGTACGCCGGCCCGCTGCGACGGCATGGAGCACCGCTGGGAGAACACCGGCACGCCGGGCTCGACCACCCTCGCACCGGGCCGCGCCCAGGTGGAGGCGAACCTGGTGGAACTGGACACCAGCGCTGGCCTGCCCCTCCCGTCCGTCCGCGCCGCCCACCGGCAGGAAGTAGCCCTGGTCGAGGGCTGACGGCGACCGGGCCGGAGGAGTACGCACCCCTCCGGCCCGGTACCGGCCCGGTACCGGTCAGAGCCGGTTGAGGAGGTCAGAGCCGGTCAGTGTCGATCAGAGCCGGTCGAGGAGGTCGCGGAGCTGCTCGACCTCGGCGGACTGCCCCCTCACGACGGCGGCGGCCAGCTTCCTGGCATCGGCGTTCTCGCCGACCCGCCGCTCGTCCTCCGCCATCGCGATGGCGCCGTCATGGTGCTCGATCATCATCTCGGCGAAGGCCCGGTCGAAGGCGGCACCCTTCAGCCCCTTCAGCTCCGCCATCTCCGAGGTGGACATCATGCCGCCACCGCCGTGCCCCGAGCCGTGCCCCGAGCCGTGCCCCGAGCCGTGCCCCGAGCCGTGGTCCGTCCCCGGCATCGAGGCGGCCGAGGTCGGCTGCTTCCAGCTCTTCAGCCAGTCCTTCATGGTCGTGATCTCGGGGTCCTGGGCCCGCTCGATCCTCCCGGCCAGCTCCACGACCTCCGGGTCGGCGGCCCGCCCGTCGGCCAGCTCCGCCATCTCCAGGGCCTGTTCGTGGTGCGGGATCATCATCTGCGCGAAGGCGACGTCCGCGTCGTTGAAGCCGGCGTCCGGCGCCGGTGACGCCGACCGGGACGCGGAGCTGCCGTGGCCGGTGCCGTCGTGGGAGTCGCCCCCGCAGGCGGAGACGAGAAGGGCCCCGGCGACGAGACCGGCGGCCACGAGGCCGCGCTTGACTGCGTTCATGGTGTTGCTCACCTTTTGTGTCGGTTCGTTCCTGCTGTGCGGACATGCCGAGTCACGGGCTGGCGCCCGTGGGGGATTTCGGCCTATTGCCGCAGAACCGACAGCTGGATGAGATCGGGGCCGCGCGGCGGGGGACGGGGCCGCGCCAGGGCGGCGACCTGCGCGAGCAGCCGCGCCACCCGGTCCGGGTCCCGGGCGAACGCCGAGCGCAACAGCGCGGCGAGCAACCGGACACCGAGGAGCACGGCCACGCACAGCGAGGCCATGTCCATCGGCACGGCGGGCTCATGGGTGGACGGCCCCTCCGCGGAGCGCTCCATCGGCGCCGCGTGCGAGACGCCCGCCGACCCGGAGTGCGAGGAGTCCTCGGGGTGCCCCAGGGTGTGCATCACGAACACCCCGAGCGCGAGCACGACGACGAGCAGGAGCTGCCCGAGGGCGGCTCCTGCTCGTACGTACGCGGTCGCTCGCACGGGGCGACCCTACCGAACGGGGCTCAGATGTCCCGGAAGATCTCGATCTGCGCGCCGATCGAGTTCAGGCGCTCGGCGAGGTCCTCGTAACCGCGGTTGATGACGTACACGTTGCGGAGCACCGACGTGCCCTCGGCCGCCATCATCGCCAGCAGGACGACCACCGCGGGGCGCAGGGCCGGCGGGCACATCATCTCCGCGGCGCGCCAGCGGGTGGGGCCCTCCACCAGGACCCGGTGCGGGTCGAGGAGCTGGAGGCGGCCGCCGAGGCGGTTGAGGTCGGTCAGGTAGATCGCGCGGTTGTCGTAGACCCAGTCGTGGATGAGGGTCTTGCCCGAGGCGACGGCCGCGATGGCCGCGAAGAACGGGACGTTGTCGATGTTCAGGCCCGGGAAGGGCATGGGGTGGATCTTGTCGATCGGCGCTTCGAGCTTGGAGGGGCGGACCGTGAGGTCCACCAGCCGGGTACGGCCGTTGTCCGCGAAGTACTCGGGGGTGCGGTCGTGGTCCAGGCCCATCTCCTCCAGGACCGCGAGCTCGATCTCCAGGAACTCGATGGGGACCCGGCGCACCGTCAGCTCCGACTCCGTGACCACGGCGGCGGCCAGCAGGCTCATCGCCTCGACCGGGTCCTCGGAGGGGGAGTAGTCGACGTCCACGTCGATGGTCGGCACACCGTGCACGGTCAGCGTCGTGGTGCCGATGCCCTCGACCCGGACGCCCAGGGCCTCCAGGAAGAAGCACAGGTCCTGGACCATGTAGTTGGAGGACGCGTTGCGGATCACGGTGACGCCGTCGTGCCGGGCGGCGGCCAGCAGCGCGTTCTCGGTGACGGTGTCCCCGCGCTCGGTCAGCACGATCGGCCGGTCGGGGGTGATCGCGCGGTCCACCTGGGCGTGGTAGAGGCCCTCGGTGGCTGCGATGTCCAGGCCGAACCGGCGCAGCGCGATCATGTGCGGCTCGATGGTGCGGGTGCCCAGGTCGCAGCCGCCCGCGTAGGGCAGCTTGAAGCTGTCCACGCGGTGCAGCAGCGGGCCGAGGAACATGATGATGGAGCGCGTGCGGACGGCGGCCTCGGCGTCGATGGCGTCGATGTCCAGCTCGGCCGGCGGCACCAGTTCCAGGTCGGTGCCGTCGTTGATCCAGCGGGTGCGCACACCGATCGACTGGAGGACCTCCAGCAGACGGTAGACCTCCTCGATGCGGGCGACCCGGCGCAGCACCGTGCGCCCCTTGTTGAGCAGGGAGGCGCACAGCAGTGCCACGCAGGCGTTCTTGCTCGTCTTCACGTCGATCGCGCCGGACAGCCGGCGGCCGCCCACCACCCGCAGATGCATCGGACCGGCGTAGCCCAGCGAGACGATTTCGCTGTCCAGCGCTTCACCGATACGGGCGATCATCTCAAGGCTGATGTTCTGGTTGCCGCGCTCGATCCGGTTGACGGCGCTCTGGGAGGTGCCGAGCGCCTCGGCCAGCTGCGCCTGTGTCCAGCCACGGTGTTGCCGGGCGTCACGGATGAGCCTGCCGATGCGTACGAGGTAGTCGTCTGCCATGGGGTTGAGGCTATCTCAGATATGAGATGGCGCCTCTTGAGGGGTCCGTTCGGGTGATGGCCGTGACGGCCCGTCAGCGCCGCTTGGCGGTACGGGTACGACGCCACCCGAAAGGTCCGGGCAAATCGACCGATGTCGTACGACGTCCTGTGCTGCTGTGGGTGTGCTTCGGTCCGTGCTTGCCGCCGCCGGTCGTGATGGACCACGAGCGCTTGTTGATGTTCAGCCGGACGCCGGGAAGGATGCGGAAGCTCTTGCGGAAAGTGAGGGGCACGGCTCTCTCCTGTCGCAGGTCGGGCGCCCGTGGCGCCGATGCTTCCCGCTTACCCCGACCTCGCGAACTGATGGCAGAACTCGACGGGTTGGTCGAAGGCGGCCGTCGGGACCGGGTCCCCGGTGACGACGTAGGAGTGCCGCGACACCTCGCCGTCGGCCGTCCGCAGCTCCAGCGCCCCCGGTTCGGGGCAGCGCCAGGTCAGCCGGGTGACGTGTTCCCCGAGGACGGTGGCCAGCTTGCTCCACCCCTCGCCGTTGGCGCGCAGCTCGAACTCCGAGGACTCCATCACGCCGTAGTCCAGCGGGATGCTGCTCCAGTGGCCGATGAGCGCCTCGTCCAGTCCGGCCCTGAGGTCGGCGGCGTCCTGTTCGGCGGCGGCGAGCCGGGTGGCCAGCTCGGGTCCGCCGAGGTCCACCACGCGCGTGCCGTGCAGCAGCACCCCCAGCTCGCGCAGTTCGACGCCCACGTAGGGGATGCCGTCCCGTGCCACGGGGTGGACGTGGACGCTCCGGACGTCGAGCCGTGCCGGGAAGTCGCCGAGGTGCGCGCAGACCGCATGGCGGAGCGCGGCGAAGAGTTCGGGCAGGTGGCCGGCGGTCCAGGCGGCGCGCTCCAGGTCGGCCTCGCCGAGCAGGGGTGAGCGCAGGGGGGCGCGCCCGGGGCTCAGGGTCGTCCACGTGTTCGTCGGCAGCGGTACCCATCGGGTCCAGCCCCTGGCATGCCGGTGGAAATCGCCTCGCTTCATGGTTGATGAAGCACATCACAGGGAGGCTGGGCATGACCATCCCGGCCCCATGTACTAGGGTTATCTCGACATCGAGATATCTGCCGAGGCGTACCGCAGCCGCACGTGATCAATGGTCCGACAGTTAGGGTTACCTAACTTAGCCTTACCTTAGCGGATCGGCCAAGTCGTCGTGGCGGCAGGATTGCGGTGGGAACGCGCACATCAAAGAAGGAGACTGTCGTGTCGGCGAACAGCTTCGACGCCCGCAGCACGCTGCAGGTGGGCGACGAGTCGTACGAGATCTTCCGGCTGGACAAGGTGGAAGGCTCGGCCCGCCTTCCGTACAGCCTCAAGGTCCTGCTGGAGAACCTGCTCCGCACGGAGGACGGCGCGAACATCACCGCCGACCACATCCGCGCCCTCGGCGGCTGGGACTCGCAGGCCCAGCCCTCGCAGGAGATCCAGTTCACGCCCGCCCGCGTGATCATGCAGGACTTCACCGGCGTCCCGTGTGTCGTGGACCTCGCCACCATGCGCGAGGCCGTCAAGGCGCTCGGCGGCGACCCGGCGAAGGTCAACCCGCTCTCCCCGGCCGAGATGGTCATCGACCACTCCGTCATCGCCGACAAGTTCGGCACCCACGACGCGTTCGCCCAGAACGTCGAGCTGGAGTACGGCCGCAACAAGGAGCGCTACCAGTTCCTGCGCTGGGGCCAGACCGCGTTCGACGACTTCAAGGTCGTCCCGCCGGGCACCGGCATCGTCCACCAGGTCAACATCGAGCACCTGGCGCGCACGGTCATGGTCCGAGGCGGCCAGGCGTACCCCGACACCCTCGTCGGCACCGACTCGCACACCACCATGGTCAACGGCCTCGGTGTGCTCGGCTGGGGCGTCGGCGGCATCGAGGCCGAGGCCGCGATGCTGGGCCAGCCGGTCTCCATGCTCATCCCGCGCGTCGTCGGCTTCAAGCTGACCGGTGAGCTGACCCCCGGCACCACCGCCACCGACCTGGTGCTCACCATCACCGAGATGCTGCGCAAGCACGGCGTCGTCGGCAAGTTCGTCGAGTTCTACGGCGAGGGTGTGGCGGCCACGAGCCTCGCCAACCGCGCCACCATCGGCAACATGTCGCCGGAGTTCGGCTCCACCGCCGCGGTCTTCCCGATCGACGACGAGACCCTGAACTACCTCAAGCTCACCGGCCGCTCCGAGCAGCAGGTCGCGCTCGTCGAGGCGTACGCCAAGGAGCAGGGCCTCTGGCTGGACCCGAAGGCCGAGCCGGACTTCTCCGAGAAGCTGGAGCTGGACCTCTCCACGGTCGTCCCCTCCATCGCCGGCCCCAAGCGCCCGCAGGACCGCATCGTCCTCGCGAACGCCGCCCAGCAGTTCGCCTCCGACGTGCTCAACTACGTCGACACCGTCGACGAGTCCGGCAAGGAGTCCTTCCCGGCCTCCGACGCCCCGGCCGTCTCCCCGAACGGCACCCCGTCCAACCCGGTCACCGTCACCGCCCCCGACGGCTCGACGTACGAGATCGACCACGGTGCGGTGACGGTCGCGGCCATCACCTCCTGCACCAACACCTCGAACCCCTACGTCATGGTCGCCGCCGCGCTCGTGGCGAAGAAGGCCGTGGAGAAGGGCCTGACCCGCAAGCCGTGGGTCAAGACCACCCTCGCCCCGGGCTCGAAGGTCGTCACCGACTACTTCGACAAGGCGGGCCTGACCCCGTACCTCGACAAGGTCGGCTTCAACCTCGTCGGCTACGGCTGCACCACCTGCATCGGCAACTCCGGCCCGCTGCCGGAGGAGGTCTCCAAGGCCGTCAACGACCACGACCTCGCGGTCACCTCGGTCCTCTCCGGCAACCGGAACTTCGAGGGCCGGATCAACCCCGACGTCAAGATGAACTACCTGGCCTCCCCGCCGCTGGTCGTCGCGTACGCCCTCGCGGGTTCCATGAAGGTGGACATCACCCAGGACGCGCTCGGCACCGACACCGAGGGCAACCCGGTCTTCCTGAAGGACATCTGGCCCTCCGAGGCCGAGGTCAACGACGTCGTCGCCAACGCCATCGGCGAGGACATGTTCTCCAAGTCCTACCAGGACGTCTTCGCGGGCGACGCCCAGTGGCAGGCCCTGTCGATCCCCACCGGCAACACCTTCGAGTGGGACCCGGAGTCGACCTACGTCCGCAAGCCCCCGTACTTCGAGGGCATGCAGATGGAGCCGTCGCCGGTCACCGACATCAGCGGCGCGCGCGTCCTGGCCAAGCTGGGCGACTCGGTCACCACCGACCACATCTCCCCGGCCGGCGCGATCAAGGCCGACACCCCGGCCGGCAAGTACCTCACCGAGCACGGTGTGGAGCGTCGTGACTTCAACTCCTACGGCTCGCGCCGGGGCAACCACGAGGTCATGATCCGCGGCACCTTCGCCAACATCCGCCTGCGCAACCAGATCGCGCCGGGCACCGAGGGCGGCTACACCCGCGACTTCACCGCCGAGGGCGCGCCGGTGTCGTTCATCTACGACGCCTCGCAGAACTACCAGGCCGCCGGCATCCCGCTGGTCATCCTGGGCGGCAAGGAGTACGGCTCCGGCTCGTCCCGCGACTGGGCCGCCAAGGGCACCGCGCTCCTCGGCGTCAAGGCCGTCATCACCGAGTCGTACGAGCGCATCCACCGCTCGAACCTCATCGGTATGGGCGTCCTGCCGCTGCAGTTCCCGGCCGGCCAGAACGCCGACTCGCTGGGCCTGACCGGCGAGGAGACCTTCTCCATCGCGGGCGTCACCGAGCTGAACGAGGGCACCACCCCGAGCACGGTCAAGGTCACCACCGACACGGGCGTCGAGTTCGACGCGGTCGTCCGCATCGACACCCCCGGTGAGGCCGACTACTACCGCAACGGCGGCATCATGCAGTACGTGCTGCGCAACCTGATCCGCGGCTAGTCACCGGCGCCCCACGGCACCCGGGCCGCATCCCCCTCCGCGAGGACGGGGATGCGGCCCGCCCGTTTTCCCGGGCCGTCCGGCGCCGCCCATCACCTCTCCTCAGGTGGAACACAGCAGTCCCTCAGCCGGCCGGGACAGCATCAGGACATGTCTGGAACCCGGGGGTCGCGCACGGGGCGGGTCCGCGTGCTCGTCGTGGACGACGAGCCCGGCCTGTGCGAAGTGCTGTCCGTGGCCGTCACCGAGGCGGGCTGGCAGCCCTATCCCGCGCTCGACGGGCAGAGCGCGCTCCGCCTCGCCCGCGGCTGCGCCCCGCACGCCGTCGTCCTGGACGGCATGCTGCCCGACCTGGACGGCCTCCATGTCCTGCGCAGACTCCGCGCCGAACAGCCCGACCTTCCCGTGCTGATGCTCACCGCCCGCGACGCGCTCGAACACCGCCTCGACGGCCTGGAGGCGGGCGCCGACGACTACGTCACCAAGCCCTTCTCCCTGGAGGAGGTCGTCCTGCGGCTGCGCGGACTGCTCCGCCGCGCCGGGGGCGAGCACGCCCGCAGCGAGGACTCCGTACGGGTCCTCGGCGACCTGGTGATGAGCCGGGAGACCCGCGAGGTGCACCGCGCGGGCCGGCCCGTCCGGCTCACCGCCAAGGAGTTCGAACTCCTCGGCCTGTTCCTGGACCACCCCCGCCAGGTGCTCAGCAAGGCCCAGATCCTGGACCGCGTCTGGAGCGGCTCCTTCGACGGCGGCGGCAACCTGGTGGAGGTCTACGTCTCCAGCCTGCGCCGGAAGATCGACAAGGGCCGCGCCCCGATGCTCCACACCGTGCGCGGCCTCGGCTACCTCATCCGGGCGGGGGCGGACGGCAGATGACCCGGTGCCCGCGCACCCGCTCCATCCGGGCCCGGCTGGTGCTGTTCATCAGCGCCACCCTCGTCGTGGTGTGCGCCGCGATGGCCCTCACCACCGCCCTGGTCCAGCGCGACGCGCTCCTCGGCCACCTCGACGACCGGGTCGGCGACGCCGCCGAACGCAGCCTCGGCGGCGCAGGGCTCCTCCCCGACGACATCGACGGCCTCGGTTTCCTGTACGAGAAC
This sequence comes from Streptomyces sp. NPDC048002, assembly GCF_040653275.1. Classification (NCBI taxonomy): domain Bacteria; kingdom Bacillati; phylum Actinomycetota; class Actinomycetes; order Kitasatosporales; family Streptomycetaceae; genus Streptomyces; species Streptomyces sp. NPDC048002. Next base: position 39,352 of record NZ_JBEZNL010000051.1, on the reverse strand, counting down.
GGCCAGCCCGCCGGACTGCTCGCCGCCCGCCTCGACGAGGACGGCACCGTCCTGTCCGCCGCCGTCGTCCACCAGGACGCGGCCCCCGTGGAACTGACCGCCGCCCAGCGCGCCGCACTCGCGGGCATCGCGACGGACGGCTCCCGGCACACCCGCACCGTCCCCGGCCTCGGCACCTACCGGGTCGCCGCGCTCGACGACGACGGGGTGCGGGTGCTCACGGGTCTGCCCATGGACGACGTCCAGGGCATGATCAGCGGCATGGTGGTCGCCGAGGCGGCCGTGGCCGCCGCCGGACTGGCGGTCGCGGGCGCCGCCTGCGCGGTGGTGATACGCCGTCAGCTGCGGCCGCTCGGCCGGGTCGCCGCCACGGCCGTCGAGGTCTCCCGCGCCCCGCTGAACCGCGGTGACGTCACCGCGCTCACCCGGGTCCCGGAGCGTGACACCGACCCCGGCAGCGAGGCCGGCCAGGTGGGCGCCGCGCTCAACCGGATGATCGAGCACGTCGAGTCCTCGCTGGTCGAGCGCCGCCGCACCGAGGAGCGGATGCGCCGCTTCCTCGCCGACGCCAGCCATGAACTGCGTACCCCGCTCGCCTCCATCGCGGGGTACGCGGAGCTGATGAACCGCGGTACCGACCGGATCGAACCGGTCCTGGCCTGGCGGCGGGTCTCCGCCGAGTCGGCCCGGATGACGGGCCTGGTCGAGGACCTCCTGCTGCTGGCCCGCCTCGACGAGGGGCGCCCGCTGGAGTCCGCCGAGGTGGACGTGGCGGCGCTGGTCGCGGAGGCGGTGTGGGACGCACGGGCCGCGGGCGGCGGCCACGACTGGCGGCTGGAGCTGAACGTCGACGCCCCGGCCCTGGTCCAGGGCGACGAGGCCAGGCTCCACCAGGTGGTGGCCAACCTCCTGGCCAACGCCCGCGTGCACACGCCGGCCGGTACGCGGGTCGTGGCCGCCGTGGAGACGAGGGGCGCCGCCTGCGTCGTGCGCGTCACGGACGACGGTCCGGGCATCCCGCCCACCCTGCTGCCCACGGTCTTCGAACGCTTCACCCGGGGCGACGCCTCACGGGCCCGTACCCCCGGCCTTGACGGCGGTTCGGGGCTCGGCCTCGCCATCGTCGCGGCGATCACCACGGCCCACGGCGGCCGGATCGACGTACGCAGCACGCCCGGCAGCACGGAGTTCACGGTGTGCCTGCCCCGCGCCGACGCGGTCCCGGCGGACGCGACGCGGGCGGGCCTGCACGCCTGAACGTTTACAACTCCACCCCGATGGCGCTACGTTCCGGAGCAGGCGGGCTGGGAGCGCTCCCACCCGGCGGACCGGAACCCGCCCGGCACCGCTCCCACCCCGCCCCCCCAGGACGGCGGCCGGCTCCGCCCGCCAGGGGCGCGGGGAACCGCGCGCTCAGCCCCCACGGCCCCGCACCCGACATGATCGACCAGCCCGACAGGGGCGCGGGGAACTGCGCGCCAAGCCCCCACCGTCCCGCGGCCGACGACGGAACGGACGCCGAGGACGGGCGGCCGGCTCCGCCGGCCAGGGGCGCGGGGAACTGCGCGCTCAGCCCCCACCCACCCGCACCCAACGGTCAACGCACACCCAGCACCCGCCGCACCCCCCGCCCGTTCAGCCGATCTCGACCACTCGGGCCCAGGCCGGCGGCGCGTCCGGCACGTACTCGGGGTCCTCCTCGTCCACCGCCCCGGCCGGCCGGGGAAACAGCCCCACAACCGTCCGGCAGGACGGCCGCACCGACGGCCAGGGCGTCTGCCCGTCCGTGAAGGCGACGACCACGTCCGGCCGAGGCCGCACCCCCAGCGCCCGCGCGAACCCGGAACGCAGATCCGTACCCCCGCCCCCGATCAGTTCGAGGTTCTCGGCCCGGCACAGCGGCACCGCGACTCCCGCCGCCGCGTCACAGGAGATCACCGAGACCAGGTCGCGCCGTCCGCCCACCGTTCGCACGATCGCCGCCACCTCCAGCAGCGCGCTGCCCAGTTCGGAGTCGCTCACCGACCCCGAGGTGTCGATCACCACGCAGACCCGGGGCGGATTGCGCCGCAGGCTCGGCAGCACCACCCCGGGCAGCGCCGCCGACCGCCGGGACGCCCGCCGGTAGGTGTAGTCCTCGCCCACCCCCGGCGCGCCCACCGCCGACCGCACCGCCGCCCCCAGCAACTGCCGCCACGGCTGCGGCGGATGGAACGCCTCCTCCGCCCACCGCTGCCAGCCCTCGGGCGTCTCACCGTGCCGCCCCTTGATCCCCTCGGCGACCCGGAAACGCACCGCGTCCCGCTGCTGCCGGGTCAGTCCGTGCGACCCGCCCGGTCCCAGTTCCCACGGCCGGAGCTCCCCGTCGGCCCCGCTGCCGCAGTCCAGCCAGGCCAGCTCCGCGGCCAGCCCGTCCAGGGACGCCCGGCGCAGGTACTCCTCCATCAGCAGCCCGTCGGGCAGCCGCAGCAGGGACGGCAGCACCGCCCCGGTGGGCCGGGGCAGACCCTCCCCGTAGATGTCGTCGTTGATCTCGAAGTCGGCGGCGATGTTCCGCCGCAGCCGGCCCAGCCCGCGCAGCCGCTCCGCACGGGCACCATCCCCAGTGCCCCCAGTGCCCCCAGTGCCCCCAGTGCCCCCAGTGCCCCCAGTGCCCCCAGTGCCCCCGGTGCCGTCCTCCTCGTGGGCGCGCGCGTAGCGCTCGCCCCGCCCGTGGTGGTCGCGGAGCAGATGGGAGACCTCGTGCACCCAGACGCCCGCGAGTTCCTCCACCGGGGTGCGGGCCACGAAGCCGGGGGAGACGTAACAGCGCCAGTGCGCGTCGACGGCCATCGTCGGCACGGCCCGGTCCTCGACCACGTGCAGCGCGAACAGCGCGTCCGCGAGATAGGGACGGACCTTGACCGCGTGCAGCCGGGCGGCCAGCAACTTCTCCATGTCCAGCCGCAGTCCGGCAGGGTTGTCAGCACCGGACGCACCGGACGCACCGGACGCACCGGACGCACCGGACACACCCGACGGCGCCGCCGGCACCGTCACCCGCACCGGCCGCGGCGGCGGAGGCGGCGCCATCGGATACGGCCGCGGAACCCCGCTCATCGGCCCACCCCGCTCACCCGGCCCACCTGGTCCACCCGGCCGCCCGGCCGCGAAGCGGCCCTCCGCACCGACCGGTCCGCCCGCTCCGAGAGCCCGACGACCGAGGCCAGCCGCTCCACCGCGTCCGGCACCTCCCAGTCGTCGCGCCGCAGCGAGGCGAGGGCCGTGGCCGGGGCGACCAGGAGATCCGGCGCGCCCGTCTCCAGGGCCCGCACCAGCACGGCCCAGCCGGCCTCCCAGCGCGCCCGTTCCGGCCGTGCCCCCACCGCGGCCACCACCGCCTCCAGCGCGGCCTGTCGCAGATCGCCGCGCTGCGGCAGCTCGGCCGAGGCCGGATCGGCCAGCAGCGACTCCGGGTCCGGCAGGTCCATCCGGTCGAGGTGCGCGAGGAGTTCGAGCCCGGGGCCGTCCCCCACGGCGCCCCGCACCAGCAGGGCCAGCACCTCGCGGGAGACACCGGCCGCGGTGCCGAAGGCCAGCAGGGTCAGCGCGGTCTCCCAACTGCGCGGCGAGGGCCAGGCGCCGCCCCGCCGGGCCTCGGTGCTCGGCAGCCGGTGGATCAGGGTCGGCCGGGCCCGGAGGAAACCGCAGACCGCGCGCCGGGCGAACGCCACCGCCTCCGGCAGCAGTTCCGGTTCCAGCCGGGGCAGTTCGGCCCGGGGCCAGACCCCGCCGAGACCGCGCACCACCACGTCCTTGTCGTGCACCCAGTACAGATGCACGAACCGGTTGGCCAGCGGCGGGCTCAGTTCCCACCCGTCCGCCGCCGACGCGCGGGGGTTGGCGGCGGCCACGATCCGTACCCCCGGCGGGAGTTGCAGCGCACCGACCCGGCGCTCCAGCACCACCCGGAGCAGCGCCGCCTGCACGGCCGGGGTGGCGGTGGACAGTTCGTCGAGGAAGAGCAGCCCCTTCCCGGCGCGGACGAGTTCCACGGCCCACTGCGGCGGCGCCATCGGCACACCCCGGTTGGCCGGGTCGTCGCCCACGATCGGCAGCCCGGAGAAGTCGGTCGGCTCGTGGACGCTGGCGATCACGGTGGTCAGCGGCAGGTCCAGGGAGGCGGCGAGCTGGGTGAGCGCGGCCGTCTTGCCGATGCCGGGCTCGCCCCAGAGCAGGACGGGCAGGTCGGCGGCGACGGCCAGGGTGAGGGCGTCGAGCTGTTCGTCGGGGCGGGGCTCGGTGGTGGTGGTCCTGAGGAGCGTCAGCAGGTCGTCGGCGACGGAGAGCCGAGGGGGCGTCGGAAACGGGTCGACGGGCATGAGGGTGCTGGAAGTCATGGGCATCACCTGGGGGTTCGAGGGGACGGGAAGCCGTCCGAGGGAGAGGTGGAAGAAGTTCAGCGGGCCTGGCCGGTGCGCGGCCGGGCCCGGTTGCCCCGCTTGCTCAGCAGCGGGTAGGGCGTACGTCGGCCGGGGCGGGGCCGGCGGGGCGCGTCGGCGGACCTGACGGCCGCGTGGTGGTCGGCGATCAGCGCCGAGCGGTAGAGGCCGTGGTCGACACGGCGGGCGGCGGCCGACTCCAGTGCGTCCCGGAGCGGACCCTCGCGCAGGACGGCACCGGGACCGAGCAGCCCCTCGACCACGGCGAGCGCCCCGGTGACATCCCCGTGGGTCAGCCGCTCCCGTACCGCGGGCAGCGCCTCCGGGCTGCGGTGGGCCGCGTCGATCGCCCGCAGACAGGGCAGCGGCGGCCCGCCGAGCGCCACCAGCAGTTCCTCGCGCCGCAGTTGGGCCGGATCATGGTCGACCGCCACGAGCACCCCGTCCCGCAGCGCGATCCGGTGCGTCGCTCCCCGGCACTCCACCCGATGCGGGTCCCCGCTCCCGCCGAACAGCTCGTCGGGACCGGGCACTTCCGCCAGGTCCGGGGCGGCGGCGAGCCCCGCACCCGTCACCAGCGCCCGAGCCACGAGCGGGTGCAGACGGGACGGTTCGAGGAGGCCGGCGCGCACCAGTTCCAGGTCCGGCAGGACCCGGGCCGCCGCCTCCGGCAGGACCGGCAGTGCCGACACCTCCTGCGGCGGCGGTGGGCGGCGCACCGGGCGGCAGACCGGGGCATGGCTGTCGTCGGGAGCGAGGAGTTCGAGCACGGTGGGCCCGCCCGTGCCGAGGCGGACGGTGAAGGCCTCGCGGGAACGTCCCTCCGCGCGCAGCAGCAGCTCCGCCTCGGCGGCCCAACGGTCCACCGCCCAACCGGAGTCGAGGCCGACATGATCGAGGCCGACGTGATCGAGGCCGGCACGATCGAGGCCGGTCCGAACCCCTCGCGCACCGGAGCGCGGGGCGAGTTCGGCGCTGAGCGCCGCGTCCCACAGGTGCCGGTGCAGATCGAGCCGGAAGCGCCGGTCCGGACGGGGGTGCGGATGGTGTCCGGCGGGGTACCGCCCGGACTCCTCCCACAGGGCCAGCGACATGCGCTGCCCGGCGTCCGCCCGGGCCGGCGGTGTCCGCACCACCAGGTGCAGCGGAGTCCCGCCGGGGTGCCGGTAGCGGGCCAGGGAGAGCGTGAGGCCGGGCCGGAGCCGCCCGTCGGGGGCGATCCTCGGCATGTGCCAGCGCAGCAGATCAGGGGCCAACAGGCGCAGATCCGCGCGGAGTCGGGCGGCGGTCTCGGTGCCGTGGCGGTCGCGCACGGCGCGCGGATCGAGATCCACGTCGATCCGGGCGGCGGCGCAGGCCCCGGCCCAGTCCCCGGCGGCACGCCGGGCGGCCGCGGTCTCGATCATGGACGGGGGCACGGCGTACTCGCGTACACGGCGCCACATCAGCAGGCGGGGTGGAATCACGTTCGCGAAGTGAGCTGCCATCAGCACTCACCTGGTGCGAACGAGTCCCCCAATCGGTGCGAGGAGAAGGTCGTCATCGGCGGCATCATAGGCACGCCGATCACGGCCTGTCAGCTCCCTTTCTCTCCGGGCCACCGCACCAACGACCGGGACCGCCGCACGAAAGGGGGCGGCGCCGCACGCGACACCGCCCCCCGCGCCGTGGATCACTCGGCGAGGAGTTCGACCTCCGCGAGGGTCGCCTCACCGTCGAACACCAGGCGGTACTTGCCGTACGTCCCCGGTGTCCGCACCGAGAACGCCCTGGTCTGCCGGTCCCAGGCGAAGGACTCGCCCGTGCGCCGGTCCAGCGTCGTCCACCGGGTGCCGTCCGAGGACCCCTGGAGGCTCCATCCGGCCGGTGCCTTCGTACGGTCCGCCGAGGTCAGCGTGTACTGCACGCCCTTGGCGGCTTCCGCCGTCGGCAGGTCCACACCGGTCACCGCCGCGTTCGTCACCGAGGTGTTGTCGAACAGCGCGCCCTCACCCTTCAGGACGTCCGCCCGGGGTGTCGGCACCCGGTCGTCGGTGGTGATGGAGACGGGCGCCGCGTTCTTGCCGGTGCCCCAGGACGAGGGCTTGGGACCCATGTCGAACTCCAGGACCGCGCCCTTCGCGAGCAGCTTGTGCGGCAGCGAAGTCGACTTCCAGGAGCGGCCGTTGACCTTCAGGCCCTGGACGTACACATTGCGCGCGCTGTTCTTCGGCGCCTTGACGACCAGTTCCTCGCCGTTCTCCAGGTGGACGGTCGCCTTCGTGAACAGCGGGGAGCCGACGGCGTATTCGCCGCTGCCCATCACCAGCGGGTAGAAGCCGAGCGCGGAGAAGAGGAACCAGGCCGACTGCTCGCCGTTGTCCTCGTCGCCGTGGTAGCCCTGGCCGATCTCGCTGCCGGTGTACAGGCGGGACAGCACCTCGCGGACGTTCCGCTGCGCCTTCCAGGGCTCCCCGGCCGCGTCGTACATGTAGATCGCGTGGTGGGCGACCTGGTTGGAGTGCCCGTACATGCCCATCCGGACGTCCCGGGCCTCGGTCATCTCGTGGATGACTCCGCCGTAGGAGCCGACGAAGTCGGGCGAGGCGGTCTCCGGCGTGGAGAAGTACTCGTCGAGCTTGTCGGCGAGCCCGGAGCGGCCGCCGTAGAGGTTGGCGAGGCCGCGCGAGTCCTGCGGCGCGGTGAAGGCGTACCCCCAGCCGTTGGTCTCCGTGTAGTCGTGGCCCCACACCCGCGGGTCGTACTTCGAGGACTCAACCCGCCAGTCGCCCTTGGCGCTGCGGCCCTGGAAGAAGCCCGCCTCGGAGTCGAAGAGGTTGACGTAGTCCTGCGCGCGGTTGAGGAAGTACTCGGACTCCTCCTTGTACCGCTTCTCGCCGGTCTTGCGGTACAGCTCCTGGCCCATCCGCGCGATGCCGTAGTCGTTGAGGTAGCCCTCCAGCGCCCACGACAGGCCCTCGTGGGTGTCGGTACTGGTGTAGCCGAGGAACGGCGAGGTCGCCATGCCCTTGCGGCCCACGCCGGAGGAGGGCGGCACGACGGTGGCGTTCTTCACGGCCGCGTCGTACGCCGACTTCGCGTCGAAGCCGACGCCCTTGACGTACGCGTCCGCGAAGGCCACGTCGGAGGAGGTGCCGGTCATCAGGTCGGCGTACCCGGGGGAGGACCAGCGCGAGGTCCAGCCGCCGTCCTTGTACTGCTGGACGAACCCGTCGACCATCTGGCCCGCCTGAGAGGGCGTCAGCAGCGAGTAGGCCGGCCAGGTGGTCCGATAGGTGTCCCAGAAACCGTTGTTGACGTACACCTTGCCGTCCACGATCTTCGCCCCGGTGTGCGTCGGGGTGTCGGGGTTCGGCATCGGCGAGAACGGCGAGGCGTACTGGTACTTCGAACCGACCTTCTCGAAGGCGGAGTTGGGGTACAGGTACAGCCGGTACAGGCTGGAGTACAGCGTGGTCAGCTGGTCCGGCGTCGCGCCCTCGACCTCGACCTTGCCGAGGATGCGGTCCCACTGGCGCTGGGCGCGCTGCTTGACGGAGTCGAAGGAGGTGCCGTCCGGGACCTCCTGGCGCAGGTTGGCCTTGGCCTGGTCGACGCTGATCAGCGAGGTCGCCAGCCGCAGGGTGACCGTGCGGTCGTCCCCGGCGTCGAACCGCAGGTACCCCTTGACGCCGCCGGAGTCGCCCTCGGTCACCGGCTTGTCGAACTCGCCGTACACGAAGAGCCGGGTGGCGCCCGTCGACAGGCCCGACTTCACGTCGGAGTAGCCGGTGAAGGTGCCGGTCTCCTGGTCGAGGGTCAGCCCGGCCTGGTCGGTGACGTTGTCGAACAGGACGCTCGTGTCGTCGCCGGGGTAGGTGAAGCGCAGCACCGCCGCGTGGTCGGTCGGCGTCATCTCGGCCTTCAGGCCGTTCTCGAACCGCACGCCGTAGTAGTACGGCCGCGCGGTCTCGTTCTCGTGCCGGAAGGCCAGCTCGCGGGCGTCGCGCCCGGTCTCCGGGGTGCCCGCGGCGGCGGACGGCATCACCTGGAAGGTCTGCCGGTCGCCCATCCAGGGGCTCGGCTCATGGCTCGCGCTGAACGCCTGGATCGTCGGCAGATTGTCCGCGTTGTTCCCGCGCGCGTAGTCGTAGAGCCAGCTCAGCGAGCCCGCGTTGGTCACCGGCGTCCAGAAGTTGAAGCCGTGCGGCACGGCCGTCGCCGGGAAGTTGTTGCCGCGGGAGAAGCCGCCGCTGGAGTTGGTGCCCCGGGTCGTGACCGCGTAGTCCGACAGGTGGGCCTTGGGCCGCTCCCTGGGCGCGGTCCGCAGCGCCACGTCGTCCAGCCAGCCCCGGAACTTCGCCGGGCCCTTGGGGGAGTCGTAGGCCACCAGGATCCGGTCCACGGTCCGGCCCGCCGCGACCGAGCCGATGCGGGAGGTGACGCTGTTCCACTGGTTGACGTAGAGGATCCTGGCGTCGCCCTGCCCCCGCGGGGTGAGCGCGAACCCGTGCTGGTCGGTGGCCCTGAGGTCGCTCAGGTACGTGCCGTCGGTGAAGGCCAGGTCGACGGAGACGTTGGTGGCGTCGTAGTCCAGATCGCCGTCGGCCATCGAGGGGAAGATCTTGTACGACAGCTCGGTGTCCCGGCCGACCGCCACATCGACGTCGAAGACCTTGTTGTACGAGTACGCCCGCCCGTCCGCGGTGTGCCGGCCCGCGTAGCGCAGCGCCCGCTTGCCGGTGAACCCGGCGCCCGCCTTCGCCGTCGGCGAGCCGCTCGGGCCGCGGTCGACCAGCGAGAGCATGTCCTGGGGCACCGGGTCCTCGCCGCCCCCGGTGGAGATCTGCACATCGGCGAGCTGGAGTATCCCGGAGGCGCCGTTGTTCGCGGTGACCTCCAGCCGGAAGTGCCGGTACTCGCCCGGCTCGGCGATGTCGAAGGTCCGGGTCTGGAACCGCTCGGCGAAGGTCTCCCCGGAGCGGGAGTCCAGGGTCGTCCAGTCGGTGCCGTTCGTGGAGCCCTTCAGGGTCCAGTCCTTGGGGTCGCGCCCGGCGACGTCGTTGGCCGAGGTCAGCGCGTACTTCGCGACCCGCACCGGCTCGTCCAGGTCGAACTCGGCCCAGCCGGTGGACTCGAAGACCAGCCACTTGCTGCTCGGCTCCCCGTCGACGAGGTTCTCCTTCACCTCGCCGCCGCCGGAGTTCTCGCCGTTGGCCCGGACGTCCGTGACATGGTCGGTCACATTGCCCGGAATGCCCGAGCTGTAGCCGCCGTCGACGCCCGCCGACCTCGGGGCGCCGTCCGGTCCCGTGTCGACCGTGTTCAGCCAGTCCGGGGCGGGGTCGCCGCTCTCGAAGGAGGAGGCGAACTCCCGGTCCGCCGAGGGGGCCTCGGGCAGGGCCACCGCGACGCCCTGTGAACCCACCGCCAAGGCGAAGGCGGTCGTCCACACGACCGCCGTGCCACGTCTCTGCCGCATCGGCAAGCACTCTCCCTGCGCTCTGGACAACGTTGTCAGCTTCGGTGCGCAAGGATTAGTAGTGGCTCAAGTCGACTGTGGTGTCAAGGGTGTTGACTGTGGCATTCGGGGGTGATGGCGGGGATATTTCCACCGGGGAGGGCGCAGCCCGCTCATATTTCCGAGAGGTCTCAACTCGGAAAAGACCGTCGGCCAACCTTGCATTCGATCTTGCTCCGTCGGCCGGAAGTGGACTATACCTGTCGGCGATTCACGGTACTTCCCGTACGACCCTGCTTGACCTGACCGCGGTGCCGGCGAGGATCCGGTTCACCGCCTGAGTCCTGGAGAAGGCGAGGACTTGAGCATGGGATCCACTTCCGGTCCGAACAGCACTTCCGGTCCGAACAGCACGGACGGCACCAACCGCCGTGATCTGATCAAGCGGTCCGCCGCACTCGGTCTGATCTCGGTGCCCACGATGAGCTTCCTGTCCGCCTGCGCGAGCGGCGGCGGGGACGACAACTCCGGTGACGACACCGCGGGCAAGACCTCCAAGTCGAACCCCTTCGGCGTGAAGAAGGGCAGCAAGCTCGACGTCGTCGTCTTCAAGGGCGGCTACGGCGACGACTACGCCAAGGCGTGGGAGGCGTCCTTCCAGGAGAAGTGGGGGGTCACCTCCACCCACACCGGCACCCAGGAGATCACCGGCAAGCTCCAGCCGCGCTTCAACGCCGGCAACCCGCCGGACATCGTGGACGACTCGGGCGCCCAGCAGATCCCGATCGACGTGCTGCACAAGAACGGCCAGCTCCTCGACCTCGCCGAGGTCCTGGACTCGCCCTCGATCGACGACCCGGGCAAGAAGGTCCGCGACACCCTCATCCCGGGCACCCTGGACGCGGGCATGCAGGGCGGCAAGGTCGTCGCGCTGAACTACATCTACACGGTGTGGGGCCTGTGGTACTCCGGCAAGCTCTTCGAGGAGAAGGGCTGGGAGGTGCCCCAGACCTGGGACGACTTCCTCGCCATCTGCAAGGACGCCAAGTCCCAGGGCATCGGCGGCCTGGCCCACCAGGGCAAGTACCCGTACTACATCAACGTCGCCATCATGGACCTGATCGCCAAGACCGGCGGTCTGGACGCGATGAAGGCGATCGACAACCTCGAACCCAACGCGTTCGTCGGCTCCGAGGCCGCCACGGCCGCCATCGAGGCCATCTACGAGGTCGTCGAGAAGGGCTACTTGATGCCCGGTACGAACGGTCTGACCCACACCGAGTCGCAGACCCGGTGGAACCAGTACAAGTCGGTCTTCATCACCAGCGGCTCCTGGCTGGAGAACGAGCAGCTGAAGCAGACCCCGGAGGACTTCGACATGAAGTTCCTGCCGATGCCGCTGCTGCCCGACAGCAAGCTGCCCTTCGAGGCGATCCGGGCCGGCTCCGGCGAGCCCTTCATCATCCCGGCCAAGGCGAAGAACCTGCCCGCGGCCCAGGAGTTCATGCGGATGATGCTCTCCAAGGAGTGGTCGACCACGTTCGCCAAGGAGGCGAACTCGCTCACCATCCTGGCCGACGGCGTCGACCCCAGCGTCCAGCTGCGGCCCGGCACCCAGTCGACCGTCGAGGCGTCCAAGGCGGCCGGTGACAACACCTTCCGGTTCCTGTACACCGAGTGGTACAGCGAGATGGGCACGGCCATCGAGAACGCGTCCAACGAGCTGATGGCCAAGCGCATCCAGCCCAAGGAGTGGCTGAAGCGGGCCCAGGCCGCGGTGGACAAGCAGGCCAAGGACCCGGAGTCCGCGAAGAACCGCCGGGACTGACATCTCGCGCACGACCGACCGCGTTCCGGGCCGGAGGACCACCGGCCCGGAACGGGACCTCAGGGGCAGGAAACGCCTATGCGTAAAGGGCAGCACCGGTTCGTCGCGGGATTTCTGTTCGTTCCCGTGGCGCTCTATCTGATCTTCGTGATCTGGCCTTACATCCAGACGTTCGGCTATTCGCTGACCGACTGGGGCGGTCAGTCGCAGACGTTCAACTTCGTCGGCCTGGACAACTACACCGCGTTGTTCAAGGACGACGTCTTCATGGGGGCGATCTGGCACAACATCCTGTTCCTGATCTTCATCCCCGCGATCACCATTCTGCTCGCGCTGTTCTTCGCCTTCATGCTCAACGCGGGCGGACGCGGACGGGCCGGCGGAGTGGCCGGAGTCTCCGGCTCCGGCTTCTACAAGATCGTCTATTTCTTCCCGCAGGTCCTGTCGCTGGCGATTCTCGCCGTGCTGTTCGGAGCGGTGTACCGCAGCGACGGCGGCGGCATGCTCAACGGCTTCCTCATCAAGCTCGGCCTGGTCGACGCGGACACCCCGGTGGAGTGGCTCAACGAGCCGAACTTCGTGCTGTGGGCGCTGATCGCCGTGGTCGTCTGGCACGGGGTCGGCTTCTACCTGGTGCTGTTCTCCGCCGCCATGCAGTCCATCCCGCGCGACATCTACGAGGCCGCGCTGATCGACGGCGCCGGACGGGCGCACACCTTCTTCCGCATCACCCTGCCGCTGCTGTGGGACTCCGTGCAGACCGCGTGGGTCTACCTCGGCATCGCCGCGATGGACATGTTCATCCTGGTCACGACGATGACCTCGGGCGACTACGGCGGCGGCCCCGATCACCACAGCGAGGTCATGGCGACGGTGATGATGCGCAACTTCCTGCTGTACGGAAAGAGCGGCTACGCCTGCGCCATGGGCGTGGTCATGCTGCTCCTCACCCTGATCGTGTCCGTGGTCACGCTGCGCGCCACCCGCCGCGAGCGCATCGAGTTCTGAGCGGGAGAAACGACGATGAGCGCACCTCTCAAGGAGGGCACCGCCCCCGGCGGTTCCGCCCCCACCCCGCCCGCGGTCCGCAAGGCACCGGCCCGACCGGCCGACGAACGCGGCGAGGGTGTCGTACTGAACGTCTTCTCGCACGGCTTCCTGGCCCTGTGGGCGCTGCTGATCGTGCTGCCACTGGTGTGGCTGGTGCTCAGCTCCTTCAAGTCCGACGTGCAGATCGGCTCCTCGGCCTTCGGCTGGCCGGAGAACTGGTCCCTGGACGTCTTCTCCCGGGCCTGGGACAAGGGCATCGGGGACTACTTCCTCAACACCGTCATCGTGCTGGTCTTCTCGGTGCCGCTGACGATGCTGTTCGGCGCCATGGCGGCGTACGTGCTGGCCCGGTACCAGTTCTGGGGCAACCGGTTCCTGTACTACTTCTTCGTCGCCGGGGCGATGTTCCCGGTGTTCCTGGCGCTGGTCCCGCTGTTCTTCATGGTCAAACGGCTGGACATGCTCAACACCTACCAGGGCCTGATCCTGGTCTACGTCGCCTACTCGATGCCGTTCACGGTCTTCTTCATGCACGCCTTCTTCCGGACCCTGCCGACGGCGGTGTTCGAGGCGGCGATCCTGGACGGCGCCTCGCACACCCGGGCGTTCTTCCAGGTGATGCTGCCGATGGCGAAGCCGGGACTGCTCAGTGTCGGCATCTTCAACACCCTCGGCCAGTGGAACCAGTTCATCCTGCCGACGGTGCTGATGCAGCCGCAGAGCGGTGACGATCCGGAACGGTACGTCCTGACCCAGGGGCTCATCCAGCTCCAGCAGCAGCAGGGGTACGCATCCGACCTTCCGGTCCTTTTCGCCGGCGTCACCATCGCCATGATCCCCATGTTGGTCGTGTACCTGTCGTTCCAGCGTCAGGTTCAGGCGGGCCTTACCTCCGCCACCTTGAAGTAACCCTCGGCATTCGCCCGTGCGCACGCCGTTCCCGTCCCAGGGAGCGGCGTGCGTCGGTGTGTGCTGGACCCCGGATACTGTTCAACCTCTTGACGGGAGGCAACCCGAACGGCTCAGCTTAGAGTTCACTAGTTGGACATAGACGGGGCCTCGCTGAAGCGGTCCCGCGCGCAGGAGGTCGTCGTGGAGACTCCGGGGTCGCAGTCGTCGCTGCACCGAGCCAACCTGGAGCGGGTCGTGCGTGCCGTGAGGCTGGCGGGCTCGCTCACCCAGGCGGAGATCGCCAGGACGACGGGCCTGTCGGCGGCGACGGTCTCCAATATCGTCCGGGAACTGAAGGACGGCGGGACCGTCGAGGTCACGCCCACTTCCGCGGGCGGACGCCGGGCCCGCAGCGTCAGTCTGAGCGGCGACGCCGGCATCGTCATCGGCGTCGATTTCGGGCACACCCATCTACGCGTCGCGGTCGGCAACCTCGCCCATCAGGTGCTGGCGGAGGAGTCCGAGCCGCTGGACGTGGACGCCTCCGCCGCGCAGGGCTTCGACCGGGCGGAAGAGCTGGTCAACCGCCTGATCGCGGCGACCGGCGTGGACCGTACGAAGATCGCCGGCATCGGCCTCGGAGTGCCCGGCCCGATCGACGTGGAGTCCGGCAGCCTGGGCTCCACCGCCATCCTGCCGGGCTGGACCGGCACCAAGCCCGCCGAGGAGCTGCGGGGGCGGCTCGGCGTGCCGGTGCACGTGGACAACGACGCCAACCTGGGCGCCCTGGGCGAGCTGGTCTGGGGGAGCGGCCGAGGGGTCCGGGACCTGGCGTACATCAAGGTCGCGAGCGGTGTCGGCGCGGGCCTGGTGATCAGCGGGAAGATCTACCGAGGGCCCGGCGGCACAGCAGGCGAAATCGGACATATTACACTTGATGAATCCGGCCCGGTCTGCCGTTGCGGGAACCGCGGCTGCCTGGAGACCTTCACGGCCGCCCGCTACGTGCTGCCGCTCCTCCAGTCCAGTCACGGTACGGACCTCACCATGGAAGGCGTTGTGCGGCTGGCCAGGGACGGAGATCCGGGCTGCCGTCGGGTGATCGCCGACGTGGGCCGACACATCGGCAGTGGAGTGGCCAATCTTTGCAATCTCCTGAATCCGAGCCGGGTGGTCCTGGGCGGTGATCTCGCCGAGGCCGGCGAGCTGGTTCTCGGGCCCATCAGGGAGTCCGTGAGCCGGTACGCGATCCCCAGCGCGGCACGTCAACTCTCCGTTCTCCCAGGGGCCCTTGGAGGCCGTGCGGAAGTGCTCGGAGCGCTCGCCCTCGCACTGAGCGAGATGGGCGATTCGACCCTTTTGGACGGCACTCTGCACGCTGCGGCGCCCGCCTTCACTTAGAGAACGGATGGCACCGTTGCCAACCCGTTAAGGATTTACTTCTTGACGTCGCACGCGTGGCCGAGTTGACTTCCAGCCACCTCGGCCGCAACGTCGCGGCCTCGTCAGGGAGGTTTCTAGAGTGAACACGCGTATGCGTCGTGCCGCCGTCGCCGTTGCCGCAGGTGCAATGGCCATCTCGCTCGCCGCTTGTGGCAGCGCCGATGAGGCGAACGACAGTGGTTCCAACGAGTCGAGCGCCGCGAAGGGCGACGACATCAAGGTCGGCCTCCTCCTTCCGGAGAACCAGACCGCGCGCTACGAGAAGTTCGACCGCCCGCTCATCGAGAAGAAGATCGGCGAGCTGACGAACGGCAAGGGCGAGGTCGTCTACGCCAACGCCAAGCAGGACGCCAGCCAGCAGAGCCAGCAGGTCGACTCGATGATCACCAACAAGGTGGACGTGATCATCCTGGACGCGGTCGACGCCGCGGCCATCAAGTCCTCCGTGCAGAAGGCCAAGGACGCGGGCATCCCGGTCGTCGCGTACGACCGCCTGGCGCAGGGCCCGATCGACGCCTACACCTCGTTCGACAACGAGACGGTCGGCAAGACCCAGGGTGAGGCGCTCCTGGAGGCCCTCGGCGACAAGGCCAAGGACGGCCAGATCGTCATGATGAACGGTTCCTCCACCGACCCGAACGCCGCCCAGTTCAAGGCGGGCGCGCACTCCGTCCTCGACGGCAAGGTGAACGTCGGCAAGGAGTACGACACCAAGGAGTGGAAGCCGGAGAACGCCAACGCCAACATGGAGGGCGCGATCTCGGCGATCGGCAAGGACAAGATCATCGGCGTCTACTCCGCCAATGACGGCATGGCCGGCGGTATCATCACCGCCCTCAAGGCCGCCGGCATCGACGTCCCGGTGACCGGTCAGGACGCCGAGCTCGCGGGTGTGCAGCGCATCGTCACCGGTGAGCAGTACATGAGCGTCTACAAGCCGTACGCCCCCGAGGCCGACGCCGCCGCCGAGATGGCCGTCGCGCTCGCCCAGGGCAAGTCGCTCGACTCCATCGCCGCCGACAGCGTGGACAGCCCCACCAACAAGGGCATCCCCTCGATCCTGGTCGACGTCACCTCGCTGACCCAGGACAACATCAAGGACACCGTCGTCAAGGACGGCGTCTACACCGTCGCGGAGATCTGCACCGCCAAGTACAAGGCGGCCTGCGAGAAGATCGGCCTCGAGTAAACAGCCGCAGGTCCCTGCCCAAGTAGGGGAATTCGTCCCTGGATTCCCCTACGGGACTTGATGCTCAAGGCTCCCTCCGGTGCCCCGCGCATTCGACAGCCCCGCAAGCTCGGCGCGGGGCGCCGGACGGAACAACCCCCCCTATTTTTCTGCACTACCTTCCGCCGGGTCAGGCGGCGAAGGAGTTGGTTCACGTGTCCGCTACGCCCGTGCTGGCGTTGCGCGGGGTCTCCAAGCGATTCGGTGCCGTCCAGGCGCTCACCGACGTAGAGCTTGAGGTCCACGCCGGTGAGGTTGTCGCCCTGGTCGGCGACAACGGCGCCGGAAAGTCCACGCTGGTGAAGACGATCGCCGGCGTGCACCCCATCGATGACGGCGTCATCGAGTGGGGCGGGAAGTCCGTAACGATCAACAGGCCGCACGACGCCCAGGCCCTGGGCATCGCGACGGTCTACCAGGACCTCGCGCTGTGCGACAACATCGATGTCGTCGGCAATCTCTACCTGGGCCGCGAGCTGCGCAAGCGCGGTGTCCTGGACGAGATCGAGATGGAGCGCCGCTCCCGCGAGCTGCTGGACACGCTGTCGATCCGCATCCCCAGCGTCCGCATCCCGATCGCCTCGCTCTCCGGCGGTCAGCGCCAGACGGTCGCCATCGCCCGCTCCATGCTGGGCGAGCCCAAGCTGGTCATCCTCGACGAGCCCACCGCGGCCCTCGGTGTCGAGCAGACCGCCCAGGTCCTCGACCTGGTCGAGCGGCTGCGCGAGCGCGGCCACGCCGTCATCCTCATCAGCCACAACATGGCCGATGTGAAGGCGGTGGCCGACAAGGTCGCCGTCCTGCGGCTCGGACGCAACAACGGCGTCTTCGAGGTCAAGTCGACCTCGCAGGAAGAGATCATCTCCGCCATCACCGGTGCCACGGACAACGCCGTGACCCGTCGTGCGGCGCGCACCAATGGGGAGGCTCAGAAGTGAGCATCGACAAGACCGCGGCGGATTCGGGGACCCCCGAAGACCACGTGGTGGAGAACCCCGAGGCGGCACGCGGCTCCGACGTCGCCGTCGACCCCCGGCTGCTGGTGCGCGAGCAGGGCCTCGCCGGGTACGTCAGCGAGTTCAAGCGCAAGCTCAAGGGCGGAGACCTGGGATCCGTCCCGGTCATCATCGGCCTGGCGGTCATCTGGATCATCTTCCAGAGCCTGAACTCCAACTTCCTCACCGCCGGCAACCTGTCCGACATCTCCGTCGCCATGGTCGGCACCGGCATGATCGCCGTCGGCATCGTGTTCGTGCTGCTGCTCGGCGAGATCGACCTGTCGGTCGGCTCCGTCTCCGGCGTCGCCGGCGCCACCTTCGCGGTGCTGAGCGTCACCCACGGCATGAACGAGTGGCTCGCCTTCGTGCTGGCCATCCTCACCGGCACCGCCGCCGGCGCCATCCACGGCTTCTTCTTCGCGAGGATCGGCGTCCCCGCCTTCGCCGTGACCCTGGCCGGTCTGCTGTTCTGGCAGGGCTTCATGCTCCAGATCCTCGGCAGCAACGGCACCATCAACCTCGACTCCGAGGGCCTGGTCGCCCAGCTCACCAGCTACTACTTCTCCGACGTGGCCGCGGCGTACGGTCTGGCGACCGTCGCGACCGCCGGGTACTTCCTCGCCGCGTACTTCGAGAACCGCCGCCGGGCGTCCGTCGGAGTGCCGTCCCGGCCGCTCACCGACATCATCGTGCGGACCGTGCTGCTCGGCGTCGTGTCGTTCGCCGTGGCGATGGTCTACAACTCCTACAAGGGCCTGCCGCTGGCCGTGGTGCTCTTCCTCGCGGTCCTCCTGCTCACGGACTTCGTGCTGCGCCGCACCGCGTACGGCCGCAAGGTCTTCGCGCTCGGCGGCAGCGTCGAGGCCTCCCGGCGCGCCGGCATCAACGTGGAGCTGGTCCGGATCTCGGTCTTCGCGATCGCCGGCACCTTCGCCGCGATCGGCGGCCTCTTCGTGGCCTCGAAGATCGCCTCCGCCAACCAGGGCGCGGGCACCGGTGAGTTCCTGATGAACGTCATCGCCGCGGCCGTGATCGGCGGAACCTCGCTCTTCGGTGGCCGGGGCCGCACCTGGAACGCCCTCCTGGGTGTCCTGGTGATCGTCTCCATCCAGTACGGCCTGGCCCTGGAGGGCATCGCCTCCCCGGTCCAGTACATGATCACCGGTGGTGTCCTGCTGACGACCGTCGTCATCGACGCGGTCACCCGCAAGACCCAGAAGACCGCCGGTCGCGCCTAGCGCACCCGCTGAACCTGTTGCCCGGTACCAATGGCGGTACCGGGCAACAGCCATGTCATAGGAACCCCGCATTGTGGGTACAGCCGATCGCGTGACGTACGACGCACCGCCCGGGCGCGGGCCGCGTGGGCGGAACATTAGACTCGACAAGCCCGGCAACAGCTCGAACAGCGAAACTGCAAGGAGGCACGGGTGCCGCTGCTGACCCGCATCAGGGGACCGCGCGATCTGGACACGCTCAGCCTGGAGCAGCTGGACCAGCTGGCCGGCGAGATCAGGACCTTCCTCGTCGACGCGGTCTCCAAGACCGGCGGCCACCTCGGCCCCAACCTCGGTGTGGTGGAGCTGACCATCGCCCTGCACCGGGTCTTCGAATCGCCCAAGGACAAGGTCCTGTGGGACACCGGTCACCAGTCCTATGTGCACAAGCTGCTCACCGGCCGCCAGGACTTCTCCCGGCTGAAGATGAAGGGCGGCCTGTCCGGCTACCCCTCGCAGGCCGAGTCCGAGCACGACGTGATCGAGAACAGCCACGCCTCCACCGTCCTCGGCTGGGCCGACGGCCTGGCGAAGGCCAACCAGATCAGGAAACGCGACGACCACGTCGTCGCCGTGATCGGTGACGGCGCCCTCACCGGCGGCATGGCCTGGGAGGCGCTGAACAACATCGCCGAGGCCAAGGACCGCCCGCTCGTCATCGTCGTCAACGACAACGAGCGGTCGTACGCACCCACCATCGGCGGCCTGGCGAACCACCTGGCGACCCTGCGCACCACCGACGGCTACGAGCGCTTCCTCAGCCGCACCAAGGACATCCTCGACCGCACCCCGGTCGTCGGCAGGCCCCTCTACGAGACCCTGCACGGAGCCAAGAAGGGGCTGAAGGACTTCATCGCCCCGCAGGGCATGTTCGAGGACCTCGGCCTGAAGTACGTCGGCCCCATCGACGGCCACGACATCGAGGCCCTGGAGTCCGCCCTGGCCCGCGCCAAGCGCTTCGGCGGCCCGGTCATCGTGCACTGCCTCACCGAGAAGGGCCGCGGCTACCAGCCCGCCCTCCAGGACGAGGCGGACCGCTTCCACGCCGTCGGCAAGATCCACCCCGACACCGGACTGCCCATCGCCTCCTCCGGCGCCGACTGGACCTCCGTCTTCGGCGAGGAGATGGTCGCGCTCGGCAAGGAGCGCGAGGACATCGTCGCGATCACCGCCGCGATGCTCCAGCCGGTCGGCCTGGACAAGTTCGCCAAGGCGTTCCCCGACCGGGTCTACGACGTCGGCATCGCCGAACAGCACGGCGCCGTCTCCGCGGCGGGCCTGGCCACCGGCGGGGTGCACCCGGTCTTCGCCGTCTACGCCACCTTCCTCAACCGCGCCTTCGACCAGGTCCTGATGGACGTGGCCCTGCACCAGTGCGGAGTGACCTTCGTCCTGGACCGCGCCGGAGTCACCGGCACGGACGGCGCCTCCCACAACGGCATGTGGGACATGTCGATCCTCCAGGTCGTCCCCGGCCTCCGGCTCGCCGCCCCGCGCGACGCCGACCAGGTCCGCGCCCAGCTGCGCGAGGCCGTCGAGGTCGACGACGCGCCGACCGTGGTCCGCTTCTCCAAGGGCGCCGTCGGCCCCGCCGTACCGGCCGTGGGCCGGGTCGGCGGCATGGACGTGCTGCGGGAGCCCGGCACCGACCGGCCCGACGTACTGCTGGTCTCGGTCGGCGCGCTCGCCCCGATGTGCCTGGAGATCGCCTCCCTGCTCGACCGGCAGGGCATCTCCACCACCGTCGTCGACCCGCGCTGGGTCAAGCCCGTCGACGAGGCCATGGCCCCGCTCGCCGAGCGCCACCGCGTGGTCGTCACCGTCGAGGACAACTCCCGCGTCGGCGGCGTCGGTTCGACGATCGCCCAGGCGCTGCGCGACGCGGGCGTCGACGTCCCGCTGCGCGACTTCGGCATCCCGCCGCGCTTCCTCGACCACGCCTCGCGCGCCGAGGTGCTCACCGAGATCGGTCTGACCGCCCCGGACATCGCCCGCCAGGTCACCGGCCTGGTCTCCCGGATGGACGGCAAGTACGACCGCTCCCCGGCCGAGGTGGAGTCCGCGCGCGACTGACCCCGCGGATTGCTCCCAACGGGCCGGTTCCACCCGCCTTTACGGTGGTGGAACCGGCCCATCCGTGTGACGTCACGGGTGTCAGGGCATACGCACCACGCCCCCTCTCGATCATGTCCGGGACGACACAGCGTGGGAGGTACGCCAGTGAGCAGCACCCTCTTCCGGACGAAGAAGGTCGAGCAGTCCATCCTCGATACCGAGGAACCGGAGCACGCCCTCAAGAAATCCCTGTCCGCCCTGGACCTGACGGTCTTCGGCGTCGGTGTCATCATCGGCACCGGCATCTTCGTCCTGACCGGCACCGTCGCCAAGAACAACGCCGGTCCGGCCGTCGCCCTGGCCTTCGTCGTGGCCGGCGTCGCCTGCGCGCTCGCCGCCCTCTGCTACGCCGAGTTCGCCTCCACCGTCCCGGTCGCCGGGTCCGCCTACACCTTCTCCTACGCCTCCCTCGGTGAACTGCCCGCCTGGATCATCGGCTGGGACCTGGTGCTGGAGTTCGCGCTCGGCACGGCGGTGGTGGCCGTCGGCTGGTCGGGGTACATCCAGTCACTCATGGACAACGCCGGCTGGAACATGCCGGTGGGGCTCGGCAGCAGGGAGGGCGCCGACGGCTTCGGCTTCGACATCCTCGCCGCTGCCCTGATCCTCGTCCTGACCTGCATCCTCGTCCTCGGTATGAAGCTGTCGGCGCGGATCACCTCGATCGTCGTCGCCATCAAGGTGGCCGTCGTCCTGACCGTGGTCGTCGCGGGCGCCTTCCTCATCGAGGGCAAGAACTACGACCCGTTCATCCCCGAACAGCAGGCCGTGGACGCCGGGGAGAGCCTCCAGGCGCCACTGATCCAGCTGATGTTCGGCTGGGCGCCCTCCAACTTCGGCGTGATGGGCATCTTCACCGCCGCCTCGGTCGTGTTCTTCGCCTTCATCGGCTTCGACGTCGTGGCCACCGCCGCCGAGGAGACCAAGAACCCGCAGCGGGACATGCCCCGCGGCATCATCGGCTCGCTCCTCATCTGCACCACGCTGTACGTGGCCGTGTCGATCGTCGTGACGGGCATGCAGCACTACAGCGAACTCTCCGTGGACGCCCCTCTCGCCGACGCCTTCAAGGCCACCGGGCACCCCTGGTTCGCCGGCTTCATCAGCTTCGGCGCCGCGGTCGGCCTCACCACGGTCTGCATGATCCTGCTGCTCGGCCAGACCCGCGTCTTCTTCGCGATGAGCCGCGACGGCCTGCTGCCCCGCTTCTTCTCCCGCGTCCATCCGCGGTTCAAGACCCCCTACCGCCCCACGATCCTGCTCGGCGTGATCATCGCGATCCTCGCGGGCTTCACCCCGCTCACCGAACTCGCCGCGCTGGTGAACATCGGCACCCTGTTCGCCTTCGTGGTGGTCGCGATCGGCGTGGTCATCCTCCGCCGCACCCGCCCCGACCTGCCCCGGTCCTTCCGCACCCCGTGGGTGCCGGTGGTGCCGATCCTGTCGGTCTGCGCCTCACTGTGGCTGATGATCAACCTGCCCGCCGAGACCTGGGTCCGGTTCGCCATCTGGATGGCGCTCGGCTTCGTCGTGTACTTCCTCTACGGCCGGAGCCACAGCCGCCTCGGACGGCACGAGGAGACGGTACTCGGCGACACGGCCACCCCGCCACGCGGTGACACCGAGTAGCTGAACCGTTCGACAGTCAGGCCCCGTATGTCCCGATCCGCCAGGGACTGCGGGGCCGGATAGCGTGCGTGCCATGTACGCCGAGCCCCTCGTTCCACAACGCTCCGTAGTCGCACCCGGAGCCGCTCTCGGCTACTGGCGGGGCCTGCTGCCCCTCCTCGCGCTGCTGGCCTGCGTCACCCGGCTGCCCTCCTTCGCCCGCCCCCTGTGGAACCCCGACGAGGGCTTCCTCGCCGTACAGGCACGGATACTGGCGCACGGCGGGGAGCTGTACACCACGGTCGTGGACCGCAAGCCGCCGCTCGTGCCGTGGCTCTACCAGGGGGCGTTCGCGCTGACCGGCTCGGAGTCGCTGACCTCGGTGCGGGTGCTGGCGGTCCTCGCCCAGCTGACCACCGCGGTCCTGCTCGCGGCCCTGGCCCGCCGCCGCTGGGGCGACACCGCGGGCCGTACGGCCGGGGTGCTGTACCTGCTGATCTCGGTCGGCCTCAACCCCGAGGACGCGCAGGCCGCCGCCTTCGAGGTGTTCATGCTCCCCTGCACGGCCGCCGCGATGTGGTGCGCGGACCGCCGCCGCTGGGCCGCGGCGGGTGTCGCCGTCGGCTGCGCGTTCCTGGCCAAGCAGACCGGCGGGGCGGTGCTGCTGCCGGTGCTGTGGCTGTGCGGCCCGTCGTGGGGCGGGCTGCTGCGGGTGGGGCTGGGCGCCGCGCTGCCGGTGACGGCCGCGGCGGTGGCCACGGACCCGGCCGGCTTCCTGTTCTGGACGGTCACCGGATCGGGCGCCTACGCCTCCTTCACCGGCTCCGAACTCCACGTCCTGGCCCGGGGACTGGCCAACACGGCGCTCCTGACCGCGGCCTGCGCGGGCCTTCTGCCGGCCCTGGCACGCGCCTGGCGCACCACCCGGACGGGGGCGGCGGACCTGTGGCTGTGGCTGCTGGCCTCCTCCGGCGCGGTCGCGCTGGGCTTCCACTTCTTCGGCCACTACTACCTGCAACTCACCCCGCCCCTGGCCCTGCTGGCGACCGCGGCCCTGCGCACCGCCCCGGACACCCGCCGCACCCGCGCGCTGCTGACCTCGGCCTGCTGCTGCGCCCTGTTCCTGACCTGGGGCCTGCTGGCTCCCCGCCCCGAGCTGACCCACGCCCAGCGGCTGGCGCAGGCCGTCGCCGAGCGCACCGCCCCCGGCGACCGGGTCCTGCTGTGGGGCATGCACCCGGAGACGTACTGGCTCGCCGACCGGCCTCCCGCGACCCGCTATCTGACGGCGGGTCTGCTCACCAACTACAGCGGCGGCCGGGACTGCCCGCGGGTGGGGGAGCGGTACGCCGTGCAGGGCGCCTGGAACACCCTCCGCCGGGAGCTGGCGGAGCGTCCGCCCCGGCTGATCGTCGACGACTCCCGGGGCAAGCCCTACGCCCCGGACCGCATCCGGCCGCTACGACGCCTCCTGGCGGGGTACGAGCCGGTGGCGGTGGTCGACGGCGCCGTCCTGCACGTCCGCAAGCGGTAGAGCCCCCTACGGCCGTACCGTCCGCGGCCCCGCGACCTCCGCGCCCAGCTCCGTGACCCGTCGGCGCAGCTCCCGGTCGGCCGTCACCACCAGGCACGCCCGGCCGGGCGCCCGCCCGGCGACCAGTTCGACCATGCGGTCGTCCCCGCTGCCCGCCGCCGACTCCACCCGTACCCCGTCGACCGACCCGACCCCGCGGGCCGCGCCCTCGACGACCAGCACGATCTCCACCGGCCCGGCCCGGCCGGGCACCCCGTGCTCCGCCAGCCGGTCCCGGAGCCGCTCGGCGGCACCCCGGCGGTCCCGCCACCAGCCGTCGGGCACCGATCCGACGACGTTGGCTCCGTCGACGATCACCAGCAGGGCGGTCTCCATGGGCCCAGGGTCGCACGCGCCGCGGGGTGCCCCGCCGATTACAGTGATCCGGTGAACGGCGACTGGCTCATACGCGGCCGGGACGGCCGCCTCTGCGTCTACTGGCACTCCCAGGACGCCGTCCTGTGCCGTACGGAGCACACCCCCGGCGGCCCCTGGGACGCGCCCCGCCGGGTGGGCGGCGAACAACGGGTCCAGGCGGGCTTCGCGCTGGGCCGGGGCGCCGACGGCTACACCCATCTCGGCGCCTGGCGGCCCACCCGTTCGGGTGAGTCCGGGCTGGTGCACTCCACCCACTTCCGTCCGCTGCTCGCGCCGCTGGACTGGCTCCCCGTCGGACACCCCAACAAGCAGGGCGAGCGCACCGGCACCCCGGCCGTCGCCGTCGACGCCGAGGGCCGCGCGTACCTCTTCGTACGCAACCGCGGCAAGGGCGTGCACACCGTCAACCAGAAGGAGCGCGGCGGCTGGAACGGCTGGCACGACCTGAAGGGTTCCCGGGTGGACGAGGAACTCGTCGCCGTCACCGCGGAGTCGGGACTGGTCGAGGTGTACGCGACCGGCCCGGCCGGCGTGCTGCGCTGGCTCCAGGAGGAGCCGGGGGGCCGTCCGGTCGCCGCCGAGCCGCTCGCCGTGCCGGTCGCGCCGGGCACGCTCGGCGCCCTGCCCACCTCCAAGGAGCACACGACGCTGTTCTACGCGGACGGCGCGGGCCTGCTGCACGCGTGGCGCCCGGACGGCGACCCGGTCCCGCTGATCGAGGCCGCGGGCCCGGGACCGGTCGCCGTGCTCCGCTGCGTCCTGGGCGGCCACGACTGCACCCTGCTGGCCCAGCGTTCGGCCTCCGGCCGGATCGCGTTCGCCGCCTACCCGACCGAGAGCGAGTCCGCGGGACTGTGGTGGACGGAGTCGGGACCCGCGCTGCCCGAGGGCAGCCGGGTGGCGATGGCGGAGGACGCCGAGGGGCGCGTGGTGGCCGCGACCCTCACCCCGGACGGCGAGCTGCGGGTGGCCCGGCAGAAGGACGAACCGGGCCTGGCGCTGGCGGCCTGGCGGACGGTGTGAGGCGGTGGGAACGCGAGGAGGGGCCCCCGCCGACGGCGGGGGCCCCTCCTGGGAGGCGAGGTCCGGTTACGCGGGGACCGAGGCGACGCCCGGCGCCAGGAACTTCTTGCCGTTCACCCGCTCGGAGACACCCTCACGGTCCAGGTACGGCGTGATGCCGCCCAGGTGGAAGGGCCAGCCGGCGCCGGTGATCAGGCACAGGTCGATGTCCTGGGCCTCGGCGACGACACCCTCGTCGAGCATGAGCCCGATCTCCTGGGCGACGGCGTCGAGGACCCGGTCGCGGACCTGCTCCTCGGTCAGGACGACATCGCCCTGCTTGAGGAGCGCGGCGACCTCCGGGTCCAGCTCCGGCTTGCCGGAGTCGTACACGTAGAAGCCGCGCTTGCCCGCCTTGACGACGGCCGCGAGGTTCGGGGAGACCGTGAAGCGCTCCGGGAAGGCCCGGTTGAGCGTCTCGGAGACGTGCAGACCGATCGCGGGGCCGACCAGCTCCAGCAGCACCAGCGGGGACATCGGCAGACCGAGCGGCTCGACGCCCTTCTCGGCGATCTCGACCGGGGTGCCCTCGTCGATGACGTTCTGGATCTCGCCCATGAAGCGGGTCAGGATGCGGTTCACGACGAACGCCGGGGCGTCCTTCGTCAGCACCGCGGTCTTCTTCAGCTTCTTGGCGACGGCGAAGGCCGTGGCCAGCGAGGCGTCGTCGGTCTGCTCGCCGCGGACGATCTCCAGCAGCGGCAGGATCGCGACCGGGTTGAAGAAGTGGAAGCCGACGACCCGCTCGGGGTTCTTCAGCTTCGAGGCCATCTCGGTGACCGAGAGGGAGGAGGTGTTCGTCGCGAAGATCGCGTGCGCCGGGGCGACCGCCTCGACCTCGGCGAACACCTGCTGCTTGACACCGATCTCCTCGAACACGGCCTCGATGACGAAGTCCGCGTCCGCGAAGCCCTCGGCCTTGTCCAGGACACCGGTGACCAGCGCCTTGAGACGGTTGGCCTTGTCCTGGTTGATCCGGCCCTTGCCGAGCAGCTTCTCGATCTCGGCGTGGACGTAGCCCACACCCTTGTCGACGCGCTCCTGGTCGATGTCGGTCAGCACGACCGGCACCTCCAGGCGGCGCAGGAAGAGCAGCGCGAGCTGGGAGGCCATCAGACCGGCGCCGACGACACCGACCTTGGTGACCGGGCGGGCCAGGTTCTTGTCCGGGGCACCCGCGGGACGCTTGCCGCGCTTCTGCACCAGGTTGAAGGCGTAGATGCCGGCGCGCAGCTCGCCGCCCATGATCAGGTCCGCGAGGGCCTGGTCCTCGGCGTCGAAGCCCTTCTGGAGGTCGCCGTCCTTGGACGCCGCGATGATGTCCAGGGCGCGGTAGGCGGCCGGAGCGGCGCCGTGCACCTTGGAGTCGGCGATGAAGCGGCCCTTGGCGACGGCCTGGTCCCAGGCCTCGCCGCGGTCGACGGCCGGGCGGTCGATGACGATCTCGCCCTTGAGGACGGCAGCGGTCCAGAGCAGCGACTGCTCCAGGAAGTCGGCGCCCTCGAAGATCGCGTCCGCGATCCCGAGTTCGTAGACCTGCGCTCCCTTGAGCTGCTTGTTCTGGTTGAGGCTGTTCTCGATGATCACCGAGACGGCCTTCTCGGCGCCGATCAGGTTCGGCAGGATCGTGCAGCCGCCCCAGCCCGGGACCAGGCCCAGGAAGACCTCGGGCAGCGAGAAGGCGGGCAGCGCCTGCGACACGGTCCGGTAGGAGCAGTGCAGGCCGACCTCGACGCCGCCGCCCATGGCCGCGCCGTTGTAGTAGGCGAAGGTCGGCACGGCGAGATGCGCGAGGCGCTTGAAGACCTCGTGGCCGCCCTTGCCGATGGCGAGCGCGTGCTCGTGCTCCTTGAGCAGCTCGACGCCCTTGAGGTCGGCGCCGACCGCGAAGATGAACGGCTTGCCGGTGATGCCGACGCCGACGACGCCGCCGTCCGCGGCCTCCTTCTCGACCTGGTCGATGGCGGCGTTCAGGTTCGCCAGCGACTGGGGGCCGAAGGTGGTCGGCTTGGTGTGGTCGAAGCCGTTGTCCAGCGTGATCAGGGCGAAGCGCCCGGCGCCGAACGGCAGGTCGAGGTGGCGTACGTGCGCGGACGTGACGACCTCGTCCGGGAACAGCTCGGCCGCACCCTTCAAAAGCTCAGCGGTGGTGCTCACTTGTCCCCCTCGAAGTGCGGGTTCTCCCAGATGACCGTCGCGCCCATGCCGAAGCCGACGCACATGGTGGTGAGGCCGTAGCGGACCTCCGGCTGCTCCTCGAACTGGCGGGCCAGCTGCGTCATCAGACGGACGCCGGAGGAGGCCAGCGGGTGGCCGAAGGCGATGGCGCCGCCGTACTGGTTGACGCGCGCGTCGTCGTCGGCGATGCCGTAGTGCTCCAGGAACGCGAGGACCTGGACGGCGAAGGCCTCGTTGATCTCGAACAGGCCGATGTCGGAGATGGACAGGCCCGCCTGGGCCAGCGCCTTCTCGGTGGCCGGGATCGGGCCGTAGCCCATGACCTCGGGCTCCACACCCGCGAAGGAGTAGGAGACCAGGCGCATCTTCACCGGGAGGTTGTTCTCGCGGGCGAAGTCCTCGGAGGCGATGAGGGAGGCGGTGGCGCCGTCGTTCAGACCGGCCGCGTTACCGGCGGTGACCCGGCCGTGCACACGGAACGGGGTCTTGAGGCCGGAGAGGTTCTCCAGCGTGGTGCCCGGACGCATCGGCTCGTCGGCGGTGACCAGGCCCCAGCCCGTCTCACCGGCCTCCGGGGTGGTGCGGCGCACCGAGATCGGCACCAGGTCCTGCTGGATCTTGCCGTTGGCGTACGCCTTGGCGGCCTTCTCCTGCGAGCGCACGGCGTACTCGTCGGCGCGCTGCTTGGTGATGCTCGGGTAGCGGTCGTGCAGGTTCTCGGCGGTCATCCCCATGAACAGGGCGGACTCGTCGACCAGCTTCTCGCTGACGAAGCGCGGGTTGGGGTCCACGCCCTCACCCATGGGGTGGCGGCCCATGTGCTCGACACCACCGGCGACGGCGATGTCGTAGGCGCCGAAGGCCACCGAACCGGCGACGGAGGTGACGGCGGTGAGCGCGCCGGCGCACATGCGGTCGATGGAGTAACCGGGCACCGACTGCGGCAGCCCGGCGAGGATCCCCGCCGTGCGGCCGATGGTCAGGCCCTGGTCGCCGATCTGCGTGGTCGCGGCGATGGCGACCTCGTCGATCTTCTTCGGGTCGAGACCGGGGTTGCGGCGCAGCAGCTCCCGGATCGCCTTCACGACGAGGTCGTCGGCGCGGGTCTCGTGGTAGATGCCCTTCGGGCCCGCCTTGCCGAACGGGGTGCGGACGCCGTCGACGAAGACGACGTCCCTGACGGTACGAGGCACGATGGCTCTCCTCCAGGGTGCGGGACTGCACTGCTGCGGCACGCATGCGCTGAGCGCGCGCTTACGAACATGCTACTTATGAGTAACGTAGCTGCCCAGTCCCACGGGCCCAAGCGGCGAAGGTCACACCCGTTCGCCGGGCGGCACGGTGGATTCCGGGCCGCACGCGCGTGGCGCGGGCCCGGACCTTGGCGTGATCTCGACGCAAGGGTTCCGCTTCCCGACGGACCCGCGCGGCCCCCGAGGGCTACGCGGACAGCGCCGCCACCAGCACCGGGGTCACCTGCTCCACCTGCCAGGGGCGCGCCCCGTGTCCCGCGAGCGCGGCGCCCACGGACTCGGGGTCCACCTCCTTCGGCGGCTCCCAGCAGACCCGCCGCACGGTGTCCGGCGTGATCAGGTTCTCCTGCGGCATGTTCAGCCGCTCCGCCAGCGCGGACACCCCGGCCCTGGCCGCCGACAGCCGGGCCGCGGCGGCCGGGTCCTTGTCCGCCCAGGCCCGCGGGGGCGGCGGGCCGGTGACGGCCTGACCGGGCTGCGGCAGCTGCGCCTCGGGCAGCGCCTTGGCGCGGTCCACCGCGGTCTGCCACTGCTCCAGCTGACGCCGCCCGGTGCGGTGCCCGAAGCCGTTCAGCGCGGCGAGGGCGTGCACGTTGGCCGGCAGCGCCAGCGCGGCCTCGACGATGGCCGCGTCGGAGAGGACCTTGCCGGGGGAGACGTCCCGGCGCCGGGCGATCCGGTCCCGGGTCTCCCACAGTTCGCGGACGACACCGAGCTGCCGGCGGCGGCGCACCTTGTGCATGCCGGAGGTCCGGCGCCAGGGGTCCTTGCGGGGCTCGGGCGGCGGGGCGGAGGCGATGGCGTCGAACTCCTGCCGGGCCCACTCCAGCTTGCCCTGCCGGTCCAGCTCCTTCTCCAGCGCGTCGCGCAGGTCGACCAGCAGCTCCACGTCGAGCGCCGCGTAGCGCAGCCAGGGCTCGGGGAGCGGGCGGGTGGACCAGTCGACGGCGGAGTGCCCCTTCTCCAGTACGAAGCCGAGCACCGACTCCACCATCGCGCCGAGGCCGACGCGGGGGAAACCGGCCAGCCGCCCCGCCAGTTCGGTGTCGAACAGCCGGCTCGGCACCATGCCTATCTCGCGCAGACAGGGCAGGTCCTGAGTGGCGGCGTGCAGATCCCACTCGACGTCGGACAGGGCCGCGCCGAGGCCGGACAGGTCGGGGCAGGCCACCGGGTCGATCAGGGCGGTCCCGGCGCCCTGGCGGCGCAGTTGCACCAGGTAGGCGCGCTGGCCGTAGCGGTAGCCGGAGGCGCGCTCGGCGTCCACGGCGACCGGGCCGGAGCCGGCCGCGAAGGCGGCGACGACGTCGGCGAGGGCGGCCTCGTCCGCGATCACGGGCGGCACGCCCTCGCGCGGCTCCAGCAGCGGGATCGGCGCCTCCGTAACAGAAGATCCGCCGTCTTCCGGAGGGGCGCCCCCGGTGGTTCGCAGTGATGTGTCTGCTGCGGTGTCTTGGGCGTCGGTCACCTGTCAAGCCTATCCGCACGGACGGGCGCCTGACCTGCCCCTACGCAGGTTGGCGGGGTTGACCAGCGAAAACAGGCCGCGTGTGGTTCCGGCCGGTTCGCGTGGTTCCGGTCCGGGCGCTCCCGCGCCCACCGGCCCCGGCACACGGCCGCGCCCGTCGGCGGAACGTTCCGTCGACGGGCGCGCGGGGGAGGGGGGAAGGGGGTCGGGGTGAACGGGGCGGGCGAGGTCCGGGTCAGTGGATGATGCCGGTGCGCAGGGCGACGGCGACCATCCCGGCACGGTCGCCCGTGCCGAGCTTGCGGGCGATGCGGGCGAGGTGGCTCTTGACGGTCAGCGCGGACAGGCCCATCGAGACGCCGATGGCCTTGTTCGACTGGCCCTCCGCGACCAGCCGCAGCACCTCGACCTCACGGCCGGACAGTTCGCGGTAGCCGCCCGGGTGGCTCGGGGCACCCGGGGGGCGGCGGTGCATACGGGCGGCGGCTCCGAGGGGGGCGGCACCGGGTCGGGTGGGGAGCCCGAGGTTGGTGCGGGTGCCGGTGACGACGTAGCCCTTGACGCCCCCGGCGAGGGCGTTGCGGACGGCGCCGATGTCGTCGGCCGCGGAGAGGGCGAGGCCGTTGGGCCAGCCCGCGGCGCGGGTCTCGGACAGCAGGGTGAGGCCGGAGCCGTCGGGGAGGTGGACGTCGGCGACGCAGATGTCGCGCGGGTTGCCGATACGGGGACGGGCCTCCGCGACGGACGAGGCCTCGATGACGTCGCGCACACCGAGCGCCCACAGGTGGCGGGTGACGGTGGAGCGGACACGGGGGTCGGCCACGACCACCATGGCGGTCGGCTTGTTCGGGCGGTAGGCGACCAGGCTTGCGGGCTGCTCGAGGAGAACGGACACCAGGCCTCCTGGGGGGCGGACGGCTTTCAAGGTCACAGACGTCTTCGGCACCGGACCC
The DNA here is from genome assembly GCF_040653275.1 of Streptomyces sp. NPDC048002. Lineage (NCBI taxonomy): Bacteria > Bacillati > Actinomycetota > Actinomycetes > Kitasatosporales > Streptomycetaceae > Streptomyces > Streptomyces sp. NPDC048002. Next base: position 8,188 of record NZ_JBEZNL010000051.1, on the reverse strand, counting down.
GGTGTCCTTTAGAGAATGATCACGATCTAGTGAGTAACAATTGGTGCAATTCGGACGTACGGTCGATCGTTCGGTGAACGAATCGGTTCGTTCGAGTGCCGCTCATGACTGAAAGTGGCCGTATCGACAAAGTGATGCCGAAGTGACGGTCACCGTGACTGCGGTCCGCGCCGCTGCGGGAGCGTCACCACCGCCGCGTCGCCGGGCCCGGCCGGCGGCAGTCCCGCGACCTGGGCCAGCAGGTCCGCCCACGCCGCCAGGTGCGCCGCGGTGTCCGGCACCCCGCCCAGGCCCTCGCGCGGGGTCCAGGAGGCGCGGATCTCGATCTGCGAGGCGGACGGCCGTTCGGACAGTCCACCGAAGTAGTGCGAACTCGCACGGGTGACGGTGCCGCTCGGCTCCCCGTACGTCAGTCCGCGGGCCTGGAGCGCGCCGGTCAGCCACGACCAGCACACCTCGGGCAGCAGCGGGTCCGCCGCCATCTCCGGCTCCAGCTCCGCCCGCACCAGCGTCACCAGCCGGAACGTGCCCCGCCAGGCGTCGTGCCCGGCCGGGTCGTGCAGCAGCACCAGCCGCCCGTCGGCGAGGTCCTGGTCGCCGTCGACGACCGCCGCCTCCAGCGCGTACGCGTGCGGCGCGAGCCGCTTGGGCGCCGGGGTGGGCTCCACCTCGATCTGCGGCCTCAGCCGACCGGCTCGCAGGGCCTCCACCGCGGCTCGGAAGACCGGTGGCGCCGTACTGCTCGCCCGCCCGTCCGCCTCCCCGGAGTCCTTCGCGTCATCCATTCCACCCGACAGTCGTCCCTGAGCCGCAGCCATGCGGGAAGGTTAAGGGGAATCGGAGCCCGGCGCCGGTCTAGACACCCGGTGGACGCCTCCGGGCGGCCCCGGGGGCGGCCCGGAACTTCGCACCGCCGCCCCCGTGGGAGACTGACCACCGTGAGTGCCAACGACACGCAGCCGACAGCGACGTACGACTCCGCCTTCCTCAGGGCGTGCAGGCGCGAGCCCGTGCCGCACACCCCGGTGTGGTTCATGCGGCAGGCCGGCCGCTCCCTGCCGGAGTACCGCAAGGTGCGCGAGGGCATTCCCATGCTGGAGTCCTGCATGCGCCCCGAGCTGGTCACCGAGATCACCCTCCAGCCCGTGCGCCGGCACGACGTGGACGCGGCGATCTACTTCAGCGACATCGTCGTCCCGCTGAAGGCCATCGGTATCGACCTCGACATCAAGCCCGGCGTCGGCCCGGTCGTCGAGGAGCCGATCCGCACCCGCGCCGACCTCGCGCGGCTGCGCGATCTGACCCCCGAGGACGTCTCCTACGTCACCGAGGCCATCGGCCTGCTCACCGGCGAACTCGGCGCCACCCCGCTCATCGGATTCGCCGGCGCGCCTTTCACCCTCGCGAGCTACCTCGTCGAGGGCGGCCCGTCCCGCACGTACGAGAACGCCAAGGCGATGATGTACGGCGACCCCGCGCTCTGGGCGGACCTGCTCGACCGGCTCGCGGACATCACGGCCGCGTTCCTGAAGGTGCAGATCGAGGCCGGCGCCTCCGCCGTGCAGCTCTTCGACTCCTGGGTCGGCGCGCTCGCCCCCGCCGACTACCGCCGCTCGGTGATGCCCGCCTCCACGAAGGTCTTCGAGGCCGTCGCCGGCTACGGCGTCCCGCGCATCCACTTCGGTGTCGGCACCGGTGAACTCCTCGGCCTGATGGGCGAGGCCGGCGCGGACGTCGTCGGCGTCGACTGGCGGGTCCCGCTGGACGAGGCCGCCCGCCGGGTCGGCCCCGGCAAGGCCCTCCAGGGCAACCTCGACCCGACCGTGCTGTTCTCCACCACCGAGGCCGTCGAGACCAGGACCCAGGCCGTCCTCGACTCCGCCGCCGGACTGGAGGGCCACATCTTCAACCTCGGCCACGGCGTCATGCCGAACACCGACCCGGACGCGCTGACCCGGCTCGTGGAGTACGTCCACACCCGCACCGCGCGCTGACTCACCCCGTGTGCCGGGGCCGTGCCCGTCTGCCGAAGAGCAGACCGCGCGGTTCCGGCGGCGGAGGGGTGCCCGGCTTCAGCGGCCAGGCCAGCAGCATCCCCGCGACGAAGCCCACCACATGGGCCGTGTACGCGACGGTGCCCGCCTCCGGGGCGACGCCCTCGCCGGACGAGTACACCGCCTGGAGCCCGAACCAGAACCCCAGCACGATCCAGGCGGGCAGCCGCAGCGGCAGGAAGACCAGGAACGGCACCAGGACCCAGACCCTGGCCCTCGGGTACAGCACCAGATAGGCGCCCAGCACTCCGGCGACGGCCCCCGAGGCGCCGATCAGCGGGTCGGCGGAGTCGGCGTTGAGCAGCGCGAAACCGTACCCGGCCGCGTAGCCGCAGACGACGTAGAACAGCAGGAACCGCACGTGGCCCATGCGGTCCTCGACGTTGTTGCCGAAGATCATCAGGAAGAGCATGTTGCCGAGCAGGTGCAGCCAGCCGCCGTGCAGGAACATCGCCGTGAACACCGACAGCACCGGCGACTTGTCGTAGCCCGGCTCGCCGATGACGCACCCCGGGCCCTGCGGCCCGGCCGCCACCTCCCCGGTCGGCACCAGGCGCCGCATCCGGTCGTGGACCAACTCCTGCGGCACCGCCGCCCAGTGGTCCAGGAAGGCGTGCAGCCGGCACACCTGGGACAGATGGCTCTCCCCGATCTCGGCCAGGGTGCCCGGCATGGCGAGGAACACGAGGACGTTCGCCGCGATCAGGCCGTAGGTGACCCACGGGGTGCCGCGCACGGGGTTCACGTCATGGACGGGTATGACCACAAGGGACTACTTCCCCGGAAGAGGCCCGGAAACCGGTGAACGCCGGTGTCCTCGCGCCCGTATGGCATGGCGACCAGGTCTACGTGAGGACGGGCGATGAACGGTTCAACGGCTTCCGCGATGCACGCGCTGCCCGATGGTGAGGCCGAGCTCACCGTGGTGGTACGGATCCCCTGGGAGGACGTGGCACGGCTGGGACAGGAGGCCGGACGGCTGGCCGCGCAGCAGGGCCGCCCGGTGACCCTCGACGAGGCGGTGAGCCACCGGCTGCGGTCGGTGCGCACGCCCGCAGCGCACGCCAGACCCGGCACCACGGGCGAACAGCCGGCGGCGTCCGCCGGGGCCGGGGCCAGCGCCTCCGTGGCCTCGCTGCCCAGGATCAGCGGCACCGCCTAGGACTTTCGGAACACGCTCCCCCGGGGGAGACGGGCCAGGCGGCCGTTCAGTCGGCCGCCGCCACCGCCTTCACCGCCTTGCGGGCCGCCACCAGCACCGGGTCCCACACCGGGCTGAACGGCGGGGCGTAGCCGAGGTCCAGGGACGTCATCCGCTCGACGGTCATCCCCGCGGTGAGCGCGACCGCCGCGACGTCGACCCGCTTGGCCGCGCCCTCCCGGCCGACGATCTGCACGCCCAGCAGCCGGCCGGTGCGCCGCTCGGCGAGCATCTTCACCGTCATCGTGTCCGCGCCGGGGTAGTAACCGGCCCGGCCCGTCGACTCGATGGTGGCGGTGACGTACTGGAGCCCCGCCCGGCGGGCGTCCTTCTCGCGCAGGCCGGTCCGGGCGATCTCCAGCTCGCACACCTTGCTCACGGCCGTGCCGACGACACCCGGGAAGGTGGCGTAGCCGCCGCCCGCGTTGGTGCCGATGATCTGCCCGTGCTTGTTGGCGTGGGTGCCCAGCGCGATGTACCGCTGCTGCCCCGAGACCAGGTCGAGGACCTCCACGCAGTCCCCGCCGGCCCAGATGTTCTCGTGCCCGCGCACCCGCATCGCCAGGTCCGTCAGCAGCCCCTGACGGTGCCCCAGCGGCAGGCCCGCCGCCCGCGCCAGCGAGGTCTGCGGACGCACCCCGATCCCCAGCACCACGACGTCCGCCGGGTACTCGGCGTCCGCCGTCGCCACCGCGCGCACCCGCCCGTCGTCCCCCGTCGGGAAGCCGGTGACCTCGGCGTCGTCGACCATCGTGATGCCGAGGCCGGTCATGGCCTTGTGCACCAGACGGCCCATGTCCGGGTCGAGCGTCGACATCGGCTCGCTGCCGCGGTTGACGACCGTGACGTCGTAGCCGCGGTTGATGAGCGCCTCCGCCATCTCCACGCCGATGTACCCGGCGCCGACCACCACCGCGCGGCGGCCGCTGGCACCGGCCAGCGTGTCGAGCAGCGCCTGCCCGTCGTCGAGGGTCTGCACCCCGTGCACGCCGGGCGCGTCCACCCCGGGCAGCGCGGGCCGCACCGGCCGGGCCCCGGTCGCGATCACGAGCTTGTCGTACGACGTCCACGACTCGGTCCCGGCTTCGAGGTCCCGCGCGCGCACCCGGCCCCCGGCCACGTCGATCTCCGTGACCTCGGTGCGCATCCGCAGATCGATGCCCCGCGCGCGGTGCTCCTCGGGCGTACGGGCGATCAGCCGGTCCCGGTCGGGAACGTCACCGCCCACCCAGTAGGGGATCCCGCACGCCGAGTAGGAGGTGAACCGGCCGCGTTCGAAGGCCACGATCTCCAGTTCGCCGGGGGACCTCATCCGCCGTGCCTGCGACGCCGCGGACATCCCCGCGGCGTCGCCGCCGATCACGACCAGCCGTTCTCCGGCACCCCGCCCAAGGCTCATGTTCATACGAACACGCTACGGGTGCCGCTCCCCTCGGGCGCCCGGGGTTCAGTTCTCCTCGGACGCGGGGTCACGCGCCGGGCGGGCCTGCGGCACCGGCGCGGTGGCGGCGGGCCCGGCCTCCGCGCCGCGCCCCGGACCGCGCCGGCCCAGCCGCAGCCAGACCACGACCACCAGGGTCGCGACCGCCGCGAACGGCAGGACGGCGGCGAGGGCCATCACGATCCACCGCAGCATCGTCACGAAGGCGTCCCAGCCGCCCGTCAGGGCGTCCACGACCCCCGGGTCCTCGTCCGCCTCGGCCTTCTTCTTCACCGGGGTCTCGGACAGCGCGAGCGTGACGGTCGCCAGGCTGGTGCGGTCCTTCAGGGACTGCTGCTGCGCCAGGAGGGACTCCAGGTTCGCCTGGCGGGTGCCGAGTTCGCCCTCCAGCGTCACCACGTCGCTCAACTTGGTCGCCCGGTCCATCAGTTCGCGGATGCGGACCACGCTGGCCCGCTGCGACTTGATGCGGCTCTCCACGTCCACGACCTGCTCGGTGACGTCCTGCGCCTTGGCGGACCGGTCGATCAGCCGGCCCGTGCCCTCCAGTTCGGCGAGCACGTCCGCGTAGGAGGCGACGGGCACGCGCAGGACGACCCGGGTGCGCTCGCGGCCCCGTTCGTCGCGCGTGGTGGTCTCGTTGCCGACGTAGCCGCCCGCGTTCTCGGTGGCCGTACGCGCCTCGTCGAGGGCCTTCGGCACGTCCTTGACCTGCACGGTCAGCGAGGCGGTACGGATGATGTGGCTCGCGGTGGCCCGGGGCGTCTGCGTGTGCCCGGCGGACGCGTCACCGGCCGCCGAGCCCCCGGCGCTGTCGGCGGCGCCGTCCTGCCGGGACTTCGCCGCCTCGTTGCCGCCCAGGTCGGCGGAGTCGCCGCCCGAGGAACCCGCGCTGCATCCGGTCAGCGCCAGGGCCGTGGCCAGCAGCAGGCCGGCGAGGGCCGGGACAGGTCGTACGGAACGTCGTGCGCGCATGGCGGTGTTACCCCCGGGGTGGTGAACGACTGACGCTTCTTCGACGCCCGGACCGCCCGGGACGTTGGCCTCCCGCGGTTCCGATGCGGTCACGGTCGGGACTCGGGCCGGGCACACCGCGCCACCGCGTCCGGCGGACCGGGGCCGAACGGCCCTGGCGGACCCGCCGGTGGCGTTTGAGAGAGTGGGATCATGCACGCAGCGGACACATCAGCGGAACCCGGGCACGTCGTCGTCATCGGGGCCGGCATCGCCGGACTGGCGGCGGCCCACCGGCTCCTCTCCCAGGGCAACGACGTGACCGTGCTGGAGGCCGCGGACCGGATCGGCGGCAAGCTGCTGCCCGGCGAGATCGCCGGCGTCCGCGTGGACCTCGGCGCCGAGTCGATGCTGGCCCGCCGTCCCGAGGCCGTCGATCTCGCCCGCGAGGCCGGACTCGCCGACCGCCTCCGGCCGCCCGCCACCGCGGGCGCCTCCCTGTGGACCCGGGGTGCCCTGCGCCCCATGCCCAAGGGGCACGTCATGGGCGTGCCCGGCACCGCCGCCGCGCTCGCCGGGGTCCTCTCCGAGGAGGGCCTCGCCCGGATCGGCCGGGACGCCGACCTGCCCCGCACCGAGGTCGGCGAGGACGTGGCCGTCGGCGCGTACGTGGCCGAACGGCTCGGCCGTGAGGTCGTCGACCGGGTGGTCGAGCCGCTGCTCGGCGGGGTGTACGCGGGCGACGCCTACCGCATCTCGATGCGCTCCGCCGTCCCCCAGCTCTTCCGGGCCGCGCAGACCCACGACTCGCTGACCGCGGCGGTCCGCGAGATCCAGGAGCGGGCCGCCGCCCAGCAGCAGACCGGCCCGGTCTTCATGGGCATCGAGGGCGGCATCGGCACCCTGCCCCTCGCCGTCGCCCGGTCGGTTCGGGCGCTCGGCGGGGAGATCGTCACCGGCACACCCGTGACGGAGCTGCGCCGCGCGGCGGACGGCTGGCGGGTCGTCGCGGGCGGGCGGCCCCGGCACGCGGACGCCGTCGTCGTCGCGGTGCCGGCGGGCGCCGCCGCCGGACTGCTGCGCGCCGAAGTACCGGCCGCCGCGCGGGAACTGGCCGCCGTCGAGTACGCATCCATGGCCCTGGTCACCCTCGCCTACCGCCGCTCCGACACCGCGCTGCCCGAGGGCAGCGGCTTTCTGGTGCCGCCCGTCGACGGCCGCACCATCAAGGCGTCGACCTTCGCCTCCCAGAAATGGGGCTGGATCGCCGAGGAGGACCCGGACGTCGTCGTGGTGCGCACCTCCGTCGGCCGCCACGGCGAGACGGACATCCTCGGCCGCGACGACGCCGGCCTCGTCGAGGTCTCCCGGCACGACCTGAGGGCGGCCACCGGCCTCGACGCCACCCCGCTCGCCACCCGTGTCACCCGCTGGACCGACGGCCTGCCGCAGTACCCCGTCGGCCACCACGCGCGCGTGGCCCGCGTCCGCGAGCACATCGGCCGCGTCGCGGGCCTCGCCGTGTGCGGAGCGGCCTACGACGGAGTCGGCATCCCGGCCTGTGTCGCCAGTGCGCACGCGGCCGTCGACCAGATCCACGGTGACCTGCGCGCTGTGCGCCGGCTCACCGCCGACCCGGTGCAGAGTCTGCACGGAGGAGCAGGAGAATGAGGGACATGAGTGACGACGCCCCCACCACCGAGTCCGGCAGGATCCCGAACAAGGGCAAGCTGGCCAAGGACCTCAACGAGGTCATCCGCTACACCCTCTGGTCCGTCTTCCGCCTGAAGGACGTGCTCCCCGAGGACCGCGCGGGCTGGTCCGACGAGGTCCAGGAGCTGTTCGACCAGCTGGCCGCCAAGGACGTCACCGTCCGCGGCACCTACGACGTCTCCGGGCTGCGCGCCGACGCCGACGTCATGATCTGGTGGCACGCCGAGACCGCGGACCAGCTCCAGGAGGCGTACAACCTCTTCCGCCGGACGAAGCTGGGCCGCGCCCTGGAGCCGGTCTGGTCGAACATGGCGCTGCACCGTCCCGCCGAGTTCAACCGCTCGCACATCCCGGCGTTCCTCGCCGACGAGACGCCCCGCGACTACGTCAGCGTCTACCCCTTCGTGCGCTCCTACGACTGGTACCTGCTGCCCGACGAGGACCGCCGCCGGATGCTGGCCGACCACGGGAAGATGGCCCGCGGCTACCCGGACGTCCGCGCCAACACGGTCGCCTCGTTCTCGCTCGGCGACTACGAGTGGATCCTCGCCTTCGAGGCGGACGAGCTGTACCGCATCGTGGACCTGATGCGTCATCTGCGCGCCTCGGAGGCCCGGATGCACGTGCGCGAGGAGGTCCCGTTCTACACGGGCCGCCGCAAGTCGGTCGCGGACCTGGTCGCCGGGCTCGCCTAGGGCGTGTTTCGAAAGTCCCGCCTGCCCTGCGGCGTCTGGCACGCACGCTCGCCGCGTTGCCGAAACGCCCGAATAGCTCCGCTATTAGGGCGCTCCGGCGCCTTGCGTTCGCACGCACCAGACGCCGCAG
>NZ_JBEZNL010000050.1:0-54383 GCF_040653275.1 Streptomyces sp. NPDC048002 | reverse complement strand
CCGCCGGCATCTGGCACAACTGGACCACCGGCGCCAAGATCAAACGATCTCTCATCGCCTACGACCACTGAGAACATCGGACTCACTCATCTAGCGGTAGGTGATGTCCGAGGTGGAGTACAGGCAGTTGGTGCTGTCCGGGCCGGTGCCGACCGCGGTGGTGTTGTTGTACTTCTGGCAGGGAACGACCTTGCGGCTCGAGTCGTTCAGGATGGTGATGCCGCGCAGGGTCGCCACGTCGTTGCGGTTGACGTTGATGCCGACCAGGCGGGCGGTCGAACCGGTGCCGGTCACCTCGATGTTGCTGAGGTTGACCTTGCGCGTGTACTGCGTGGAGCAGTCGCCGCAGGAGCGGTAGAGCGTCTTGAACTCGCTGACGGCGAAGTTGGAGATGTTCACCGTGCCCGGCCCGTTGTGCTGGAAGACCTTGTCCGCCGCCTTCTTGGCGCCGCCGCCGGTCACCGTGTAGGTGGACCCGCCGCGGAAGGTGGCGGCGTCCTCGCCGACGTCCTCCCACCACACGTTCTGGAGCGTGCAGTTGCCCTCGCAGTGGATGCCGTCGGCGCCGGGCGCGCCGATGATCACGTTCTTCAGCGTGGCGCCGGCCGCCAGCTTGAAGATCGGGTCCTGGCCCTCCTCCTGGCCGTCGCCGGCCAGGGCGCCGCTGCCGTAGTACCGCTTCATGCCGCCGTCGACCGTCCCGGAGACGGAGATGGTGGAGCTCACGGCCTGGCTGCTGGTGGGCGTCGGCCAGGTGGCCGCGTGCGCCGCCGGGGCCGTTCCTGTCGTGATCATGCCAAGCGTGACGCCGAGCGAGGCGGCGCCGCCCAGCAGGGCGCGTCGCCTCGTGTTCAGTGAAGTCATGTCCCGATGCCTTCTTCTGAGTGGGGGTCAGATGCGGGCGTGCGGTGGCACTGTCGACCGGCGAAGCGTGCTCCTGCTGGTCAGGTACGTGAACGACGAATGCCATGTGGAACGCCGCACGCGGACAGGGTGACCCTTTGGGGGAGTTGTGCTGCGGCTCGGTCACCCTGCTGAACGGAACGTAGGCGGTAAGCGCTTTCTGGTCAACGCTTTCGTCAAAAGAATCGAGTCGTTCCTGGTGGGAGGCAAGGGCTCTCTTCGCCAACCCTGTGGGAGCGCTTCCATGGTGAGCGTGTCCATGCCACGATGCCCTTCCCGGGCGCCCCCGGGCCGCCCCGGACCCCCGAACGCCACGACTCGTGACCAGAAGGGACAAGGACGTGCCCACCCCCACCCGCACCCCCACCGGACGGCCCGCCACCCTGTGCGCGGCGCTCCTGGCGCTACTCGCGACGCTGTTCGTCAGCGCACCCGCCGCCTCCGCCGCACCCGCCGCCTCCGCCGCCCGCGCCGACGTGGTCCCCGCCGCCACCCTCACCGAGGTGACCGGCTTCGGCGCCAACCCCAGCGGACTCCAGATGTACGTGTACGTCCCGGAGAGCCTCACCGCCGACCCCGCGGTCCTGGTAGCCGTGCACTACTGCACCGGCTCCGGCCCGGCGATGCACTCCGGAACCGAGTACGCCTCGCTCGCCGACCGGTACGGGTTCGTCGTGGTCTACCCCTCGGTCACCCGCGCGAGCAAGTGCTTCGACGTCTCCTCCCCGCAGGCCCTCACCAGGGACGGCGGCAGCGATCCGGTGGGCATCAAGTCCATGGTCGACTGGGCCGTAGCGGCCTACGGGGCCGACACCTCGCGGATCTACGCCACCGGCATCTCCTCCGGCGCCATGATGACCAACGTCCTGCTCGGGGTGTACCCGGACGTCTTCAGCGCGGGCGCCGCCTTCGCGGGCGTGCCCTTCGGCTGCTTCGCCACCAGCGACGGCTCCGAGTGGAACAGTGCCTGCGCGGGCGGCACGATCGACCGCACCCCGCAGGAGTGGGGCGACCTCGTCCGCGCCGCGTACCCCGGCTACTCCGGTCCCCGGCCCCGTATGCAGCTCTGGCACGGCACCGAGGACGACGTCCTGCGGTATCCCAACTTCGCCGAGGAGATCGAGCAGTGGACGAACGTGCTCGGCCTCGGTCAGACCCCGGCCGTCACGGACTCGCCCCGGGCGGGCTGGACCCGCACCCGCTACGGAGGCACGGGCGACCAGGCCCCCGTGGAGGCCGTCAGCCTCCAGGGCATCGGCCACAACCTCTACAGCTACGGCGTGATGGGCCCGCTCGCCATCACCTACTTCGGTCTCGACGCCGACGGACCCGCGCCCCAGCCCCCGGCCGGCCCCTGCAAGGTCGGCGTCACCGTCAACGCCTGGAACACCGGCCTGACCGCCTCGCTGACGATCACCAACACGGGTACCACCACGGTCAACGGATGGCAGCTGGGCTTCACCCTGCCCGCGGGCCAGACCCTCACCAACGGCTGGAACGCCACCTACGGGCCGTCCTCCGGAGCGGTCACGGCGGTCAACGCCTCCTACAACGGCACGATCGCCCCGAACGCGAGCGTCGGCATCGGCTACCAGGCCACCCACACCGGCAACGGAGCGGCGCCCGGAGCCTTCACCCTCAACGGGAGCGCCTGCACCCTCGGATGAGCCGCGCGGCCGTCGGGGGTGCAGGCGCTCCCGACGGCCGTGACGCCTCCGGCTAGACCGCGTCCTCGCGGACCGGGGATGCCTCCGCGGAGACGGGAGCCTCCTTCGCGACGGGTGCCTCCTCGGGGAGGGGAGTGCCCTCGGGGGCCTCGGGGGCCTCGGGGGCTTCAGGGCTGGAAGTCCCCTTCGAGGGAAGGTGGTTGAAGATCAGGTTCAGGACGATGGCGGTGAGGCAGCCGGCGCTGATCCCGCTGTGCATCACGGTCTGGAACCAGTCCGGGAACTCGTCGTAGAGCGTCGGGACGCCGATCGGCAGCACGCCCATGGCGACCGAGACCGCCACCACCGTCAGATTGTTGTTGCCCTTGAAGTCGACCTGCGCGAGGGTCCGCAGGCCGCTCGCCGCCACCGTGCCGAACATCACCAGACCCGCGCCGCCCAGCACCGGCGCCGGTATCGCGGCGACCACCGCGCCCAGCTTGGGCAGCAGCCCCAGCAGGACGAGGATGCCGCCGGCCGCCGCGACCACCCAGCGGCTGCGCACCCGGGTCATGCCCACGAGGCCGACGTTCTGCGCGTACGCCGTGTACGGGAAGGTGTTGAACACGCCGCCGAGCACGGTCGACAGGCCGTCGGCGCGCAGTCCGTCGGACAGGGAGCGCGAGTCGACCTTGCGGTCCGTCATCTCGCCGACCGCGATGAAGTCGCCCGTGGTCTCGGTCATCGTCACCAGGGCCACCACCAGCATGGCGATGATGGCCGACGCCTCGAAGGTGGGCGCGCCGAAGTGGAACGGCGTGCTGATGCCCACCCAGTCCGCGTCCGCGACCCCGTCGAAGTCCGTGAACCCGAACGGCACGGCGACGGCGAGGCCCACGACGATGCCGACCAGGACCGCGATCCGGCTCAGGAAGACCGGGGCGAAGCGCTGCACGCCGACCACCACCGCCAGCACGAACGCGGCGAGCGCGAGGTTCTTGGGCGCGCCGAAGTCCTCCGAACCGGCGCCTCCCGCGACCCAGTTGCCCGCCACCGGCAGCAGGGAGATGCCGATGATGAGGATCACCGTGCCGGTGACGAGCGGCGGGAAGAAGCGCAGCAGCCTGCCGAAGACCGGGGCCAGCAGCACGATGGCGAGGCCCGCGACGATCACCGAGCCGTAGATGGCGGGCAGCCCGCCGCCCTCAGTGCCGATGATCACCATCGGGGAGACGGCGGCGAAGGTGCAGCCCTGCATGATCGGCAGCCGGACGCCGAAGCGCCAGAAGCCGACGCACTGGATGAGGGTCGCGATACCGCACACCAGGAGGTCCGCGGTGATGAGGTAGGCCAGGTCCGCGGGCGACAGTTTCATCGCGCCGCCGACGATCAGGGGGACGGCCACGGCGCCCGCGTACATCGCGAGGACGTGCTGGAGGCCGAAGGCGGCCAGTTGGCGTACGGGTGGGACTTCGTCCACGGGGTGCGTCGTCATGGTGCGAGACCGTAGGCGCCTTGAACAGTTTGTTGATTTCGGCGCTGTTTCCGGTGGGTGTCCCGCCCACGGAGTTCCCCGCGAGGGCGCTTGCGGTCCTAAACGGCCCTCCCGCGCGCGGCGTCGAGCAGGGACTGCCAGTCCGCCAGCTTCACCACGCGCCGGCCCAGCGAGGCGCCGAGTTCCGCCTCCGCGCGCTCGATGGAGCGCCAGCCCTCCCACGGCACCGGTTCGAGGCCCCCGGCCCGCAGCGCGTCCAGCGGGTCGGCGGGCACGGACCGGCCCGCGAGGGCGGGGGCGTCCTCGATCAGGGAGGTCACCGTCTCCTTGGCGCAGGGTCTGTTGGTGCCGATGACCCCGGTCGGGCCCCGCTTGATCCAGCCGGCCACGTACTCGCCGGGGGAGACGGCGCCGTCGCGCAGGACCCGGCCCGCCGAGTGGGGCACCGTCGCGGTCGCCGGGTCGAACGGGAGTCCCTCCAGCGGCACTCCGCGATAGCCGACCGAACGCAGCACCAACTGGGCCCGGATCACCTCGAACCGCCCGGTCCCCGCCACGCCGCCCCGGCCGTCCGGCGCCGTCCGCTCGAAGCGGACGGCCCCCACCCGGCCCTGCTCGGCGAGGAGTTCGACGGGACGCAGGAAGAAGCGCAGCCGGAGATGCCGGGCCGCCCCCGAGGGCGCCGCCCCGGACCAGCCGCGCAGGACCTCCACGTTGCGCCGCTGCGCGCCGGGGAGGCCGGCCGGGTCCGCCCAGGCCGGGTCCGCCGCCGCCTCGGCCGCGTCCACGGTGACGTCGGTGCCGGGCAGGGAGCCCAGTTCGCGGAGTTCCTTGGTGGTGAAGCGGGCCTGCGAGGGGCCGCGCCGGCCGACCATCGCGATGTCGGTGACCCGGCTCGCGGCGAGCGCCGCCAGCGCCCGCTGGGGCATGTCCGTCGGACTCAGTTCCGCCGAGCCCCGGGCCAGCATGCGGGCGACGTCCACGGCGACGTTGCCCACCCCGATCACCACCGCCGACCGGGCCCCGCTGACGAATCCGTCGTCGGCCGCGTCCGGATGGGCGCTGTACCAGGAGACGAACTCGGTCGCCGACCAGCTGCCCGGCAGCTCCTCGCCCGGGATACCGAGGTGCCGGTCGGTCGCCGCGCCCACGCAGTACACGACCGCGTGGTACAGCTCCAGGAGTCGCGCGGCCGGGACCCCGTCGGGGCCGATCTGCACCCCGCCGAGGAACCGGACGCGCTCGTGCTCCAGCACCGCGCGCAGGTTGTTCTGAAGGGACTTGATCTTCTCGTGGTCGGGCGCCACGCCGTACCGGACCAGGCCGTACGGGCAGGGCAGGCGGTCCAGGACGTCCACCCGGACGGCGGGATCCAGCTGGACGAGACTCTGCGCGGTGTAGCACCCGCTCGGCCCCGAGCCGATGACGGCGACATGCAGCACGGCGGAACTCCTCACCCGTGGGATCTCAGGAGAGCGCTGGTGCTTCCAGCATCGCACCCGGCGGGCTGCGCTGACAGAGTGCCGACAGTGAGTGGCCGTGCGTGTTCGTTTGTATGGAATGTGATCATGCGGTTACGTTCCGTGTGTGCTAGAAGCATCCTTTCTTAATCTTTCTGATCGTTGTCCGACGGATGGCCAGGTGTCCGTGTGGCCCGCGTGGGAAGTGCGGGAGGGCGCGGGTGCGACCTCGTGGTTCCAGGTCCGCCTCGCGTTCGCGGACGGTGCCCGGGTCGAGGCGCTCGCCGTGGTGTCCGCCGGCGGGTGCGTCTCCATCGAGGACGTACGGGCGCAGCCGGCGCTGTCCCTGCACGACCTGTCGGTGCTCGCCGACTGGATCGAGGAGCCGCTGTTCGAGGCCTGCGGGCTGCCGGACGAGCCCTGCGAGGGGGCGGACGGCGTCGAACTCGGCCACGAGGCGGCCGGTACGGGGCGCCGGGCACGGCCCGCGTGGCCGCGCGGCGCGGAGGGTCGGTGGCTGCTCGCGCAGGAGTACCGGGCCGCTCAGGAGGAGGGTTTTGACCCCGTGCTGGCGGTGATGTGCGCGACCGGGCACAGCCGCCGCAAGTCGCTCAGGCTGATCGCCCAGGCCCGGGACGCGGGGCTTCTGACCCCTCGGCACGCCCGGCGCTGAGGTCGCGGCCGGGCGCCGGTGGCTCGTCGCCGGTCGCGAAGAACCGTGACAGGTCGGAGCCGCCGCACGGGCCGGGCGGGGCGTCGGGGTCCGGCGGGAGGCCCGTCTCCCGGTCGAGCCCGTAGCGTTTGAACAGCTCGGCGCGCAGCACGCGCAAGGGCATCGGCACCCCGGGGACCACGGCCGCGTAGACCGCGCCCATGAGCAGCGCGCGCAGCATCGGGTAGTCGGCGTCGACGTCGGGGGAGCCGTACCGGACGCAGGTGTCGCGGAGCAGTTCGGCGAGGCGGCGCTGTTCGGGGCACTGGACGAAGCCCTCGGCCTGGAGCAGGCCCGCCATGTGCTGGCGCATCAGCACGGGGTGGTCGCGGGCCAGCCCCAGGATCGCGTCGACCGCCCGCGCCATCCGCTCCCGGCCGTCCTCGGTACGCGGCTCCCGCTCCAGGGCCTCCTCCAGCGTGCGGTGCATCAGCCGGTGCACCGCGGACTGGACGAGCTGGCGCTTTCCCGGGAAGTAGTACGAGACCAGACCGCGCGCCGAACCGGCCCGGTCCGCGATGTCGCCCAGCGTGGTGGCCTCGTAGCCCCGCTCGCCGACCAGTTCGAGCGCCGCCTGAAGAAGCCGCTCCCGAGAACGTCGCCGCAGTTCTTCATTGACCGAGGCGCTGCGCGGGGACATGCTGTACTCCTGCGTTGACTGGCTGCCAGCCAACTATAATCGGCGCAGCCGGTCGGCCGCTGGGCCGTCCGGGTTTCGGGTTGCCGCCTGCCTTGGGCGACACGGGGGATCGCCCAAGGGGGCGTGCGACTTCCCCCGATGGTGGCCCGGGGCGACCGGTCAGGCGCCGATGCCCGAGTCCGCGCGCCGGTCGGCCCACAGGCGCTCCACCAGCTCCGGAACCGGCCGCAGCCCGTCGGGCCGTTCGGACACCGGCAGGTGGTCGACGAAGTGCACCGCGCACCCCAGTGCCGCGGCCCCGCCGTCGGCCCGGCGGTCGTCCCCGACCATCAGGACCTCGCCCGGATCGGCGCCCAGTTCGGCGCAGGCGGCCCGGAACAGCCTGGGGTCCGGCTTCTGCACCCCGTGCTCGAAGGACAGGACGTAGGCGTCCACGTACCGGTCGAGGCCGTGCTCGCGGAAGACCGGGCGCAGGTCCCAGCCGATGTTGCTGACCACGCCGACGCCGATCCCGCGCTCGCGCAGGGTGCGCAGCACGTCGGCCGCGTCCGGGTAGGGCTGCCAGGACTCGGGCGCCATGTGGCGGTCGTAGAGGAGGTCGTGCAGGCCCGTGTCGGGCAGCGGCACGTGCCGGGACAGGCCGGTGTACGCGGCCCGGTGCAACTCCCTGCTCTTGTCCCGTACGCCCCAGACGCTCGCGACGTCCTCCGGCAGCCAGGACGGGTTCGCCCCGCCCGGCAGCGCCCCCATCCGCTCCAGTGCCTGGGCGGTGGCCGCCAACTCCGCTTCGGGCAGGTCCACTTCCCGCTCGGTGAGCGCCCCGCGCAGCCAGGACTCGGTGGACTGGATCCGGAAGAGGGTGCCGGAGAAGTCGAACAGGACGGCCGTCATGTCCGCAGCCTACGGTGAGCGGATCCGCCGCGAGGGGGATTCAGTCCGCCGCGCCTTCCGGACGTCCGGACGCCCACCTGCGGTGCGCGAGCACCGCCAGGGCCACCAGCGCGGCGCCCAGCAGCCAGCCGCCGACCACGTCGGAGGCCCAGTGGACGCCCAGCCACACCCGGGTCAGTCCGACCCCGAGCACGGACACCACCGCCACCGCCACCGCCGTGCGCCACACCGTGCGGCCCACGCCGTGGCGGTGCAGCAGATACAGGAGCAGGCCGCAGACCACCGTGCAGGTCATGGCGTGTCCGGACGGGTAGGCGGAGTAGTGCGCGGAGTCGACCGGGTCGGGCCAGACGGGGCGGGCGCGGTCGACGGCGGCCTTCAGGCCCTGCTGGAGGGCGGTGCCGAGCGCGGTGGCCAGCACGAGCCAGAGCGCCGTCCGGCGCGCCGCGTGCCGCCACAGCAGCCACACGACCGCGGCCGCGCACAGGAGGCGCATCGTCCAGGGGTCCCAGACCCAGTCCGTCAGGATCCGGAATGTCTGCGTCAGCCCGGGTTCGTCGACCGCCCAGCGGTGCGTGGTCTCCGCGATGTCCCCGTCGAGGGCCATCAGGGGGTGCCACCTGGCGGCGACCAGGACGAGCAGCAGCGCGGAGCACAGGGTGAGCCAGGCCGCCCAGCGGGCGGGAGCGGGGACCGGCGGCCGGGGCGGGGAGTCGACGGACTGGGTGCGCATACTGCGATACTCGCCGACCAGGGATGCGCGAGGCCAACCCCGGGGAGCCCGTGCCGCGCTATCCGAGCGCCCGCAGCCCCGGCCCGAAGGCCACCAGCACCGGAATCACGGGCACCAGCGCACCCGCCGCCGTCAGCCGCAGCCGGCGGGCCGGGGTGAGCCGGCGCGGGGGAGTCAGCAGCCGGGTCACCCGCTGGGGCACGTGTGCCTGCGTACTGGGGCAGGGGCCGAACACGCCCCGGTCCTCGTTGAGTTCGACCAGCGCCAGCGCGGTGGTGAGACGGCCGTGGCGGCGCGAGGCCGTGTCGTCGGCGGCGAGTTCGACCAGGCGGTGCATCTCGTCGCGGAACCCGGCGAACACCGGAACCTGCGGCAACGCCGTGGCCAGCGCCGCCGAGGAATGCAGCAGCCAGTCGTGCCGGGCCCGGGCGTGACCCTGCTCGTGGGCGAGTACGGCGTCCAGTTGCCGTCCCTTGAGGCGGCGCAGCGCGGCGGTGGTGACGACGAGCCGCGGCACCGCGCCGGGCAGCCACCAGGCGTCCGGCCGCTCGCTCTCCAGGACCACCAGCCGTCCGTCCGGCCCGGACTCCTCGCCGGGCAACAGCGGTGCGCGGTCGCGGAGTTCCGCCTCCTGCCGGCCGCGCCGGGCCCGGGCCCGCGCGATCTCACGGACCAGCGTCACCGCGCTCCACACCCCGGCGCAGGCCAGCGCCACCGCGGTCACCGCGGCCCAGGGCCCGGACACCCCGAAGGCGTACGCCTCGACCACGGTCGGCGGTGCCGGCGCGAACACATGACCGCGGACCGCCTGCCATGCGGCGGCCGCGCTGAGGGTCATCGACAGGGCGCAGCACAGCAGGACCGCCGCCACCACGCACTGCCACACCCAGAGCGCCACCACCGGCTCACGGTCGGGGAAATCGGCCCGGGCGAGCACGCGGGGAGCCAGCACGGCGGTCAGGGCGCCGAGCAGCAGCAGTGCCGCGGGGACCATCATGGGAGCAGCCTATGAGCGGCGTACCGCCGAGGGGTACGGGCGGCCGCGGCAAAGTGACACAGACCACGGGGCTCACACGGTCAGCAGCATCGCGACCATGGCGATGCCCATCGACAGCCGGCAGGCCCGCGCCAACTCCGGCCGGTCGCCCAGCCGTACGGCCCCGGCGCCCGGCGCGACCGGGACCAGCCGGACGCCGGCCACCAGTACGTACCCGGTGAAGTAGAGCAGGAGCGTGCCGGTCAGGACGGGTACGCCGGCCGAGCCGTGGCCGGGGGAGGCGGCCATCGTGACCGCCATGTAGACCATCGCGCAGGCGCCGACCAGGTGGTGCAGATGGTGGGCGCCCGCCCGCGCCGCCCACAGGGCGTGCAGCGCCGCCGCGCCGAACAGCGCCGCGTACCCGGGCCAGGCCCAGGACGGCGGAGTGAACACCGCGGCCGGTACGGCCATCGCCGCCATGCCGAAGCCCATCACCGCCTCGCCGCCCGCCGCCCGGCGCTGTTCCTCGACGTCGCTGCGCAGGCGCAGCAGACAGTAGGCCCCGGTCGCCGCGCACAGCGCGACCAGCAGCCAGCCGGACGAAGCCGGTAGATGCACACGTCCTCCCCGCTCGACGGCGCCGGGCACGTGCCCCCGGACGGTCGGAGACTGCCCGGGACGGGCGGCGCGCACGCGAGCGCAGGGGGGTACGCGGGGAGCGTTCACCGGAGCGCGCGGGACCGCGGATAAATATTTCACGAGTAAAACACCTGCTAAACTTATTCGCCATGAGCAGTGCGACCCCCTCCCGACGTCTCCCGCTGGCCGGTGCGCTGCGCCTCGGCCGCCCCTCGGAGATCTGGTTCAAGCCCGCCCTGAGCGTGATCGTCGCGGTCGCCCCGCCCAACCTGACCCTCCTCGCCCTCGGCCGCCTCGACCTCGCGATGTACACCATGGCCGGGTCGCTGTGCGCCCTCTACGCCCACAACCGCCCCTACGCCGCACGGGCCCGCACGCTCGCCGGGGTCGTCGCCGGGATGCTCGGCGGACTCGCCGTGGCCCTGGTCGCCGCCTCGCTCACCGGCAGCGCGGTCGTCCTGGTCGCCGTCGGGGCCCTGCTCGCCGCGGCCCAGAAGGCGCTGTGCGACGCCACCCGCATCGGCCCGCCCGGCAACGTGGTCCTCACCTTCATCACCTCCGCCGCCCTCTTCGCACCGCAGACCCTCGCCCAGGTCCCCGGCCACCTGACCCTGGCCGCCGCGGCCGGCGCCTGGGCGTGGACCGTCGGCATGGCCCCCGGACTGCTCCGCCCGCACGGCCCGGAACGCCGGGCGACCGCCGCGGCCCTCAACGCCGCGGCCGCCTACGCGACCGCCCACCGCGCCGAGGGCGGCGGCACCCCCGACCACACGCCCGCCCGAGCCCACGCCGCCGCGGCGATCCACACCGCCTGGCAGACCCTGCTCCGCGCCGGACGGCGCTCGGCCACCCGGCGCGCCCTGGAACGCCTCGTCGTCCGCGCCGAGGTCGCCCTCGCCGCCCCCGCCGACACCGACCCCGAGCGGCTGCGCGGCTGGGCCCGGGACCTGCGCGGCACCGGCGCGATCCCGCGCACCGGGCACGGGGACGCCGACGAACTCCTCGGTGCAGCCGCGGAAGCCGAGGAGGCGGCCCGGGAACGCCGGCCGCTGTGGCCCCGCCTCCGCCTCCTGGCCCCCCTCGCCGTCCGCACCGCCCTCGGCTGCGCCCTCGCCGGATACGCCTCCCTCGCCCTCGGCATCGGCCGCCCCTACTGGGCCCTGGTCACCGCCGCCGCCCTCTACCAGGCCAACCTCACCCTGACCTGGAGCCGCAGCGTCCAGCGCGTCGTCGGAAACCTCGCCGGCGTGCTCTTCTTCGCCGCCCTCGCGCCCCTGGTTCACCTCGGCCCGGCCGCCCTCGTCCTGTGCTGCCTGGCCCTGAACTTCGGAGCCGAGGCCCTGATCGGCCGCAACTACTGGCTCGGCAGCGTCTGCGTGACCCCGATGGCCCTCCTGATCACGGAGTTCACCGGCTTCCAGGAACCCGGCACCCTGATCACCGAACGCGTCGTCGACACCCTGGTCGGCGCCCTCGTCGGCTTCGCCGCGGCCCTCGTCGTCACCGACCGGCGCACCGGTGACCACGTGGAGGAAGCACTGGCGGCCCTCGAACGCGCCCGGGAGCGTGCCGTCCGGCTGCTCGCCGAGCCGTGCCCGGCTCCCACCGCGGTGGACGCCGCCCACCGCTCCCTGGCCGCGGCACTGGTCGAACTGCGCTCCGTCGTCGACGCCGCTTCCGGCGCCTGGGGGCGACTCGACCTGCCCCAGGAGCGGGTGGTGCTCGCCGAGCGCGCCGGACACCGTACGCTCGCGGCGACCACCCGGCACCGGGCCGCACGCCCGGACCACCGCACCACGGAGGGCGTACGACCATGACGGCATCCCCGGCGGGAGCAGGGCCGAGCGGGCGGGACGACACGGTCGCGGCGGTCGTCCGGCAATGGCGGGCCGTCCACCCCGACCTGGACACCGGGCCCATGGAGATCATCGGCCGGGTCAACCGCTGCGCGGCCCTCCTCCAGCAGGCCGAGGACGCCCCGCTGCGCCGGGCCGGACTCAGCCGCCCCGAGTTCGACCTGCTCGGCGCGCTGCGCCGCACCGGGCACGAACTGACCCCCGGCGAGCTGGCCCGCGAGACCTTCTCCTCGGGCGCCGCCGTCACCAAACGTCTCAAACAGCTCACCGAGCGCGGCCTGGTGGAGCGCCGGGGCGACGACCGCGACCGCCGCGTCACCCACGTCCGCCTCACCGACACGGGACGCGCCCTGGTCGACGGCATCCTGCCCGAGCAACTCGCCTACGAGACGACCGTGCTCGCCGATCTCGACACCGCCGGCCAGGGCCAACTGGCAGCCCTGCTGGGGGAGTTGCTGGTGCGGCTGGAGGGACGGCTGGGTGCCCTGCGGGTCTGAGGGGTGCCGGGCGGATCAGTCCGGGTAGTCCTCGGCGCGGTAGACGCCGAACACCGCGCCCTGCGGATCCCGCAGGACCGCGATCCGCGGGCCCGAGGGGACGGAGGTCGGCTCCATCAGGACGGCGCCCTCCGCCTCCGTCGCGGTGGCTGCCGCCGCGTCGACGTCCGCCACGGCGAAGTACGGCAGCCAGTGCGCGGGCACCTCGGGCGGGAACTTGTCGTCCATCGTCACCATGCCGCCGAAGTCGGCGCCGTCCAGGCCCCACTGGGTGTAGTGCTCGGAGGCGTTGACGCTCCAGCCGAAAAGGGCCCGGTAGAAGACCACGGCCCGTTCCGGGGCGCGGGTCATCAGCTCCACCCAGCCCAGGGCGCCGGGCGCGTTGAACAGGCCGGCGCCGGGGAACGCGCGGGCCTGCCACAGCTGGAAGGCCGCCCCGGCCGGGTCGAGGAGCACCGCGAACCGGCCCATGTCGAACACGTCCATCGGGCCGACCAGCACCGTCGCGCCCGTCGCCTCGGCCTGTCCGGCGGTGGCGTCGGCGTCGGCGACCAGGAAGGACACGTTCCAGGCGACCGGCTGCGACTCCTGGTAGAGCGGGCTGAGCGCCGCCACGGCCGCGTCGCCGAGGTGGGCGACCGTGTAGCCGCCCGCCTCCTGACGGGGGTCCGTCTCGGTCCGCCAGCCGAAGAGACGGCCGTAGAACCGCCCGGCGCCCGCCACATCGCTGGTTCCCAGCTCGGTCCAGCAGGGCCCGCCGGTCACCGGCCTGTCGAGCTTCATGGCGTTCCTTCCCGCGGGACGGCCCCCCCAGCACGCTAAGGCCCCCGCCCGGCCGGGGCCATCGGAGCCGCGCCGGGACCCCCGGCACGGCTCCGGCCCGGAGGCCCGGCCTAGATGCCGGGGCGATACCGCAGCGGATGGTCCTCCGGTGTCTCCACGAGGGCGATCCGGGTGCCGTCCGGATCCGCGATCCACATCTCGATCAGCCCCCACGGCTCCCGCACCGGCGGCCGGACGATCTCGACGCCCCTGGCTCGCAGCTCCTCGTGCGCCGCCGCCGCGTCCGCCACCTGGAGCCAGAGCTGGAGGGCGGGGGAGGGCGGTGCCGCCGACCGGCCGGAGACCTCCAGGAAGCCTCCGCCGAGGAAGTACACGGTGCCGCGCTCGGGGCCGGTGCCGAACTCGCGCTGGATCGCCAGGCCCAGCTGATCGCCGTAGAAGGCGCGGGAGCGGTCGGGGTCGACGGGATGGAGCAGGATTCTGCTGCTCAGTACATGCACCATGATCCCGGAGCGTAGCGGCCGGGGGTTACGCTCGTCCCTGCCCGTGCCGTGCGGGAGACGCGAGAAACAGGAGATGCGACCCATGGAGACCGCTGCCGCCGTGACCTTCCGCGACGCCACCGAGGCCGATGTCGACGCGCTGGTCGCGCTGGTCGAATCGGCCTACCGCGGCGACTCCAGCCGGGAGGGCTGGACCACCGAGGCGGACATCCTCCAGGGGCAGCGGACCGATCCGCAGGGCGTGCTGGAGGTCATCGGGGCCGCCGACAGCCGGGTGCTCGCGGTGGAGCGGGGCGGCCGCGTCGTGGCCTGCTGCCACATCGAACACCGGGGCACCCACGCCTACTTCGGGCTGTTCGCGGTCAGTCCCGCCCTCCAGGGCGCGGGCCTCGGCAAGGTCGTGCTCGCCGAGGCCGAGCGCGCCGCCCGAGCCGACTGGGGTGCCACCGAGATGCACATGACGGTGATCGACGCGCGCGCGGACCTCATCGCCTGGTACGAGCGCCGCGGCTACCGCCGTACGGGACGGATGACCCCGTTCCCGTACGGCGACGAGCGCTTCGGCATCCCGCAGCGCGACGACCTCCGGTTCGAGCTGCTGATCAAGGAACTCGGCTGACCGTCAGGCGGTGAAGCGCCCGGTGCGCTTGATGTCGGGGTGGTCGGTGGTCGCCCCGTCCAGTTCCAGGGCGCGTACCAGCCGCAGGTGCTCCTGGGTGTTCACCACCCAGCCGATGATCCTCAGGTCGGCGGCGCGGGCCGCCTCGACCACCTCCAGGGTGATCCGGCGGATGTTCAGACAGACCGTTCCCGCGCCCACCGCGACGGCCCGGTCGACGATGTCGGTGCCGTAGCGGCTGCCGATCAGCGCGGTCCGCACACCGGGCACCAGCCGGGCGATCTCGGCGACCGCCTCGTCGTGGAACGAGGACACCTCCACCCGGGAGACCAGGTCCCGCCGGAGCATCACGTCGGCGAGCGCCCGGGCCGCGGCCACGTCCTTGATCTCCGCCTGCAACGGCGCCGTCACGGCGTCCAGGACCTCCTCGAAGACCGGCACGCGCTCGCCCCTGCCCGCGTCCAGGGCGCGCAGCTCGGCGAGGGTCTTCTCGGCGATCGGGCCGTTGCCGTCGGTCGTGCGGTCCACGTCGGTGTCGTGCATGACGACGAGGTGGCCGTCCTTGCTCAGGTGCAGATCGAGTTCGATGAGGTCGAGGCCGGCCTGCTGGGCGGCGACGAAGGAACGGAGGGTGTTCTCGGGTTCGACACCCATGACTCCGCGGTGACCGATGGTGAGGAAGTTCAAGGTTCGACTCGCTTCCGTCGACGGCGGCTCGGCACGCGCCCGACCCGGAACGGCACGTTCGCGTGACAGTGCCGCAGCCTAACCGCCGGGACCGTGGATGAAACCCGTGCGTACACCGCGGATCGGCCCGGCGGACGGAGGGATCCGGTCAGGACCGGCCCGGGGCGTCCCGCACGGTGTCCGGCCGCTCTCACCCGGCCGTGGGCGCGTCGCGCGGCGCTTGACCGGCCGGGCCGTTGCACCTACCCCGGAAGAGTGCCTCTATCCCGATCGGCAGGAAAAATTTCGGTGACCATAGGGGGTGTGCAGGACGATTTCCCGAGGTACCTCTTGCTGAGGGAAAGCTCCTACGCGTACGGTGGTCTTACGCGAGGTTCTCCCGTGGAGGATGGGACATGACGGAAATTCTTGTGCAGTCGGGTGTGGGGGAGCAGGTTCCTCCTGCGGTCAGGGTGGTGGAGCACCCGGCATGGCCCGTGCTCAAGGATGCCGTGGAGCAGATCCGGCCATGGCAGTCCAAGGACGGGTCGATCGACTTCGAGGCCGAGGGAGCGCCCGCGCGGGCGGACGCCGAGGCCGCCGTACGGCGTGTCACCGAGGCCGTCGAGGAGCTCTCCCCGCTGCTGCCGCACGACGCCGACTACCACAAGGCCCTCGTGCAGGACCTCGGCCGCTGGGCCGAGGGCGGCTTCGAGGTGCCGGACTTCCTGGACTCGCTGCTGGCCTTCCAGCCCGCCGCGCACCGCGCCGACGGCCTCCAGCACCTGGTCGTCTTCCCGATGTACACCCAGAACGGCAACCCCGACCGCAACCTCGAAGCGGTCGTGCTGCGCATGGTCTGGCCGGACTGGCTGGCCGAACTGGAGCGCACCCGCTACGACAACCCGCTGTTCTGCGGCATCAAGTTCGAGGACTTCACGGCCGGGTACGACACCAACTCCGCCGTGCTCTTCCCCGAGACGATCGCCGTGCGCGAGGCGCCGGAACGATTCACCTGGGGTGGCATCTTCTGCGACCGGGAGGCCGCCCGCTTCCGCCGGGTCACCGAGGCGTCCGTCGAGATACTCGGCCTGGAGCTGCCTGAGGACATCGCCGCGATGGTCCACGACCAGAAGCGCTGCGAGGAGGCGTTCGTCCTGTGGGACATGGTCCACGACCGCACCCACAGCCACGGCGACCTGCCCTTCGACCCCTTCATGATCAAGCAGCGCCAGCCGTTCTGGATGTACGGCCTGGAGGAGCTGCGCTGCGACCTCACCGCCTTCAAGGAGGCCGTGAAGCTGGAGGCCGACGGCGTCCCGCAGGCCCGCGACGTGCAGTACGCCGTGCTCTTCGACCGGATGTTCCGCTTCCCGGTCACCGGCGACCGCAACCGCAACTACGACGGCCTCGGCGGGCAGCTGCTCTTCGCCTACCTGCACAAGCACGACGTCGTCCGCTGGACCGACAACAAGCTGTTCATCGACTGGCAGCGCGCCCCTCAGGTCACCAACCAGCTCTGCGCCGACATCGAGAAGCTGTACCGCGACGGCATCGACCGCCCCAAGCTCGTCCACTGGTTCGCCGGGTACGAGCTGGTCTCCGGCTTCCTCTCCCCGCACCCCGGCTCCAAGTGGGCCAAGGGCCCGGACGCCCTGGACCTGACCCAGCCGCCGCGCAAGCTCGTCGATGACGTGCTTCCCGACGAGTTTCCGCTGAGCATGTTCTATGAGGCCCTGTCCAAGAAGCTCAAGAACGTGATCGCCTCGACCAAGGGCATCACGGCGGACAGCGCCGAGCGGGTCGCCGCGTGAGCGACCGTGCCGAGAACCTGGCTCAGGAGGGCAAGATGGGAAACGGGAACGGGACGCTCAACGGTGCGGTGATCGCGGTCGCGGGCGCGGGCGGCCCCGCCGGCCGGGCGGCCCTGCTGCGGCTGGCCGAGGCGGGCGCGACCGTGGTGGGCTCCGACAACGACCCGGAGCGCCTGGCCGCGGCCGTGGACGCGGCCAGCTACGCGCACGGCGGTGCCACCGTCGTCGGTGACACGGTCGACCTGCTGGATCTGGACTCCACCCGTGACTGGGCCACCCGGATCGAGAAGGACTTCGGCCGCGTCGACGGCCTCGTCCACCTCGTCGGCGGCTGGCGCGGCAGCGAGACCTTCACCAAGACCAGCCTCGACGACTGGGACTTCCTGGAACTGCTGCTGATCCGCACCGTCCAGCACACCACCCTCGCCTTCCACGAGGCGCTCCAGCGCAGCGACCGCGGCCGGTACGTCCTGATCAGCGCCGCGGGCGCGAGCAACCCGACCGCGGGCAACGCCGCGTACGCCGCCGGCAAGGCCGCGGCCGAGGCGTGGACGCTCGCCATGGCCGACTACTTCAAGAAGGCCGGGGGCGAGCAGGGGCCGACGTCGGCGGCTGCGATCCTGGTGGTGAAGGCGTTGGTGCACCAGGCGATGCGCGATGAGCGCCCCAACGCGAAGTTCGCGGGCTTCACCGACGTCGACGACCTCGCCGAGGCCATCGTCGGCGTCTGGGACAAGCCCGCCGCGGAAGTGAACGGACAGCGTCTGTGGCTCACCGAGAAGCCGTGAACCCCCCGAAGACCGATGCGCGTCGCCATCACGACCCGGAGCTCCGCGGTTTCGCCAGCGACAACTACGCCGGCGTCCACCCGGAGATCCTCGCCGCACTGGCCCTCGCCAACGGCGGCCACCAGGTCGCCTACGGCGAGGACGACTACACGGAGAACCTCCAGGGGATCGTCCGCAGTCACTTCGGGCCCACGGCGGAGGCGTTCCCGGTCTTCAACGGCACCGGTGCCAATGTCGTCGCGCTCCAGGCGGTCACCGACCGCTGGGGCGCGGTGATCTGCGCCGAGAGCGCGCACATCAACGTCGACGAGGGCGGCGCACCCGAGCGGATGGGCGGCCTGAAGCTGCTCACCGTGCCCACGCCGGACGGCAAGCTCACCCCCGAGCTGATCGACCGGCAGGCATGGGGCTGGGAGGACGAGCACCGGGCGATGCCGCAGGTCGTCTCGATCACCCAGAGCACCGAGCTGGGCACGCTGTACACGCCCGAGGAGATCCGCGCGATCTGCGACCACGCCCACGCGCGCGGTATGAAGGTGCACCTCGACGGCTCCCGGATAGCCAACGCCGCGGCCTCGCTGAACGTCCCCATGCGGACCTTCACCAACGCCGTCGGCGTCGACGTCCTCTCGCTGGGCGGCACCAAGAACGGCGCCCTGTTCGGTGAGGCGGTCGTGGTGATCAACCCGGACGCGGTCAGCCACATGAAGCACCTGCGCAAGCTGTCCATGCAGCTCGCCTCCAAGATGCGCTTCGTGTCGGTGCAGTTGGAGGCGCTGCTCGCCAAGGACCTGTGGCTGCGGAACGCCCGGCACGCCAACGAGATGGCGCAGCGGCTCGCCGAGGGCGTCCGCGCCGTCCACGGCGTCGAGATCCTCTACCCCGTGCAGGCCAACGGTGTCTTCGCCAAGCTCCCGAACGAGGTGAGCGAGCGTCTGCAGAAGCGCTTCCGCTTCTACTTCTGGGACGAGAACGAGGGTGTCGTGCGCTGGATGTGCTCCTTCGACACCACCGAGGACGACGTGGACGCCTTCCTGGCGGCGCTGAAGGAGGAGATGGCGCACTAGCCATTCCTGCATAGGTATGCGGTCACCCGAAAAAACATTGAATCTCGGGTGATCGCTTTCCTATGCTCGGCGGCCATGGAGCTGAAGCAGGAAACCCCCGACCTCTCCGCGTACTTGGCTGCTGACGAGGCTGTCGACCATGAGCACCCGGTGGTGCGCCGGATCGCCGCCCGCCTCGCCGAACAGGCCGAGGACTCGTATGCCTATGCGCGGTTGGCCTTCGAGTTCGTACGTGACGAGATTCCGCACTCGCAGGATTCCGGGGACCCGCGCGTGACCTGGCGAGCCTCGGACGTGCTGGAGCAGCGCACCGGCATCTGTTACGCCAAGTCCCATGCGCTGGCGGCCCTGTTGCGGGCCGAGGACATCCCCACGGCCCTGTGCTACCAGAGGTTCGATGTCGTGCACGGGCTGGTGGCCGTCCGTTTCCGCGGGGCCTGGCACCGGCAGGACCCCCGGGGCAACAAGCCCGGGGTGGACGCCCGGTTCTCCCTCGACGGTGAACGACTGGCCTTCCCGGTCGACCCCGAGTCCAATGAGCTGGACTATCCGGTGCTGTACGCTAAACCGCACCCGGCAGCCCTCGCCGCCCTCCGGAGCGCGACCGACCTGCCGCACCTGTGGCAGATCCTTCCGACCGCACTCTGAGGCAAGGCGGACCATGACCCTCACACTGACCGTGTCCGACGAGGTGCGGGCCCTCGCGCCGGGCTTCTCGTACCTCACCGTCGAAGCCCAGGGGCTCGTCAACGGGCCCAGTACCGAGGGCAGTTCCGCGCTCCTCGACGACGCGGCCCGCCGCCTGGCCGAGCGCCTGGACGGACGCGCCCCGCACGAGGATCCGCACATGGCGGCGTGGCGTGAGGTCTACACGGCCTTCGGGTCCAAGCCCTCGCGCACCCGCAACTCCGCCGAGGCGCTGGCCAGGCGGGCCCTGTCGGGTGCCGGCCTGCCCCGGATCAATGTGCTCGTCGACCTCTACAACGCGATCAGCGTGGCGCATCTGATCCCCGTCGGCGGTGAGGACACCGACCGGATCCAGGGCGGTATGCGGCTGATCAGGGCCACCGGCGAGGAGCCCTTCGTCACGGTCGCCGACGGTGCCGAAGCGGTCGAGCACCCGGACGCCGGCGAGGTCGTGTGGTGCGACGGCGCGGGCGTCACCTGCCGCCGCTGGAACTGGCGTCAGGGCCCGCGCACCCGTCTCACCGAGGAGACGGTCTCGGCGCTCTTCCTGCTGGAGAGCCTCGCACCCGAGCCGCTCGCCGAGGTGGAGCGAGCGGCGGACGAACTCGCCGCCCTGCTGGAGAAGTTCAGCCCCGGGGCGAGGGTGACGGTCGGCCGGTCCTAGGGCGTGTTTTGAAAGTCCCGTCGTCCGCCCGAAGGGCGCGGGGCAGGCGGGACTTTCAAAACACGCCCTAGCCGTCAGCGGGCCTCGGCCTCGCGGACCTGCTCCGGCGTGGGCGCCGTACCGCCGAGGTGCGCGGGCATCCACCAGGTGTCGCTCGCGTCCTTGGGGCGCACCGGGTACGCGCGCTGGGCGGCCTCCAGAAGCTCCTGCACGCGCTCGCGCACCTGACGGGTGAGGGCGCCCGCGTACTTGTCCTTGGACGCCTCGATCGCCTCGCCGACCCGGATGGTCACGGGGATGTGGCTGCGCTTGAAGTTGCGCGGGTGGCCCTTGGTCCACAGGCGCTGGGTGCCCCAGACCGCCATCGGGATCAGCGGGACGCCGGCCTCCTGGGCGAGCCGGGCCGCACCCGACTTGAAGCTCTTCAGGGTGAACGACTGCGAGATCGTGGCCTCCGGGAAGACGCCCACGATCTCGCCGGAGCGCAGCGACTCCAGCGCGTGCTGGTAGGCGGCCTCGCCCTGCTTGCGGTCGACCGGGATGTGCTTCATCCCGCGCATCAGCGGGCCGGAGATCCTGTGCCGGAAGACGGACTCCTTCGCCATGAAGCGCACCAGGCGCTTCTGGGGGAGTGCGGCCAGTCCGTTGAAGACGAAGTCCAGGTAGCTGATGTGATTGCTCACCAGCACGGCACCGCCCGAGCGTGGGATGTTCTCCGACCCCTTGCAGTCGATCTTGAGGTCCCATGCCTTGAACAGGGTGACGGCGAGACCGACGACGGGGCGGTAGACAAGCTCTGCCATGGACGGGGTGGACCCTTCCTTCTCTGCCTGGGAAGGTTGCTCCCGGCGCGAAAGCTACGCAGCCGTAGGTTTACGGCATGTCGCAGATCGTGCCCGAAGAACGAGCGGGGAGCCAGCCCTGGTGCCGGTGAACGGCGAGATCCTCGTCACGTCACCCCTTGATCCACCTCGGGTTTTATCGTTTTCTTACTCCGCGCGAACCGTCACCCGCCGGATCAGCGGGCACATCTCGCACCCGAGACGGGAGCCGAACGCGGCGTTCGGGAAAGCGGGAATCTTCGCGGTCTCGTGAACGCTGGAGCGGGTGGTGACCGGACTGGTCATGTCGCGTGGCGGTGCTCGCGGCAGCGAGCGTCCACGGGGTGCTTCAACGGCGGCGGAGCGGGAGGGCGCGGGTGCGCGGGCGGGACGAGGGCAAGCGGCTGGGGCCGGACGAACTGGGCGGGCCGCTGGGCGAACGGGCCACCCTGGTGCAGTTCTCCAGCGCCTTCTGCGCGCCCTGCCGGGCCACCCGGCGGGTGCTCGGGGAAGTGGCCGCGATGGTCCCCGGTGTCGCGCACGTCGAGATCGACGCCGAGGACCGGCTGGAGCTGGTGCGGGAGCTGGACATCCTCAAGACGCCCACGGTCCTGGTGCTGGACGCTCGGGGGCGCGTGGTGCGGCGGGCCACCGGGCAGCCGCGCAGGGCGGACGTCATCGCGGCCCTCGGCGAGGCGGTGTGAGGGATGCCGTGCCGACGAGGGATGCCGTGCCGACAGTGAGTCATCTCCCACATCCCCGTACGTACTTGACTGTACGAACCATCTATCGTCAGTCTGACGGGATGTCCCCCGCGTACCCCCTCCCCAGGTGACCATGACCGCCACGCCCGACGTCGACGCCCGGATCGCCTCGCCCGAACTGCTGCGCTCCGTCTTCCGCCGGCACGCCGCCGGTGTCGCGGTGATCACAGCCCGCGGGGAGCACGGTCCCGTCGGCTTCACCGCGACCTCCCTCGCCTCGGTCTCCGCGGAACCCCCGATGCTCTCCTTCGGCATCGGCGCCGGTTCCTCCTGTTGGCCCACCGTCGCGCGGTCCGCCCATGTCGGCGTGCACCTGCTCGGCGAGCACCAGCGCGAACTCGCGGCCACCTTCGCCCGCAGCGGCGCCGACCGCTTCGCCGCGCCCACCGCCTGGCGCGAGGGTCCCGAGGGCGTCCCGGTCCTCGACGGCGTGCGCGCCTGGCTGGTCTGCCGGGTCGCGGCGCGGGTCCCGGCCGGTGATCATCGGATCGTCCTGGCGGAGCTGCTGTTCGGGCAATCCACCGGCCCCGGGCGGCCGTTGGTGTACCACCAGGGCGGGTTCACCGGTCTGCGCGACTGACCGGGTATCGGACAGTTCTGCGAAATGGTCCGGTTCCGATTACGCTGCGTTGCGAAGGTCACAGTTCAAAGCGCTTGCTTAGCGGGAACGAACTGGGTGTACTGACGAGTAATATTTCGTTCGGAGCGCAGGTCGCCCCGGACGGGAACGGCCGCTTCAGGCGCCTATGCTGCCTGCAAGCAGGCAGCAGAGAAATGTCGACGCAGTAGGAGAGCCGGCGTGAGCTTGAGGATCGTTGTCACTGTGAAGTACGTGCCCGACGCCACTGGCGACCGGCACTTCGCCGATGACCTGACCGTCGACCGGGACGACGTGGACGGTCTGCTCTCCGAGCTCGACGAGTACGCCGTCGAGCAGGCGCTGCAGATCTCCGAGAACTCGGACGACGACGTCGAGGTCACCGTGCTGACCGTGGGCCCGGAGGACGCCAAGGACGCGCTCCGCAAGGCCCTGTCCATGGGTGCCGACAAGGCGATCCACGTCGAGGACGACGACCTGCACGGCACCGACGCCATCGGCACCTCGCTGGTGCTGGCGAAGGCGATCGAGAAGGCCGGCTACGACCTGGTCATCTCCGGCATGGCCTCCACCGACGGCACCATGGGCGTCGTCCCCGCGCTGCTCGCCGAGCGCCTGGGCGTCCCGCAGGTCACCCTGCTCTCCGAGGTCTCCGTCGAGGACGGCACCGTCAAGGGCCGTCGCGACGGCGACGCCGCCTCCGAGCAGCTGGAGGCATCCCTGCCGGCCGTCGTGTCCGTCACCGACCAGTCGGGCGAGGCGCGTTACCCGTCCTTCAAGGGCATCATGGCGGCCAAGAAGAAGCCGGTTCAGTCCTGGGACCTGGAGGAGCTGGAGATCGAGGCCGAGGAGATCGGCCTGGAGGGCTCCTGGACCGCGGTCGACTCCGCGGCCGAGCGTCCGGCCCGTACCGCCGGCACGATCGTCAAGGACGAGGGCGAGGGCGGCAAGCAGCTCGCTGAGTTCCTCGCGGGCCAGAAGTTCATCTAAGGCCCAACCCCCTTACCGCCCCTCAGACTTCGCATTCCGCAGGAGAGCAATCCCATGGCTGAAGTTCTCGTCTACGTCGACCACGTGGACGGCGCCGTCCGCAAGCCCACCCTGGAGCTGCTGACGCTGGCCCGCCGCGTCGGCGAGCCCGTCGCCGTCGCTCTGGGTGCCGGCGCCGCCGACACCGCCGCCGCCCTCGCCGAGCACGGCGCGGTGAAGGTCCTCACTCACGACGCCTCCGAGTACGCCGACTACCTGGTCGTCCCGAAGGTCGACGCCCTCCAGGCCGCTTACGAGGCCGTCTCCCCGGCCGCCGTGCTGGTCCCGTCCTCCGCCGAGGGCAAGGAGATCGCCGCCCGTCTGGCGCTGCGCATCGGCTCCGGCATCATCACCGACGCCATCGACCTGGAGGCCGGCGACGAGGGCCCGGTCGCCACCCAGTCGGTGTTCGCCGCCGCCTTCACCACCAAGTCCCGTGTCTCCAAGGGCACCCCGGTCATCACGGTCAAGCCGAACTCGGCCGCCGTGGAGGCCGCCCCGGCCGCCGGCGCGGTCGAGGCCCTCGCGGTCACCTTCTCCGCGCAGGCCACCGGCACCAAGGTCACCGCGCGCACGCCGCGCGAGTCGACCGGCCGCCCCGAGCTGACCGAGGCCGCGATCGTGGTCTCCGGCGGCCGTGGTGTGAACGGCTCGGAGAACTTCGCGATCATCGAGGCGCTCGCCGACTCCCTCGGCGCGGCCGTCGGTGCCTCGCGTGCCGCCGTCGACGCCGGCTGGTACCCGCACACCAACCAGGTCGGCCAGACCGGCAAGTCGGTCTCGCCGCAGCTCTACATCGCCAACGGCATCTCGGGCGCGATCCAGCACCGCGCCGGTATGCAGACCTCGAAGACGATCGTCGCCGTCAACAAGGACGCCGAGGCCCCGATCTTCGACCTGGTCGACTACGGCGTGGTCGGCGACCTCTTCGACGTCGTCCCGCAGCTCACCGAGGAGATCAAGACCCGCAAGGGCTGATCACCACCGGGCTCGACGAGGCCCCCGGGACCGCGGCGCCGGTCCCGGGGGCCTCGGCGCGTTCAGCCCAGGCTCAGGGACGCCTGCACGGGCAGGTGGTCGCTCGGGAACCGTCCGTCCACGGCGAAGGTGTTGACGGCCGCCCGGTGCGTCGTCACGCCCGGCGTGACCAGGATCCAGTCGATGCGGTCGCCGTCCGGCACCAGCGGGCGGTAGCCGTGGAAGGTCCCGCACAGGGGCCCGCGTTCCGCGGCGGTGTCCCAGGTGTCGAGCAGACCGGCGCCGAGCAGGGCGTCGTACACGGCGTTCCCGTGGGCGGCGACGTTGAAGTCACCCGTCACCACGACCGGCAGCGCCGGGTCGAAGCCGGCGATCCGCTCGGCCATCAGCGCGGCGGAGCGCTCCCGCGCGGACTGGCCGCGGTGGTCGAAGTGGGTGTTCATCAGGCAGAACTCCCGGTCACCGGCCTGCCGGTCGCGGAAGCGGACCCAGGTGACCATGCGGGGGAAGGCCGCGCCCCAGGTGTTCGACCCGATCGTGTAAGGGGTGTCGGAGAGCCAGAAGTGGTCGTACTCGACCGGGGTGAGGCGGCGGGTGTCGTAGAAGACCGCCATGGATTCGTCGGCGCTGCCGCGCAGGCGGCCGGTGCCGATCCGGTCGTAGTGCCGGCCGAGGTCGTCGCCGATGTCCAGCAGCTGCGGGAAGAGTCCCTCCTGGGTGCCGATGACGTGCGGGCGCTCCCGGCGCAGCAGCGCGCGCGTCACCGGTCTGCGCACGTCCCAGCTGTGGGGTTCCGTGGCGCTCGCGAAGCGCAGGTTGAACGACATGACCTCCAGACGGGTGCGGGGACGTTCCCCCGCCGCGGCGGACTGCGAGGTCAGTGCTGTACTGGACAGGGGCGTGGTCACCGCGGCGGCCAGCGCGGTCTTCAGGCCCAGACGGCGCGTGACTCGGCTGTGGTTCGGCACTCGGGCTCCTTCGCTGGGAACTGCCGGACGAGTCGTGCGGACGTGCCCCCTGAGTGTCATAGCGCGCCATGAGGCGGACGTGAACACGGCGGGATGACCGAGTGGCTCCACATGGACATGGTGTTGACCATCCGGAAGGTCCCCGGATAACTTCGTTCTACGGATTGTTGATTCCGTACAGCGGAAAACTGGAGGGTGTGGGATGGGTCAGGGCCAGCAGGAGCAGGTGGCGACGAGTCTCGCGGGCGCCGTCAGCGAGGAGATCAGCGCCTCCCTCGCCCCGGTCGACGCCGAACTGGAGCGCCGCTACCCCGGCGACCCCGGCACCCGCCAGCCCGTCCACACCGTGTACGTCCCCGGCGACGTCTTCGACGCCCGGACGATCCGCTCCTGGGGCGACCGGGCCCTCGCCGCGCTCGACGAGCACGCCCCCGACGCAGCCTCCTTCGCCGCCGTCCTCGGCCTGGGCGAGGAACTCGCCGAGCCCGTCTACGGCAGGGTGCGGGCCAAGCTGGAGCGGGAGCCCGTGGAAGACCTGCGGGTCGACTTCGAGGACGGCTACGGCCCCCGCCCCGACGCCGAGGAGGACGAGGCGGCCGCCCGCGCGGCCCGGGTGATCGCCGAGGCGTACCGCGACGGCACGGCGGCGCCGTACATGGGCATCCGGATGAAGTGCATGGAGGCCGCCGTCCGCGACCGCGGCATCCGCACCCTGGACATCTTCCTCACCGGCCTGATGGCGGCGGGCGGACTCCCCGACGGCCTGGTGCTCACCCTGCCCAAGGTCACCTATCCCGAGCAGGTGGCCGCCATGGTCCGCCTCCTGGAGGCCTTCGAGAAGGCCCGCGGTCTGGAGCCCGGCCGGCTCGGCTTCGAGATCCAGATCGAGACCAGCCAGTCCATCCTCGCCACCGACGGCACCGCCGCCGTCGCCCGGATGATCCAGGCCGCCGAGGGCCGCGCCACGGGCCTGCACTACGGCACCTTCGACTACAGCGCCTGCCTCGGCGTCTCCGCCGCCTACCAGGCCAGCGACCATCCCGCCGCCGACCACGCCAAGGCGGTCATGCAGGTCGCCGCCGCGGGCACCGGCGTACGCGTCTCCGACGGCTCCACCAACGTCCTCCCGGTCGGTACGACCGAGAAGGTCCACGACGCCTGGCGGCTGCACTACGGCCTGACCCGCCGCGCCCTGGCCCGCGCCTACTACCAGGGCTGGGACATGCACCCCGGCCACATCCCGACCCGGTACGCCGCCGTGTTCGCCTTCTACCGCGAGGGGTTCGAGCAGGCGGCCGCCCGGCTCGCCCGCTACGCCAACCGCGCGGGCGGCGACGTCATGGACGAGCCCGCCACCGCCAAGGCCCTCAGCGGCTACCTGCTCCGCGGCCTGGACTGCGGCGCCCTGGACACCGCGGAGGTCGCCCGCCTCACCGGCCTGACGAGGGCCGACCTGGAGGGCTTCGCCTCCCCGCGGCGCGGCGACCTGACGATCTCCGGGAGCTAGTGCCGCGTCAGGCAACGTTTGCCCGTCAAGGAGCGGCGTCCGGTGCGTGCTCTCGGCGTGCCGGGTGCAAGCCCTCGTACTGGATGTACTTGGGCTTGTGCCCGGTGCGGCGAGAGTGCGTGCCGGACGCCGCGACGGGGCGAACGTTGCCTGACGCGGCACTAGCCGTACCGGACCCCGCGAAGGGCCTCAACCGCTGCCTCTAGGCTGTACGCCACACAGGGCGGGACCACAGGAACGGGGCAGCGGTGTCTTCGGGGGAGTACGGACAGAGGGACGGGGCGGGCCGGCTGCTGGCCGGGCGGTACCGCGTCCTGGCCCAGCTCGGCCGAGGCGGCATGGGCGTGGTCTGGAGGGCCCGTGACGAGGTCCTCGGCCGCGAGGTCGCGGTCAAGGAACTGCGCACCTACATCGACGCCGACGGCCCCGAACTCGACGCCCTGCGGCTCCGCATGCAGCGCGAGGCCCGCGCGGCGGCCCGGGTGCGCCACTCCGCGGTCGTGGCCGTCCACGACGTCACCGAGGTCGACGGGCGCCCCCTGATCGTCATGGAACTGGTCGACGGGCCGTCCCTGGACGACGTGATACGCGAACGGGGCACCGTCGACCCGTACGAGGCGGCCGCGATCGGCGCCGAGGTCATGGACGCGCTGGCCGCCGCCCACCGCGCCGGCGTCCTGCACCGCGACGTCAAGCCCGGCAACATCCTCCTCGACCGGTCGGGCCGGGTCGTGCTGACCGACTTCGGCATAGCCACCATGGAGGACCCGGGCGACGGCTCGGCCACCCACCTCACCCGCAGCGGTGAACTGGTCGGCTCCCTCGACTACTTGGCGCCCGAGCGGGCCCGGGGCGCCGACCCCGGCCCCGCCTCCGACGTGTGGGCGCTCGGCGCCACGCTGTACGCCGCCGTCGAGGGCACGGCACCCTTCCGGCGCACCTCGGCCTTCGCCACCCTCACCGCGATCGTCTCCGACCCGCTGCCCGACCAGCACCGCACCGGGCCGCTCGGCCCCGTCCTCCGGCGCCTGATGGAGAAGGGTCCCGAGGCCCGCCCGGGAGCCGAGGAGGCCCGCGAACTCCTGCGCAGGGTCGCCGAGTCGGGCGGCGGCGACAGACCCACGACCACCGTGCGCGGCCCCGCCGCCACGGCCTCGCCGGACCGCACGGCTACCGAGAGCGCGGCCGCGGCCGTACCGCGCGAGCCCGAGCCGCCGGCCCCGCCGCTGCGCGACCTCGCCCACCCGGCGGACCGTGAGGGCGCCGTCGGCCCCCCGGGCGGGCCGGGCGCCGCGCGTCGCAGGGGCCGCGTGCTGCTCGCCAGTGCCGCCGTGGCGGCCCTGCTGACCTCCGCCGCGGTCACCGCCGTCCTGCTGGACAACGCGGACGGCACGGGGACGTCCGCCGCACCGCCCACCTCGTCCTCCCCGCGCACCACGAAGAACTCGGGCGCGGCCGGCGACGAGCCCACCGGCAAGGACGACGACGGGACCCCGTCGCCGAAGTCGACTCCCACTCCGACTCCCACTCCGACGCCCACGCCGACTTCGGTCCCCGGCACCGACGTCTCCGCCTGCCACCCCATCGGCGGCGGCAAGTACAACTGCGAGGTCTCGCGCACCGCGAAGTCCTACACGGCCGACGGCGCCGAGGTCGGCATCCTGCGGGCCGGCACCAACTACTTCTACTGCCAGGCGAACCTCGGCCGCCGCGAGACCTACCGCGAGTGGACCAACGTCTGGTGGGCCAGGACCGACGACGACAGCGGCAACTCGGACGTCTACGTCAGCGACGTCTACGTCCGGGGCGGCGACAACGACGAGCCCGTACCCGGACTCCCGGTCTGCTGAGGGACGTAGCGCTCCAGGCCGTGCGAGGTCACCAGGCCCTCCCGCGCGAACAGCCGGGTGCCCCGCTCGCACAGCAGCCGGTCGGCGCGGGCCCGCGCGCAGAACTCCTCCGGCGTCGACCCGAACAGCTCCCTCAACAGGGGCGAGCCCAGGAGGAGTTCGGTGAGCAGTTCCCGCTGGCCGGGATGCGTGCGCGGCACCCCCGAGCCGTCGTGCAGCACGCCCCGCCGGTTCACATAGGAGTACGCGCCCGGCAGCGTGGTGCCGTCCGCCAGGTCGATCCGCACCACCTCGGACGGCAGCCAGGCGCGCCGGAAGTTCCCGTCGGGCAGTGGCACGCCCTCGCTGGCGTCGACGACCGCGAGCTGCTCGGCGTCGAGCCAGAGGACGAACAACTCCCGTGCCGCGCCGGGCGC
The DNA here is from genome assembly GCF_040653275.1 of Streptomyces sp. NPDC048002. NCBI lineage: Bacteria > Bacillati > Actinomycetota > Actinomycetes > Kitasatosporales > Streptomycetaceae > Streptomyces > Streptomyces sp. NPDC048002. The sequence continues at coordinate 25,410 of NZ_JBEZNL010000050.1, read as the reverse complement.
GTGGACCGGCGCGGCCGACACGTAGCCCAGTCGGCTGACATGCGCGGAGACTCCGATCCTCAGCCCCGTGACCCGGGCCCTGACCATCGGGACCGGCGAGTCGATGCCGAACTCGTCCAGCTTGTGGCGCAGTTGGCCCGGACAGGCGTTGGAGCCGATGGCGAGCACGGGGGTGCGGTCCGGGTGGGTCAGGTGGTCCAGGGGCAGCAGCCGGTCGCCGTCCAGCAGCCCGGAGTCCGCGGGCCAGCGGCCGGGGTAGAGCAGCGGATGGTCCCGGGGTGCCTCGGCCAGCCCCAGTGCCGCGAGGGTACGGTCCGCCATCGGCCGCTCAGTCCGCCGGGGGCAGTTCACCCGAGCCGCGGGTGATCAGCCGGGTGGGCAGCTCGATACGCTCGGGACTGACGAGCGAACCGTCGAGCTGCCGGAAGAGACGCTCGGCGGCCGTCCGGCCGAGGGCCGCCGCATCCTGCGCGACGACGGTGACGCCCGGCTGGAGCAGGTCGGCGAGTTCCAGGTCGTCGAAGCCGATCAGCGCCACCCGGCGGGCCTGCTCGGCCAGGACCCGGATCACCGTGACCGTCACCCGGTTGTTGCCCGTGAAGATCGCGGTGACCGGTTGCGGGGCGGAGAGCATCTCCTCGGCGGCCCTGCGGACCCGCTCGGGGCCGGTGACACCCAGGGACATCCAGGAGTCCTCCACGGCTATGCCCGCGTCCTCCATGGCCGCCCGGTAGCCGCGCAGTCGCTCGGCGGCGGTGTGGATGCGGGGCATGTCACCGATGAAGCCGATCCTGCGGTGACCGTGGGCGATCAGATGGGCCACTCCGTCCCGGGCGCCGCCGTAGTTGTCCGACAGGACGACATCGGCGTCGATCTGCCCGGCCGGACGGTCCACGAACACGGTCGCCACGCCCGCCCTGATCTCGGGCTCCAGATAGCGGTGGTCGTCACCGGCGGGGATCACCACCAGCCCGTCCACCCGCCGCGCGCACAGGGCCAGGGCCAGCTCCTGCTCGCGCTCGGGGTCCTCGGCGCTGGAACCGTTGATCAGCAGGGCGCCGTGCGCCCGCGCCACCTCCTCCACGGCGCGGCTGAGCGGGCCGTAGAAGGGGTCGGCGAGATCCTCCAGGACCAGCCCGATGCTCGCCGTACGGCCCTTGCGCAGCACCCGGGCGCTGTCGTTGCGGCGGAAACCGAGCGCGTCGATGGCCTCTTGGACCCGGCGCTCGGTCTCGGGCGTGACCCCCGGCTCGCCGTTGACGACCCGCGAGACCGTCTTCAGTCCGACTCCCGCACGAGCGGCCACGTCCTTCATCGTCGGGCGGTTGCCGTAACGGTTTCCGGGCGTGCGGTCGGATCGGCGGATGGTCTCGGGCACGATGCGGATCCTGTCCTGTCGTCCACGGGGATGCGGTGGCCCATGGTTTGTATGAGGATGTGGCGTCGAGCATAGAGCCTGGACAACGTTGTCAGAGTCGGGAGACACTGTCCACCGCACGTACCGGCCTGTGTCCCCACCGCCAGACCGGCCTGACCCCTTTCCTATGGTTGACCGGGAGAACTGACTCTGATGCACCCCGACCTCGTCGCCGCGCTCGACATCGGTGGAACCAAGATCGCCGGAGCTCTCGTGGACGGCCGCGGCCGGATCCTGGCGCGCGCCCAGCGCCCGACCCCGGCCGGGGAGAGCGGTGACACGGTGATGGGCGCGGTCGAGGCGGTGCTCGGCGAGCTGACGGCGTCCCCGCTGTGGGCGGGGGTGAGCGCCCTCGGGATCGGCAGCGCGGGACCCGTGGACGCCTCCGCGGGCACGGTGAGTCCGGTGAACGTTCCGGGCTGGCGTGGCTTCCCCCTGGTGCGCCGGGTCCGCGAAGCGGTGGGCGGGCTCCCCGTCGAGCTGATCGGCGACGGCGTCGCCATCACCGCGGCCGAGCACTGGCAGGGCGCCGCCCGGGGCCACGACAACGCGCTGTGCATGGTGGTCTCCACGGGCGTCGGTGGCGGACTCGTTCTCAACGGGCGGCTGCACCCCGGTCCCACCGGCAACGCCGGTCACATCGGGCACATCAGCGTCGACCTCGACGGCGACCCCTGCCCGTGCGGCGCGCGCGGGTGCGTGGAGCGCATCGCGAGCGGTCCCAACATCGCCCGGCGCGCCCTGGACAACGGCTGGAGTCCGGGCCCTGACGGCGACACCTCCGCCGCCGCGGTGGCCGAGGCCGCCCGCGCCGGTGATCCGGTCGCCGTGGCCTCCTTCGAGCGGGCCGCGCGGGCCCTGGCCGCCGGGATCGCGGCCACCGCGACGCTGGTCGAGATCGACATCGCGGTCATCGGCGGCGGCGTCGGCAAGGCGGGTGACATCCTGCTCGCGCCGCTGCGCAAGGCCCTCGGTGACTACGCCACCCTCTCCTTCGTCCAGCGACTGACGATCACACCGGCCCAGATGGGCACGGACGCCGGCCTGGTCGGCGCGGCGGCCGCGGCACTGACGCGGAGCGCGGACGCGGCGCGGGTCTGATCGGCAGGCCCGGCACGAGCCCCGCAGGAACGTTCAGGCGCGGGCGGGCGGTGGCGGGCCCGCGCGGTTCCGGCCGATTGGTTCCCCTCCGCCGGGCGGTACCGGGGCGGTTCCCGCGCCGCCTCGGGGTGTCGGCACGGTACGGGGAGAGCGGGCCCGCCGACCCCGTACGTCCCTCCGGTGGCCCCTGCCTCACGCCGCTCCCGTGACCTTCGCACGGCTGCGCAGTTGAAACCGTCATGAAGAAGCGCAGCATGCTCGCCATCGCCTCCCTGGCCACCGGTTTCGTCGTCGCGGCGATCACGCCCTCCCACTCCCTGGGCAGCGACCTGACCGACATCGACGTGGACAAGACCCTCTCCACCCTCGACAGCACCATCGCCAGCGACAGCCTGGCCGTCGACGAGAACGCCCTCGGCCAGGGCGACTGAGCCCACCTCCTGCCTCCGGGCCCGGCGCCGGCGTCCCCGCTCCAGGGGGCACCGGCGCCGCCTTGTGCGCGCCCTCAACGGGAACTGGTTTCCGTGGCAGGGTGGAGCGGGCAAGCCACAGGGGGCCAACAGAAGAGGGGGAGTCTGTGATCGTCTGGATCAACGGGCCTTTCGGTGCGGGGAAGACCACCACCGCACGGGAACTGATCGAACTGATCCCGAACAGCACGCTCTTCGACCCCGAGGTCATCGGCGGAGCGCTTCCGCACCTGCTCCCGCCCAAACACCTCGCCGAGGTCGGCGACTTCCAGGACCTGCCGATCTGGCGCCGCCTCGTGATCGACACGGCGGCCGGCCTGCTCGCCGAACTCGGCGGCACCCTGGTGGTCCCGATGACCCTGCTGCGCCAGGAGTACCGCGACGAGATCTTCGGCGGCCTGGCCGCGCGCCGGATCGCCGTACGGCATGTTCTCCTGGCCCCGGCGGAAACGATCCTGCGGGACCGTATCGCGCAACAAGAGGTCCCCGACGTCCCGGACGGCGAACTGCGCACCCGGCAGTGGTCGTACGACCACATCGAGACCTACCGCACCGCGCTCGCCGACTGGCTCGGCGCCGACGCCCACCCCGTCGACAACGGCCGGCTCACCCCGCGGCAGACGGCCGCCCGGATCGCCGAGACCCTCGCCGCGGGGACCGTGCCCGCGTGCGACATCGTGCAGACCCCCGAGCCGACGGCCGAGACGGTCGCCGCGGGCGTCCTCCTCTTCGACGAGGAGGACCGCGTCCTGCTCGTCGATCCCACCTACAAGCCCGGCTGGGAGTTCCCCGGCGGAGTCGTCGAACCCGGTGAGGCGCCCGCGCGCGCGGGCGTCCGCGAGGTCGCCGAGGAGACCGGGATCCACCTCACCGAGGTGCCCCGGCTCCTCGTCGTCGACTGGGAACCGCCCGCGCCGCCCGGCTACGGCGGTCTGCGCCTGCTCTTCGACGGCGGCCGGCTCGACGCCGAGCGGGCCGGCCGGCTGCTGCTGCCCGGCCCCGAACTACGGGCCTGGCGCTTCGTGACCGAGCAGGAGGCCGCCGACCTGCTGCCGCCGGTCCGCTACGAACGCCTGCGCTGGGCCCTGCGCGCCCGCGAACGCGGGGCCGCGCTCTACCTGGAGGCGGGAAATCCGATGCCTTGAAGGGAGACGGGAGCAGACCGGGGTCCGATGCCTTGAAGGGAGACGGGAGCAGACCGGGGTCCGATGCTTTGACAGGGGCGGGAGCAGACCGGGGCACGTGAGGGGCCGGGCCGCTGCCCCGGAACCGAGTGACCGGTTCCGGGTCCCCGAGTGGTGGGGGCGCTCAGCTTCCCGCGTAGTTGCGCAGGAACAGCGCCTCCGCCACCGAGAGCCGCTCCAGCTCCTCCGGCGACACGCTCTCGTTCACCGCGTGGATCTGCGCCTCCGGCTCACTGAGGCCGATCAGCAGGATCTCGGCGTCCGGGTACAGCGCCGCGAGGGTGTTGCACAGCGGGATGGAGCCGCCCTGACCCGCGTACTGCATCTCCTGGCCCGGGTACGCCTCCGCCATCGCCCGCGCCATCGCCTCGTACGCCGGGCTCGTCGTGTCGGCGCTGAAGGGCTGTCCCTGGCCGACCTGCTCGGTCCGCACCCGCGCGCCCCACGGCGTGTGCGCCTCGACGTGGGCCTGGAGCAGCTTGGTCGCCTCGGCCGCGTCCACGCCCGGCGGCACCCGCAGGCTGATCAGCGCGCGGGCGCTGGACTGCACGGACGGCGTGGCGCCGACCACCGGCGGGCAGTCGATCCCGAGCACCGTCACCGCCGGACGCGCCCAGATCCGGTCCGCGACCGAGCCCGAGCCGATCAGCTCCACCCCGTCCAGCACCTTGGCATCCGCACGGAACTGCGCCTCGTCGTAGGGGAGTCCGTCCCACGCGGACTCCGGCGTCAGCCCGTCCACCGTCGTCGAGCCGTCCTCCGCGCGCAGCGAGTCCAGTACGCGGATGAGGGCGCCCAGCGCGTCCGGGGCGGCGCCGCCGAACTGGCCGGAGTGCAGATTGCCCTCCAGCGTGTCGACCTGCACCCGGAGCATGGTCATCCCGCGCAGCGTCGTGGTGACCGTCGGCAGCCCGACCCGGAAGTTGCCCGCGTCGCCGATGACGATCGTGTCGGCCTCCAGCACCTCGGGGTGCGCCTCGGCGTAGCGCTCCAGACCGCCGGTGCCCATCTCCTCGGAACCTTCTGCGATCACCTTCACCCGGACCGGCACCCCGCCCGTCGCCCTGAGCGCGCGCAGCGCCAGCAGGTGCATGACCAGGCCGCCCTTGCAGTCGGCGGTGCCCCGGCCGTACCAGCGGCCGTCCCGCTCGGTCAGCTCGAACGGCGGGGTCAGCCACCCGGACTCGTCGAGCGGCGGCTGTACGTCGTAGTGGGCGTACAGCAGCACCGTCCTGGCGCCCTCCGGTCCGGGCAGGCAGCCGTACACCGACTGGGTGCCGTCGGGCGTGTCCAGCAGGGCCACGTCCTCGAACCCCTCCGCGCGCAGGGCGTCCGCGACCCAGCGGGCGGCACCCTCGCTCTCGCTCCTGGGGAACTGCTCGAAGTCCGCCACCGACTTGAACGCCACCAGTTCGGTGAGTTCCTCCTTCGCCCTCGGCATCAGCGAGGCGACGGTTTCGGCGACCGAATTCGACGACATGGGCACGCTCCTTGTAGGTGCGACGTTGTACGTGTGCGTACTTCTGTGTACGGCTGATCGTGTGAGCGTAGGCTCCGCCGGGTGCGGTGGGCGCCTACGTCGCCGATCCTCCCACAACGACCTGCGGTGACCGCCGCCGTAGGATGCGGGGGACAGCAGCGGCAGGCGGCTTGATCGGGAGCAGTAGACCATCGTGAGCAGCGAGAACTCTTCGGCGGACGACGTGCAGCAGGTGTGGGACGTCGTCGTGGTCGGCGCGGGACCGGCGGGGGCTTCGGCCGCGTACGCGGCGGCGGTCGCGGGACGACGGGTGCTCTTGCTGGAGAAAGCCGAACTGCCCCGCTACAAGACCTGCGGCGGCGGCATCATCGGGCCCTCGCGCGACTGCCTGCCACCCGGCTTCGAACTGCCTCTGCGGGACCGGGTGCAGGCGGTGACGTTCTCCCACAACGGACGCTTCGCCCGCACCCGCCGCTCCAAGCAGATGCTGTTCGGCCTCATCAACCGGCCCGAGTTCGACCAGCAGCTGGTCGAGCACGCGGAGAAGGCGGGCGCCGAACTCCGTACCGGCGTCACCGTCCAGCGCGTCGAACAGCACGGCTCGGCCGTGCCCGACCGGCGCACGGTGGCCGTCGTCCTCCAGGGCGGCGAGACGCTGCTCGCGCGGGCGGTCGTCGGCGCGGACGGCAGCGCCAGCCGGATAGGAGCCCATGTCGGGGTCAAGCTCGACCAGGTGGACCTCGGCCTGGAGGCGGAGATCCCGGTGCCGGGGACCGTCGCCGAGGACTGGCAGGGGCGGGTGCTCATCGACTGGGGCCCGATGCCCGGCAGTTACGGCTGGGTCTTCCCCAAGGGGGACACCCTGACCGTCGGCGTGATCTCGGCCCGCGGCGAGGGTGCCGCCACCAAGCGTTACCTGGAGGACTTCATCGGGCGGCTCGGGCTCGCCGGGTTCGAACCGAGCATCTCCTCCGGTCATCTGACGCGCTGCCGTGCCGACGACTCGCCGCTCTCCCGGGGCCGGGTCCTGGTGTGCGGGGACGCGGCGGGGCTGCTGGAGCCCTGGACGCGCGAGGGCATCTCGTTCGCGCTGCGGTCGGGGAGGCTCGCGGGGGAGTGGGCGGTCCGGATCGCCGAGGCGCACGACGCCGTGGACGCCCGTCGCCAGGCACTGAACTACGCCTTCGCGGTCAAGGCCGGGCTGGGTGTGGAGATGAGCGTCGGCAAGCGGCTGCTGAAGGCGTTCGAGCGGCGGCCCGGGGTGTTCCACGCCGCGCTCACCGGTTTCCGGCCCGCCTGGCGGGCGTTCATGGACATCACCCGGGGCGCCACGACGCTGGGTGAGCTGATGCGCAGCCATCCGGTGGCTCAGCGGGCCCTGTTCGCCCTTGACCGGCGGCCGGCGGCGGGCGCGGAGGCCTCGGCGGCATCGGCGGCATCGGCGGCTTCCGGTTCCGGGGACGCCTCCGGTTCGGCGGATGCTTCTGGTTCCAAGGACGGGGGCGGGGCCGCCGGGGCCTGATGCCCCGGGGTGTTCCCGGTCCTCGTCGGCGACCTCGGTTCTTGAAGGTGACCTCGGTTCGTGAAGGTGACCTTGGTTCTTGAAGGTGACCTCAGTTCGTTAAGGCGACCTCAGTTCGTGAAGATGACCTCGAAGACCGGGTGGTCCGGGGCGATGCGGCGCAGGTCGGTGTCGGGGGAGTCGGGGCCGACCCCGTTGAAGAAGACGCCGACCTCGGCCTTCCAGCGCTTGAGGTAGGCGCGCAGGAGGGGGACCTTGTCGTCGTCGGACACCTCCTGCGCGGTGAAGGGGTCCGCCTTCTTGCCCAGGTGCAGTTCGCCGCCCCCGGCGGCCCGCATGTTGTGGGTCCACTGGACGTGGCCGCGCGGTGCGACCAGGTAATGCCGGCCGTCGACGGTCAGCAGGTTCACGGGCGTGGTCCGCCACTCGCCGCTCTTACGGCCGCGGACGGCGAGGACGCGGGAGCCCCACACGCTGAGGCCGCGGCGGGTCAGCCAGGCGACGGTGCGGTTGAGGACGTTGACGGTGAACCAGCCGGGCTTCTTGACGTGTGCGGTCATCGGGTTCCCCCTGAGTTGGTGGAGCGCTGCTCTCTTTGGTGAGCGGCGCTCCTTCTTTCGAGCGGCGCTCTTGGCGCAGGCGTGAGCACCGCTCTCTTTCGTGAGCGCCGCTCTCGCTTGCTGCTCCCTCAGTGTGGACGACACCGGCACCCCAATGCAAGAGCACTGCTCTCGTTTCCGACAGGTGCTCTCGTTTCAGTGCGACGCTTCTGTATCGGAGCGTCGATCCTCAATCGGGGCGCCGATCCTTAATCAGAGCACCGCTCCCGATTGTGTGCACTGCTCTCGAATCCATGGAACAATGCCCGGCATGACGACCGCAGACGGCACGACCGGACCCGGCACGACCGGACACGGCAGCGCCCCGCAGGGCGCCAGGGCCAGGGCCAGGATCGAGGTCACCGCGGCCATCAAGGGCGAGGCGCGCAGACAGCTCGCCGACGACGGCGCCGCCAAGCTGTCATTGCGCGCCGTGGCCCGTGAACTCGGCATGGTGTCCTCCGCGCTCTACCGCTACTTCCCCAGCCGCGACGACCTGCTGACCGCCCTGATCATCGACGCCTACAACGCGGTCGGTGAGTGCGCCGAGGCCGCCCGTGACGACTTCGCCGACGCCGGCCCCGCGCGCCGCTGGGTCGCGGTCTGTGAGGGTGTGCGGCGGTGGGCGCTCGCGCATCCGCACGAGTACGCGCTGATCTACGGGTCCCCCGTCCCCGGCTACCGCGCTCCCGAGACCACGGTCCCGGCCGCCGCGCGGGTCGGGGAGGTCTTCATCGGCATCCTGCGCGACGCGCACCAGGGCCTTGGGCTCGCCAAGCCGCCCCTGCCCGCGGACCTGCGTCCCGAGGGCCGGCGCATGGCCGCCGACCTGGCCCCGGACCTTCCCCCGGAGACCGCGGTGGCTCTCGTCGCGGCCTGGTCGCAGCTGTTCGGGCTGGTCGGGTTCGAGGTGTTCGGGCAGTTCCACCGGGTGGTCGAGGACCGTGAGCGCTTCTTCCGGCACGCGGCGTCCCAACTCGCCCAGGGAGTCGGCCTGGTGTACCCGCAGACGGGTCCGGCCGACGGGGCTCGATGATGGCCGCGCGCCGAGCCCACCGGTAGGTTCTGCTCGGCGCGCGGGCGTACTTCCCCGGGAGTACGTGTGATCACCACGCGAGGGTGACGCGGCACGGCGCAGGCCGCGTCTAGCGTGGCGGGCATGGAGGAACAGCGCGCGCCCGAGGCCGGTCCGCCGCACTGGTGGCGCGGCGGGCCCCCGTGGTGGCGGAGCGGGCCCCCGTGGTGGCGGCAGGGGGCGCCACGGCGATGGCCCTGGCGCTCCACCCTGCTGGTCACGGTCCTCGTGCTCGCCGGTACGCACTTCGCCGCCGAGGAACAGACCGGGGAGCGCGTGGGCCTCGACGCCTTCGCGCGCGTGCTGCTCGTGGTGGCGGGGCTGCTGCTCCTGTGGCGACGTCGGCATCCGGTCGCCGTCGTCTTCGGTACGGCGGCCGCGGCCCTGGTCTATCTCGGCGCGGGATATCCGTACGGGCCGGTCTTCCTCATCGTCGCGATCGCCTGCTTCGGTGCGATCGTCGCCGGTCATCGCCGAGCCGCGTGGGCTGCCATGGGCGCCCTGTGGGCCGGGCACGTACTGGTCGCGCACTGGCTGTACCAGTGGCTGCCGCCGGACGGGGACTCCGCCGCCCCCTGGGGGCAGGAGGGCGTGGTCGCGGCCTGGGCGCTCGCCGTCGCTGCGGTGTCGGAACTCGCCCGTGCCCGTCGGGAGCAGTGGGAGCGGGAGCGGGCCGAGCGGGCGCAGGCCGCGCGGCGGCGGGCCGACGAGGAACGCCTGCGGATCGCCCGGGAACTCCATGACGTGCTGGCGCACAGCATCTCCGTCATCAATGTCCAGGCGGGGGTGGGACTCGCGCTGCTCGACTCCGACCCCGAGCAGGCCCGCACGGCGCTGACCACCATCAAGGCCCAGAGCAAGGAGGCACTCGGCGAGGTCCGGCAGGTGCTCGACACGCTGCGGGCGCCGGGTGACGCGCCGCGCGTGCCCGCGCCCGGACTGGACCGGCTGGCCGAGCTGGTCGACCAGGCGGCCCGGACCGGGCTGACGGTGGAGGTGCGCGGCACACCGCCACCCCTGCCGCCCGGCACCGACCTCGCTGCCTTCCGGATCGTCCAGGAGGCGCTCACCAACGTCGTGCGGCACTCAGGATCGCGGCACGCGCGGGTGCGCCTGGAGCACGATGGCGGGGCGTTCCGGATCCGGGTCGACGACGACGGTCCCGCAACCGGCGCCGACGCGGGTGGCAGCGGCAACGGCCTCGCCGGGATGCGGTAGCGGGCCGCGGCTCTCGGTGGCACCATCGAGGCGGGCGCGCGGGCCGACGGGGGCTTCCGGGTGCTCGCCGTGCTGCCGCTCACCGTGAAGGAGGACGACCGGTGATCCGCGTACTGCTCGCCGACGACCAGTCACTGGTGCGGGCCGGCTTCCGGGCGCTGCTCGACGCGCAGCCGGACATCGAGGTGGCCGGTGAGGCCGTTGACGGGGCTCAGGCGCTGCGCGCGGTGGGTGAACTGGTCCCCGACGTCGTCCTGATGGACATCCGGATGCCCGTGCTGGACGGTCTGGCCGCGACCCGGCGGATCACCGAGGACGAACGGCTCGCCGGGGTGAGGGTGGTGATGCTCACGACCTTCGAACTGGACGAGTACGTCTTCGAGGCCATCCGGTCCGGGGCGTCCGGATTCCTGGTCAAGGACACCGAGCCGGACGAACTCCTGCGCGCCGTAAGGGCCGTGGTCGACGGGGACGCGCTGCTCTCACCCGGGGTCACCCGGCGGCTGATCTCCGAGTTCGCCGCCCGTTCCAAGGAGCCCGCGGGGGCCGACGCGCTCGTCGAGCTCACCGAGCGGGAGCGGGAGGTGATGGCCCTGGTGGGCATGGGGCTGTCGAACGACGAGATCGCCCGGCGGCTCGTGGTCAGCCCGCTTACCGCCAAGACGCACGTCAGCCGCGCGATGGTGAAGCTGGGCGCCCGTGACCGGGCCCAACTCGTCGTACTCGCCTACGAGTCGGGGTTGGTGCGGCCGGGCTGGCTGGGCTGAGCCGACGGGCCGAAGCGGACCATGACGCTGATCACCCGGCCGACGAAGAGCAGCGCCGCGAACACCTTGCCGCTCAGCATCAGAGCCCCTGCCACCCGCTCCGGCAGAGTGAAGAGGAGCGCGGATCCGGCAACCGCCCCGAAGACCACCGCGGCGGCGAACAGGGCGCTGCACAGCGCGTATCCCAACTCGACCACGAACGCGTCCTGTGCGGCCTTGTCGCGTCGTCCCCCGTGCACGCTCATCCGTCCAGTCGAACAGGCGGGTGCCCGGCCGGGCAAGCGACCCCGGCCGGGCACCCTCGACGGAGGCGGCCCCGTCAGTCGCGGACCGGAACCCGGTCCGGCTCCGCCTCCAGCACGGTGGACTGGGCGACCACGACGGACCGGCGCGGGCGCCTGCCGCGCAGGCCGGTCAGGGTGATCAGCAGTCCGGCGACGGCGACGCCCGCCACCACCACGAAGCCGGGGCGGTAGCTGTCGAGGATCGCCTGCGGGGTGGGGTCGTCCGGCGCGCCGGCGGTCACCACCGCGGTCACCACGGCGAGGAAGATCGCGCCGCCGACCTGCACCGAGGTGTTGAGCAGGCCCGAGACCATGCCCTGCTCGTGGTCGTCGACGCCGTTGGTGGCCTGGATGTTGAGCGAGGGGAAGACCAGGGCGCAGGCCGCGCCGATGAGCAGCATCGACGGCAGGACGGTCGCCGCGTACACCGGGTCGAGGTCGATGCGGAGGAAGAGCGCGTACCCGACGACCATGAGGGCGAAGCCCGCCGCGATCAGGCGCTGGGTGCCGAAGCGGTCGACGATCGAGCCGACCTTCGTCGAGGAGAGCGCCACCAGCGCGCCCGCCGGGAGGAAGGCGAGTGCCGTGTGCAGCGCGGACCAGCCGAGCAGGGACTGCATGTAGAGGGTGGTCAGGAACTGGAATCCGACGTACGAGCCGAAGAAGGCGAGGGCGCCGAGCTGGGCGCGGATCTGGTTGCCCGAACGGAGCACGCCGAGCCTGATCAGGGGGCCGGGGGAGCGGCGTTCGACCAGGACGAACGCGGTCAGCAGGACGGCGACGGCGAGGAAGGACAGCAGCGTGCGGGCGGTGACCCAGCCGGTCTCGGGTGCCTGGACGACGGTGAACACCAGCAGGAGCATCGAGGCGGTGCCGAGGACGGCGCCGGGGATGTCGTACCCGTTGTGGTCCTTCTCGCGGGCGCTGCGCGGCAGCAGTTTCAGGCCCGCCACCAGCGCGATCAGGGCGATCGGCGCGGGCAGCAGCATGGTCAGCCGCCAACTGGCCTCGGTGAGCAGTCCGGACAGGACCAGGCCCATGGAGAAGCCGGTGGCGGCGCAGGTGGTGTAGATGGCCAGGGCCCGGTTGCGCAGCGGGCCCTCGGCGAAGGTCGTGGTGATGATGGACAGGCCGGCGGGGGCGGTGAAGGCCGCGCTCAGGCCCTTGATGAAGCGGCTGGCGATCAGCAGCGGGCCGGAGTCCACCAGCCCGCCGAGCAGGGAGGCGAGCGCGAAGACGCCGAGGGCGACCAGGAAGACCTGGCGTCGGCCCAGCAGGTCGGCGGCGCGTCCGCCGAGGAGCAGCAGTCCGCCGTAGCCGAGGATGTAGCCGCTGACGATCCATTGCAGGGTCGAGGTGGAGAGGCCCAGGTCCTCGCCGATGGACGGCAGGGCGACGCCGACCATCGAGACGTCCAGGGCGTCGAGGAACATCGCGGCGCAGAGCACCAGGAGGGTGCCCCACAGTCGGGGCGTCCAACGTCCTTCTGACGTCGGAGCGGTGAGCGGAGAGGTCATGGCGCAGACACTACATGCGCATGCATAGAATGCAAATGCATTTAATTCCGATGCAACAAACTCGGTTCTCTGCTACGGTGCGGCCATGGCGGCGAAGAAGGCCGAGCAGGCGCTCGTGGACCAGTGGCGGGACATCCTCAGCCTGCACGCGCGCACCCAGTGCGAGCTCGACCGCGCCCTCGGTCAACACGGCTTGTGCGGAAGCGACTTCGAGGTCCTCGACGTGCTCGCGGGCGGTGACTGCGCACAGCGCGTGCAGGAGATCGCCGAGCATGTCCACCTGAGCCAGAGCGCGCTCTCGCGGCTGATCGCCCGGCTGGAGAAGGACGGTCTCGTCGACCGCCACATGTGCCCCGAGGACCGGCGCGGAGTGAAGGTCGCGCTCACGGCGAAGGGGCGCGCGCTGCACGGAGCGGCGTTGCCGGTGCAGCGGGCGGTGCTGACGAGGATGCTCGCGGGCTGAACTCCAGGGTTCAGTCACGGCGGAACTCCAGGGTTCGGCACTCCAGGGTTCGGACACGGCGGAACTCCAGGGTTCGGCACTCCAGGGTTCGGACACGGCTGAACTCCAGGGTTGGGCCACGGGCGATCCGCATGCGGTGTCACCTGACGTGCGTGGCCGCCCCTGCCCGTACCGGCGGCCATGCGCGTCGTCGTCCGGCCTCAGACGATGCCGGACTTCTCCCGCCACAGCTCCGCCACCGAGGCGTCCCCGGTCACCTCCAGGAACGGCACCCGGTTCCACAGGGCCGGGTACAACTGCGCGACCGGCCCCGCCACCTCGCAGTCCGCCTCCCCGCCGTGCCCCCGCACCGCGGCTGGCGGTTCCTCCGACAGCCGTACGGTCCACACCGCGTCGTCCGCGTCCGTGGCCCGTACCCGCAGGACCCGGGGTTCGGTGCTGCGGACGCGGCTCTTGGCGCGGGCGTGGAAGGCGAGGAGGAGTTCGTCGATGCCGTCGGCGGCGACGGCGGGGTCGATCGCGGTGGGCGTGCCGCCGTGCGCCGACTCCGCGTCGAGACGGTGGATCGTGGTCTCGTGCGTCTGGCGCCGGGCCCAGAACGCGAGCGGCGACGGCGCGGGCAGAAAGTGCCAGCACTGGAGGTCGGGCCCGGCCGCGGTGAGCGTGTCCACCAAGGTGCGGTGTCCCGCGCGGAACCAGGCGATCAACTCGGCGCCGTCCAGCGCGGGGTGGTCCTCGAAGGGCTGGTACGCGGTGTGGGGCGTCGCCACGAACGCGGTGGCCCAGCGGTGCACGGCCCCCGTGTGCTGGAGCAGGTCCCGTACCTGCCACTGAGGGCAGGTGGGCACCTTGGCGCCGGTGCCCGCCCGTTCGGCGGCCGAGGCGAGCAACTCGCCCTCGCGGTACAGGATGTCGATGAAATCGGCGGTCTTCATGCGGCCGAGTCTGCCTGACGGAATGCCGACGTAAGAGTTTCGTCATCGGATCGGTGCTGCGGCAGGGGCGGGTGATCCGTTGGAATGGGGGCGAACGGAACTCTCGGGAATCGGGGACGGATCATGGGGCGCGTGCGGAAGTCGTGGATCGTCGGAGTGCTGGTGGTGGCGCTCGCGGGTGTCGGATTCGGGTTGTACTGGTTCCAGCCGTGGAAGCTGTGGCAGGACGAGACGGTGGACGAGGCCCTGCCCGTCGCGGTCGGCAGCGCGGCGCCCCCGACCGGTACGTCCGAGACGGGTACGTCCGAGACGGGTACGTCCGAGACGGGTACGTCCGAGACCGGCGCGCCCGCGACCGGAACGCCTGACGCGGGTCCACTGACCCTCGCGCAGGGCGACCTGATCAGCCACGAGCACGACACCTCGGGCAGCGTGAAGCTCGTCCGGTTGGCTGACGGCTCCCATGTCGTCCGCCTGGAGGACCTCGACACCAGCAACGGCCCCGACCTGCGGGTCCTGCTCACCGACGCGCCGGTGAAGGAGGGCACGGCCGGCTGGCGGGTCTTCGACGACGGGCGCCACATCAGCCTCGGCAAGCTCAAGGGCAACAAGGGAAGCCAGAACTACACCGTCCCGGCCGACCTCGATCTGACGCGGTACAGCAGCGTCAGCATCTGGTGCGACCGCTTCGACGTGTCCTTCGGCGCGGCGGAGCTGGCGCGGGCCTGAGCACCTCCCGGCGGGGCGAGGGGAAGGCGCGGGCCGACGCGCGGGCACCGGTGGGCCCGGCACCCGGTCCGTAATCCTCAGGCCGTCGACACCCGCCGAGTCGAGAAGCCGATCGCCGCCGCGACGGCGGCCAGGAGCGCGACGCTGGTCAGTGCCGTGGGCAGGGAGAACCACTCGGCCATGAAGCCGATCGCGGGCGGGCCGAGGAGCATGCCGCCGTAGCCCAGCGTGGAGGCGGTGGCGACCCCGCTCGGACCGGCGAGCGCTCCGGCGCGCTCGATGGCTACCGGGAAGAGGTTGGCGAGTCCGAGGCCCGTGACGGCGAATCCGACGAGGGTGGTCCACACGAACGGGCTGAGCGCCCCGAACAGCATCCCGACGGCCGCGGTCCCGCCGCCGAGGACGACGGTACGGGTCCGGCCGAACCGCTCCAGCAGGACCGACCCCGACAGCCGCCCGAGCGTCATGGCGAGCGCGAAACACGAGTAACCCACCGCCGCGAGCCCCGGCGACGCGTCCAGGTCCTGTTCCAGATGGAGCGCGCCCCAGTCGGCCATGGCGCCCTCGCCGTACGCCGTGCACAGGGCGATCAGGCCGAAGACGGCGACCAGGCCCCGGGTCCGCCGGTCGAGCCGCCCGGTGCCCCGCTCCGTAGGGGCCTGGACCGCCGGGGGCCGGGGAGGTTCGGTGCGCAGCAGGACACGCCCCGCGAAGAGGGTCACCAGCAGACCGATCACGGTGAGCCCGAGCAGATGCCGGGTGGGGGAGACGCTGCCCGCGACCAGTCCGCCGAGCCCCGCGCCGACCATCCCGCCCAGGCTGAACGCGGCATGGAAGCTGGGCATGATCGGCCGGCCCAGCGCGGTGACGAGGTCGACGGCGGCGCTGTTGAAGGCGACGTTGATCCCGCCGTAAGCGGCGCCGAAGAGCAGCAGCACCGCGGTGAGGGCCGGCACGGAGTGGGTGAGCGGGGGCAGTGCGACGCTCAGCGAGAGCAGAACCGCGCAGACGACGGTGACCGGGTGGCTGCCGTAGCGGCGGCACAGGCGACCGGTGAGCGTCATGGTGACGACCGCGCCCGCCGAGACGCCGAGCAGGGCGAGTCCCAGGGTGCCGGCCGAGGCGTCGACCTGCTCCTTGATCGCGGGGATGCGGACCACCCAGCCGGCGAAGACGAAGCCGTCGAGCGCGAAGAAGACGGTGAGGGCGATCCGGAGGCGGCTGAGGTCGGTGGCGGTGCCCGGCACAACGCTGTGCGAGCTGGGTTTGTTTATTTGCGGCACAAACTCAGGTTAAGGAGGGGGCGGGGTGAGGGCAAGGGCGGTCCGGGAGACGAGGCTCACGGTCCGGCGAGGGCGGGACGGAGGCTCACGGTCCGGCGAGGGCGGGGCGCACGTCGTGGGGAGCGCTCGTACGTGAGTGTCATGGCGTACCCCTGCGTACCTGCGGGCAGGAACATGCTCGGTGCCTCGGCACCGAGCAGGGAAAGGGGGCCTCGAACATGGCCACGCCACTCAATGCCGGCCCGCTGGTCGCCGCACTGCGCGCGGAGGGCTGCGCCGTCCGCGAGGTCAGCGGCTGGCGCACCAACAACCGTAACCATGTGGGCCCTTGGGGGCCCGTGCACGGTGTGATGGTCCACCACACCGTCACCGGCCCCGGGGACGACGTGGTCGGGCTGATCTTCCACGGGCACAGCGCCCTGCCGGGCCCGCTGGCCACCGGCTGCATCACCAAGGACGGCACCGTCCACCTCACCGGCAACGGCCGCGCCAACCACGCCGGGGGCGGTGACCCCGATGTACTCGCCGCCGTGATCAACGAGTCCTACGGCGCCCACCCGCCGCCCACGAACGAGCACGAGGGCAGCGCCGGCGCGGTCGACGGCAACGCCCGGTTCTACGGCTGGGAGTGCGAGAACGAGGGCGACGGGAACGACCCGTGGCCCCGCGTCCAGTACGTCGCCATGGTGAAGGCGACCGCGGGGATCTGCCGTGCGCACGGCTGGAGCGCGAAGAGTGCCATCGGCCACCTGGAGTGGTCGGACTGGAAGCCGGACCCGCGAGGCTTCGACATGAAGGACTTCCGCAGCGACCTCGCCGCATGCCTGCGCCTTCCGGCCGGGGTGTGGGAAGGAGACGAGCCCATGCCCCAGTACGTGAACCTCGGTATCGCCGACCCCTACGAACTCGCGCCCGGCGTCTGGGACTCGATCGAGCTCACCGCCGAGTGGACGGACGAGACCGGCGACCACGCTACGGGCGGCAGTGTGTTCGCCCGTGGCCCCGCCCGCTTCACGGGCTCGATCAGCCTGCGGATCGACGGCCTGCCCGCCGACGGGGTCGTCCAGGTCCGCATGTCCGAGTTCGAGGGCGCCGAGCACCGCGCGGACCATCCGATCCACGAGATCTCCGCCACGAACGGGGACACCTTCGCGATCCTGCCCCTCACCAAGCGGCTGCGCTCGGGCCGCAGCATGCGGGTACGGCTGCTGAACCAGGCCGATGTGCCGGTCACGGTGGCGAGCGTGGTGCTCACCGTGCTGGTGTGGAAGGAGAGTTGACCTGGACGGTCCCGGTCCGGATCGATCCTGCGGCGCCCGCTGCCGAGCGGGCGCCGGCGGTCACACCTCCGGCGCCGGCCGCAACTCCTCGTACCCGCCCGCGCGCAGGCGCTCCTTCGCGGCCGCCACGCGGGAGCCGTACTCCGGCATGAAGAGGTCCGGCAGCGTGGTGTCCAGCGTGCCCGAGATCGTGTGGATCGGGGACCAGACGGCGGGGTCGGGCACGATCCCGGCCAAGTCGTCGGACTGGAAGACGACTTCGTAGAGCCAGTCCGACAGTACGAGGGCCTGGTCCCTGCTCAGTCTGATCGTGATCGCGTCGTCGTCCATGGTCTCCGTCCCTGAGGCGTGCCGCCGTGCGTGCCGCGGGCGGGAGTTCGCATGGTAGACGGCGCCGAGGCCGGGGCCGTGTCCATTGACGGGCCCGCGCGTCGAGCGTTGACGGGCCCGCGCGTCGAGCGTTAACGGGCCCGCGCGTCGACCGTCCAGCCGGCGGCGACGAAGCGGACCTCGGGGCCGTGCACGAAGGGTTCGAAGGCGGCGCGGACCGTCTCGACTAGCCGGGGCCGGACCTCCTCGGGCACGTCCGGCATGAACTGGCCCAGCGGACCGAGCCGGGTGAAGTAGCGGACGAGATCCGCCGTGGGCAGGGAACAGGGCGCGTCGAACGGCACGATGTCGGCCTCGGCCCACCCGCTCCGCGTGAGCACGTTCCGGACCCTGTCCGGGTCCGCGAAGGCGAACTGGCCCGGTCCGTCCGGGCTGCGGGCGGGCAGGTCGGGAAGGAGCGGTGCCGCGGCGCGCTCGGCCGTGGTCATGAAGGGGTTGTCCTCGGCGCCGCGCCACACCACGCACCGGAGCCGGGCGCCGTCCTCGGCCGCGCGCCGCAGATTGGCGAAGGCGCGGACGGGGTCGTCGAAGAACATCACGCCGAACCGGGAGACGATCGTGTCGAAGGTGCCGGGCTCGAAGGCGTGCGCCTGGGCGTCGGCCCGCAGGAAGGACGCCGGCACGCCCTCCCGCTCGGCACGCTCCCGCGCGGCGGCGATCATCGGCTCCGAGATGTCCACGCCGAGGCAGCGGCCCTCCGTGCCGAGGCGCTGGGCCACCGCCACCGTGGTGCCGCCGGTGCCGCAGCCGACATCGAGGACCCGGCCCCCGTGTCCGGCGGGCACCGCCGCCAGGACCGGCTCCTCCATGGGCCCGAGCAGCCGGTCGAGCAGGGTCTGCTCCTCGACCCAGACGTTCCCGGCCCGTCCGTTCCAGCGGGCCGACTGCTCGTTCTCGGTTCCGTGCGTCATGCTCACCATCGTCTCCCGTTCTTGCCGTCGCCGTGCGGGGATGACAGCGTGCTACTTCAAGCCGACTTGAAGTCAACCCGATCCCGGTACGGCCGATCCCGGTACGGCCGATCCCAGTACGGCCGATGTCAGTGCGCCCGATCCCGGGACGCCCGGTCCGAGGGCAACGAGACGCGAGGTCACCCCATGACGGATCTGGACATCTCCGAGGTGGCCCGCCGTGCCGGGCTGCCCGCCTCCACCCTGCGGTACTACGAGGAGAGGGGGCTGATCGCCCCCACCGGCAGGCGCGGCCTGCGCCGCCAGTACGACCCCGGGGTGCTCCAGCGGCTGGCGCTGATCGCCCTCGGCCGCACCGCCGGGTTCTCGCTCGACGAGATCGCCCGCATGTTCGCCCCGGACGGGCGGCCGGACCTCGACCGCGGAATGCTCACCGCGAAGGCGGACGAACTGGAGGCGAGGATCAGGGAACTGGGCGTCCTGCGCGACTCCCTGCGGCACGCCGCCGCCTGTCCGGCACCCAGCCACCTGGAGTGCCCCACCTTCCGCCGCCTCCTCCGGGCGGCCGGGGCGGGCGCGTCCCGCGGGAGGACCGGCACCTAGGGCTGCCCCAGGGCGTGTTTCGAAAGTCCCGCCTGCCCCGCGACGCCTGGCACGCACTCCCCCAGAGGGGGACCCCCAGCCGCGTTGCCGAAACGCCCGAATAGCTCCGCTATGAGGGCGCTCCGGCGCCTTGCGATCGCACGCTCCCCCGGTCTCGGCTGCGCTCGACCGGGAGGTACCCCCACGACGCCGCGGGGCCCGCCCTCCGGGCGGACGACGGGACTTTCGAAACACGCCCTGGTCCCGCGAGCGCCGCCGCGTTCCCCTATCAGGTCATGTGTCCCGGACTCTTGACTCGGAATCAGCCAGTCGTCATCCTCGACCCACAGATTGGGCTGGTCATGACAATTTCGTCATGCCGTTCCAGGAGGGTGGCCCATGGCTCGACTCCCGTACCGCAGGCGCAAGGACGTCACCGTCGCGTCGCTGCTCCTCCTGGTGCTGGCCCTGCTGCTCGGCCCCGCGCCGAGCTCCGCGGCCGGCACCGACTGGTGGCTGCCGACCGCGCGGCCCGCGCCCGACTCCCAGATCAACGTCACCGGCGAGCCGTTCACCGGCACCAACGCCCAGGGCGAGGTGCGCGGCTTCGCCGACCTGCACAACCACCTCTTCTCCAACGAGGCGTTCGGCGGCCGGCTGATCTGCGGCAAGACCTTCTCCGAAGCCGGTGTCGCGGACGCCCTGAAGGACTGTCCCGAGCACTACCCGGACGGCTCGCTCGCGATCTTCGACTTCATCACCAACGGCGGTGACGGCAAGCACGATCCGGCCGGCTGGCCCACCTTCAAGGACTGGCCCGCCCACGACTCGCTGACGCACCAGCAGAACTACTACGCCTGGATCGAGCGCGCCTGGCGCGGCGGCCAGCGCGTCATGGTCAACGACCTCGTCACCAACGGCGTGATCTGCTCGGTCTACTTCTTCAAGGACCGCTCCTGCGACGAGATGACCTCCATCCGCCTCCAGGCGAAGCTGAGTTACGACCTCCAGGCGTACATCGACAAGATGTACGGCGGCACCGGAAAGGGCTGGTTCCGGATCGTCACCGACAGTGCGCAGGCCCGTCAGGTGATCGAGCAGGGCAAACTGGCGGTCATCTTGGGCGTGGAGACCTCCGAGCCCTTCGGGTGCAAGCAGGTCCTCGACATCGCGCAGTGCGACAAGGAGGACATCGACAAGGGGCTCGACGAACTCCACGCGCTGGGCGTGCGCAGCATGTTCCTGTGCCACAAGTTCGACAACGCGCTCTGCGGGGTCCGCTTCGACTCCGGGACGCTCGGCACCGCCATCAACGTCGGCCAGTTCCTGTCCACCGGCACGTTCTGGAAGACGGAACAGTGCACCGGACCGCAGGCCGACAACCCGATCGGCAACGCCACGGCCGCCGAGGCGGAGTCGGAGCTCCCGGCCGGCGTCGACGTCCCCTCGTACAGCGCCGGCGCGCAGTGCAACGTGCGGGGGCTCACCGAACTCGGTGAGTACGCCGTGCGCGGCATGATGAAACGCAAGATGATGCTGGAGATCGACCACATGAGCGTCAAGGCCACCGGCCGGGCGCTCGACATCTTCGAGGCCGAGTCCTACCCGGGCGTGCTCTCCTCGCACAGCTGGATGGACATGGACTGGACCGAGCGGGTCTACGGTCTGGGCGGCTTCATCGCCCAGTACATGCACGGCTCCGAGGGCTTCGTCGCCGAGGCCGCCCGCACCGAGTCGCTGCGCGACAAGTACGACCGGGGCTACGCCTACGGCACCGACATGAACGGTGTCGGAGGCTGGCCGGGACCGCGCGGAGCGGACGCGCCGAACAAGGTCACGTACCCCTTCACCAGTGTCGACGGCGGTTCCGTCATCGACCGGCAGACCACCGGACAGCGCACCTGGGACCTCAACACCGACGGCGCCGCGCACTACGGTCTGGTGCCGGACTGGATCGAGGACATGCGCAAGGTCGGCGGGCAGTCCGTCGTCGACGACCTCTTCCGCGGCGCCGAGTCCTACCTGGACACCTGGGGTGCCTCGGAGCGGCACCAGTCCTCGGTGAACCTCGCCAAGAGCGCTCCGGCGACGGCGAGTTCGTCGGAGTGGTCGCTGTTCACCAGCTACGCGCCCGGCCGGGCCGTGGACGGTGACACCGGCACCCGGTGGGCCAGCGACTGGAGCGACGACCAGTGGCTGCGGATCGACCTGGGCGCCACCCACCGCGTCGGCAGGGTCACCCTCGACTGGGAGCGCGCCTACGCCAAGTCGTACCGGATCGAACTCTCCACCGACGGCGTGAGCTGGCGGACCGCCTGGTCCACCGCCGCCGGGGACGGCGGGCTCGACACGGCACGGTTCGACGGCACTCCGGCACGCTATGTTCGCGTCCTCGGGCTGGAACGCGGTACCCCATGGGGGTACTCGCTGCACGAGGTGAGCGTCCACAGCAACTGAGGCCCGGTACACGAGCACGAGGGACACGCACATGGCACGCAGGCCGTCGGCGGAACGGCGTCAGCAGCTGACGGAAGCGGCGATCAGGGCGATGGCCCGGGACGGCGTCGCCAGGACGACGACCCGGTCCATCGCCGCCGAGGCCGGCGTGTCCCTCAGCGTGTTCCACTACTGCTTCGACTCCAAGCAGGCCCTGGTCGAGTCCGTCATCACCACCATCACCGACCACTACGTCACCCTGGTGAAGGACGCCCTGCGCCCCAGGGCCACACTCCAGGAGACCGTACGGGCCGGTCTCCAGGCGTACTGGGACCATGTGCGCGCCCACCCGGACGAGCACATGCTCACCTACGAACTCACCCAGTACGCCCTGCGTCAGCCCGGGTTCGAGCATCTGGCCCGACGCCAGCACGAGTTGTACCGCGACACCTACGCCGAGCTGATCGAGGGGCTGAGCCCCACCATGGAACTCCGACTCCGGGTGCCCGTACCGGTGTTGGCGCGCTATCTGGCGGCGATGACGGACGGGCTGACCCTCAACTACCTGGTGCTGGGCGACGAGGACGCCTGGGCGGGGGTCCTGGACACGGTCACCGCCCACATGGCGAGCCTGGTGGCCCCGCCGGACTCATGACGGGTCGCGGTCCGCGACCCACCGCAGCATGAGAGCCTCGCGCTCCTCGCGCCCGGGGTTGGCGTCACCGTCGCGGTCGCGGCGCCAGGTGAGCAGCTCACCGAGGTCGGAGCGGCCGTCGACGAGCCGGTTCAGCAGGGTGCGGGACAGCTCGTACTCCACCGGACCGTAGATCCCCCCGGCGATCGCCGTGTGCGCGCTCACCTCGACCGGGCCGTCCGCGGTGGTGATCCGTACGGTGAACGCGGGCGGCTGGTCTCCGAAGCCGGTCAGCGCGGTGGCCACCGCGTCGAAGGTCTGCGAGGCCCAACGGCGGACCGGAGGGCGGACGGCCACGTCGGCGACCTCGATCCGCTCCACCTCCTCCCAGCCCCAGCGGGTGCCGTGCCCGGCCCCCAGGGCTTCCACCCCGTCCTTGGACAGGCGCACCCCGGATGCCGTCCCCGCCGGCTCGGCACCCACGTACACCGAGTCCTCGGTGATCCAGAACAGGCCGACCATGGCCATGCGTTCCTCCTCGCGTTCGTCTCGGTCACTGAGACGGTGAGCGGGCGCGGCCGGTTGCCCGGACCGGCGCCGGGGCTACGCCGCGAGCCGCTCGGCGAGGTTCTGGCCCTTGGTGCCGGCGGCCTGGAGCGCCTGCTCCCGGGAGGACTCGAAGAGCGGGATCAGGGAGGCCATGGCCGGGTTGTGCGGGGCCATGGTCAGCTCCGGGACGATGAAGTCGAGGTCGAGCGCCAGCATGTCGGCCAGGGTCGCCCGCAGATAGGTCTGCACGTACTCGTACTCCTCCTTCGGGGTGCCCGGGGCGTAGGAGCCGCCGCGGCTGGCCACGACGGTGACCGGGGTGCCCTTGGCGGACGGGGTCTCGCCGGCCGTGCGCCCGAAGAGGATCACGTTGTCCAGCCACGCCTTGAGGGTGGACGGGATCGTCAGGTTGTACATCGGCGCGCCGATCAGGACGGCGTCGGCCCGCTCCAGTTCCTCGATCAGCCGCAGCCGCTCGGCGAAGGCGGCCGTCTGCTCCGGGGTGTGCGTGGCCGGATCGGCGAATCCGGCGGTGTGGGCGTCCGCACCGAGGTGCGGCACGGGCTCCGCGGAGAGGTCCCGGTAGAGCACGGTGCCCTGCGGGTGCCGCTCCTGCCAGGCGGCCCGGAACGCCGCGGTCACGGCGCGCGAGGAGGAGGCGGCACCGGGGAAGAGCGAGGAGTCGATGTGCAGAAGGGTGGCCATGAAGGTACTCCAAAGAGTGAGCTGCTTGAACTTCGTACTCAACTATAGATAGCACATGGACTTACTTTTTTTCACCCGCTAGGGGCGGCGCAGTACTCTGGGGGCATGGCGGTCGAGGAGATGCACGAAGCGTCGGCATGCAAGCAGGTGGACGCCGGGATCACCCGCGTCTTCCAGCTGCTCGGGAAGCGGTGGACCGGCCAGATCGTGGCCGTGCTGGTGGGGCAGCCCGCCCACTTCACCGAGCTGCGCCGGGCGATCCCGGGCATCAGCGAGCGCATGCTCTCGGACCGGCTGACCGAGCTGGGGGCCGCCGGGCTCGTGGTGCGCGAGGTCGACGAGGGGCCGCCGCTGAGGGTCTCGTACCGGCTCACCGAGGCCGGGGCCGCGCTGGAGCCCGCGCTGAACGAACTCGCCCAGTGGGCCGAGCGGCACCTGCCGGAGCCCTGCGCGGAGAAGTTCTCGTGCTGACACGGCACACTGGAGAACGGAAGGTCCTCTACCCGAACCCCCGGCCGGACGGGCCGGTCGCCCCGAACATGCCGTTCCTTTACGACCGCCGGTCTTGACAGTCTGCGTGCGGTTTCGCCACGTTTGATCCTTGTCGGACTGCTCCGATCCCGGTCGTGCAGCCGGCACCACAGGTGGCTGACGCGGACCGCGCGTCGCCGGGGGAACTGGGGGGAGCGGTCACTCATGCGATCCACGGCGGGCACCGACACAGGCATCACCGTCCACAGACCCGGCGAGCTGAGCGCCTCGCTGCGCGCGGCCTGGCACCGGGCCATGGACGAGTCGCCCGAGTACGCCAACCCGTTCCTCGCGCCGGAGTTCGCCGTCGGCGTCGGACGGCACCGGAGCGGAGTGCAGATCGGCGTCCTGCACGAACGCGGCGAGCCGGTGGGCTTCCTGCCCTACGAACGCAACCTGCTCGGTGTCGGCCGGGCCATCGGGCTCGGCCTCTCCGACCGCCAGGCCCTGGTGCACCGGCCGGGAGTCATCTGGGACACCGAGGAACTGCTGCGCGGCTGCGGACTGGCCAGCTTCGAGTTCGACCATCTCGTCGAGGAGCAGAAGCCCTTCGGCCGCTACGTCACCGGGATGTTCGCCTCCCCGGTCATCGACCTGGAGCCGGGCGACGGCGACTACCCGGGCTGGCTGCGCGCCACCTACCCCGGCCAGGCCAAGACCACGCTGAAGAAGGAACGCCGGCTGGCGCGCGACATCGGCGAGGTGCGGTTCGTCTTCGACGAGCGGGACCCCCGGCTCCTGCACCGGCTGATGCGGTGGAAGTCCGCCCAGTACCGCAGGACCGGCCGCATGGACCGGTTCGCCCGGCCCTGGATCGTCGATCTGGTGGACCATCTGTTCCAACTGCGCGAGGAGCACTTCACCGGGGTGCTCTCCGTGCTCTACGCCGGTGACCGTCCCGTCGCGGCCCACTTCGGGCCGCGGTCGAACACCGTCCTCGCCGCCTGGTTCACCGCCTACGACCCCGAGTTCCACTACTACTCGCCCGGCCTGATGATGCATCTGCGCACCGCGGAGGCGGCGGCCCGGCACGGGGTGCGGCTGATCGACCTCGGACGGGGCGACAAGGAGTACAAGGACTGGCTGAAGACGCGCGAGCTGCGGGTGGGGGAGGGGTTCGCGACCCGGCCGCATCCCGTCGCGGCCGCACACCGCATATGGCGCCGGCCCGTGCGGGGCCTGCGCAACACCGTCCTCGCCCACCCCCGGCTGCGGGAACCGGCCGACCGGCTGCTGCGGACCGTCGGCTCCCTGCGCTCCGGGCACCGGGCCGAGCCCGGCGGCGACCGGCAGCGCGCGCACTGAGGCACCGCCGCCCGTCCCGGCGGACCGGGACGGGCGGCCGTCC
>NZ_JBEZNL010000049.1:0-55576 GCF_040653275.1 Streptomyces sp. NPDC048002 | reverse complement strand
TGCACACCTACAATCACCACCGCGGACACACCGCGCTGAAAGGCCAACCACCCGCCAGCCGCGTCCCCAACCTCACAGGGCAATACACCTAGCCCCGAACCGGTCCGCCCGTATCGCCCTGCATCAGCTTTTCCCGCTGCTGGTGCACGCGGTCCTGTTCGGCCGGGGGTACGCGGAACAGGCCCTGGCCGCGGCCCGGTCGGCGCTCGCGCGCTGAGCGGACCCGCTCACACGGGGACGCGGAGCGTCTCCACCGCCCGGACCAGCGGGGCCAGTTCGGGGTTGCCGGCCGCCTGGTCGAGCGCCTCCCGCAGGGCGGACTCGTTGGTGGGGCGGGCCTCTTCGAGGAGCTTCAGACCCGACTCGGTGACGTCGGTGTAGATACCGCGCCGGTCGGTGGGGCAGAGGTAGCGGGAGAGCAGCCCGCGGTCCTCCAGGCGCGTCACCAGGCGGGTGGTCGCGCTCTGGCTGAGCA
Source organism: Streptomyces sp. NPDC048002 (assembly GCF_040653275.1). Taxonomy (NCBI): domain Bacteria; kingdom Bacillati; phylum Actinomycetota; class Actinomycetes; order Kitasatosporales; family Streptomycetaceae; genus Streptomyces; species Streptomyces sp. NPDC048002. The sequence goes on along the minus strand of NZ_JBEZNL010000049.1, from coordinate 55,101 downwards.
CCACGGCGTCGGCCACCTGCTTCATCTGGAGGTGGCCGCCCTCCCCGCTGTGCTGCCGGCTCAGGACGTCGAGCAGGGAGTACTCCCGGACGCTGAGGTCGTGCCCCGCCTGGAGGGCGCGCTCGATGTGGGCCTCGATCCGCCCGTGCAGCAGAGAGAGCGCGCACCAGCCCTGGGCGAGGGCGGTGAGTGCGGGGTCTGTGGCGGTCATGGGGCCGTCTCCTCCGTCCGGTGTGCGTGTCACCCAGGATAGGGCATCAGTGAAATTGTCATCGCACGCAAGTATACCTCGCCTGCAAGTAAACGCCGATATCCACTGGCCCCACCCCGGACGCCTTGCGCCGAGCTCGAACGCGTGAGGCGGAGGCGCCCGTCACGGGGCGCCTCCGCCTGGTCGCGCGGCCGTGCGGGACCCGGTCACCCGGGCAAGTCCACCGACAGGTGGGCCGAGAGTGCGTGCAGGAAGTCCGGGGCGTCGAAGGCCGCGCCCGCGGAGACGACGCCCTTGGCGCGGACCCGGCCGGTCAGGACGCGGTCGACCGCCTCCACCGCGAGGGGCGCGCTCACCGCGTAGATGTTCCGGCCCCGGGCGACCGCACGCCGCTCCCGGCCCGCCGAGCGCACCACCACGTCGACCAGGAAGGTCTGCTCGGACCGCCCGCGCTCGTCGGCCGCCGCGGGCGCCGGGGTCTCCGGGGCCGACAGGTCCCGCGCGGCCTCGGCCGTCATGTAGGTGCGCACCTCGGGCACGTCCAGATGGCTGGGTACGGTGACGACGTCGGCCATCGTGAACTCCGCGACCACCGGCCGCGGCCCCAGCGGCTCGGGGAACGGCCACTCCCGCACGGTCACCGCGTCGTCGTGGTACTCGATCCGCCCCCCGCTGAAGCGGACCCGCTTGCCGCCGCGCCGCTCCCGGGAGACGTCGCCCGCGATCCGCGTCCCCTCGGTCGGGTGCCAGCCGCTCAGCCCGTAGGCCACGTGTACCTCGTCGGCGCCGGTCCGGTCGCCCAGCGCGGCCGTGGCCAGCAGGTCGCCGAGTCCGCCGTAGAAGGCCATCGCGGGCACGACCACCGCCCCCGCCGCGCGGGCGCGCTCGTCGAAGTGCGCGAAGGTGTCGAGATTGGCCTCGATCTCGGCCGCCACGTCCACGTACGGGATGCCGGCGCGCAGCGCCGCCTCGACGACGGGTCCGGCGGTGACGGCGAACGGCCCGGCGGCGTTGATCACGGCCGCGGTTCCGGCCAGCGCCCGGTCCAGCGAGTCCGGGTCGTCGACCGTCGCCACCCTGGCCGCCAGCTCCCGACCCGCCGCCACCTCCCGCAGCCGGCCCGCGTCCCGGCCCGACAGCACCGGCACGTACCCCCGGTCCAGCAGCTCCGCCACCACGAACCGCCCGGTGTGCCCGTACGCCCCGAACACCGCCACCCGCTGGACCGGTCCCATGATCTCTCCCCGCTCTCGTCCGTTCCGTCGGGACCATCCTGGCCGGGCCGGAGGCCCCGGCGTGAGTGTCCGGAACGACACTGCCCATACAATTACGGACATGACGAGAGTCGCGTTCGCCGTCACCGACGGGATGCTGCACTTCGAACTGGCCGTGGCCCAGGAGGTGTTCGGGTCCCGTCCCGACGCCGTGCCCGGCCCCTGGTACGACGTGAGCGTGTGCGGACCGGGTCCGGTGCGCGTCGACCGCTTCCTGGTCGAGCCCGACCACGGCCTCGATCAACTCCCGCGCGCCGACACGGTGATCGTCCCCGGCTGGGCGGACATCGACGTCGAGCCGCCCGCCGACCTGGTCGACGCGGTGCGCGCGGCGCACGAGGCGGGCAGTCGGGTGGCCTCGCTGTGCACGGGCGCGTTCGTGCTGGCCGCCGCCGGTCTGCTGGACGGCAGGCGCGCCACCACGCACTGGGCGCACACGGACGTCCTGGCCGCCCGCCATCCCCGGGTGACGGTCGATCCTGACGTGCTCTACGTCGACAACGGCAGCGTCCTCACCTCGGCGGGCAAGGCCGCCGCCCTGGACCTCTGCCTCCACCTGGTCCGCGAGGACCGCGGCTCCGGCGTCGCCAACGCGGTCGCCCGCCGTCTGGTCGTCCCGCCGCACCGGGCGGGCGGCCAGGCGCAGTTCGTCACCACGCCCGTGCCCGCCCGGGACGACCATCCGGTCGCCGCCCTGCTGCCCTGGGTGATGGCGCGCCTGGACCAGCCGCTGACGGTGGAGGACCTGGCCCGCCGGGCCCGGACCAGTTCGCGCACCCTGGGCCGGCACTTCCGGGCGGCGACCGGCACCACCCCCCTGCAATGGCTGCTCAACCAGCGCATCCGCCGGGCGCAGGAACTGCTGGAGACCTCCGACGACAGTGTCGACGCCATCGCCGCCGCCACCGGCATGGGCACCGCGACGACCCTGCGCCGCCACTTCAACCGCACACTGGGCGTCCCCCCGGACACCTACCGGCGCACCTTCCGAGCCGCCCGCCCGGACGGCGACTGACACCGCGGGGGAGTGGCGCCTTGACTTGGAGCGCGCTCCAGGAACTAGCGTCACGGGCGTCGACGACGGTCGCGTTTCGAAGGGATACGGACATGCGGGTGGGCGTGCACATCAACCGGTTCGAAGTCCCCGGTGGCGACGGCGCGCTGGGCGCCGAACTCGCCGCCGCGGGCCGCGCCGCCGAGGAGGCCGGGGTGACCTGGCTCTCGGTGATGGACCACTACTTCCAGATGGAGAACAACGGCGGGGCCGAGGCGCCGATGCTGGAGGCGTACACGACCCTCGGCTACCTCGCGGCGCACACCTCCACGGTCCGCCTCGGCACCCTGGTCACCGGGGTGACGTACCGGCATCCCGGCCTGCTCGCCAAGATCGTCACCTCGCTCGACGTGCTCAGCGGCGGGCGGGCCGCGCTCGGCATCGGAGCGGCCTGGTACGACCGTGAACACCACGGTCTGGGTGTGGAGTTCCCGCCGGTCGCGGAGCGCTTCGAGCGGCTGGACGAAACCCTGCGGATCGTTCGCCGGATGTGGGATCCGAAGGACAACGGCCCCTTCGAGGGCCGGCACTACCGGCTCGCGGAGACCCTGTGCGTCCCGGCGCCCGTCAGCAGTCCGCGGCCGGAGATCATGATCGGCGGCGGGGGAGAGCGCAAGACGCTCCGGCTGGTCGCCCGGCACGCCGACGCGTGCAACCTCTTCGCGGCGGGCCCCGAGGAGGTCGCGCACAAGCTCGACGTGCTGCGCCGCCACTGCGACACCGAGGGCCGCGACGAGGCGGAGATCCGCCGGACCGTCCTCTATGTGGGGGACGCGGCGGACCGGGGCGACCTGGACGCCTTCACCCGCGACATCGAGGGCTACGCCGCGCTGGGCGTCGACACGGTGATCCTCGCGCCGGGAACGGGCGAGGTGGCCGCGTACATCGAGCGGTTCGCGGCCGGGGCGGTCCGACGGCTGGCGGAGCTGGGCTGAACGCGCGAGGGCGGGGCGGGGACGCAGGCCCCCGCCCCGCCCTTCGAGGAGAGCCTCAGGCGGCCGCGACCTCACCGGCGTGGCCGTGCACCCGCGCGATGACCTCGGTCAGCTGCGCGGCGACCTCGGCGTCGTCGGCCGGGTGGGTCTCGGCGAAGCGGACCACCGAGCCGGGGATGGACAGCTTGACGTCCTCCAGCACCTTGCCGCCGGCGATGCCCACGGCCTTGCGGGTCTCGTCCTGCGCCCACACCCCGCCGAACTGGCCGAAGGCGGTACCGACCACGGCGACCGGCTTGCCGCCGAAGGCGCCCGCGCCGTAGGGGCGCGACAGCCAGTCGATGGCGTTCTTCAGCACGGCCGGGATGGTGCCGTTGTACTCGGGGGAGAAGAACAGGAAGGCGTCGGCGGCCTGGGCGGCCTCGCGCAGCTTGGCGGCCGCGGCCGGGACGCCGCCCTCGACGTCGATGTCCTCGTTGTAGAACGGGATCTCGGCCAGGCCCTCGAACAGCTCGACCACCGCGCCCTCGGGCGCCAGCTTCACGGCAGCCTCGGCGAGCTGGCGGTTGTGCGAACCGGCACGAAGGCTGCCGACGAGCGCGAGGATGCGAACAGACATGGGAACTCCGATACGAAACGGGGATGAGGGGGGAACAGAGGAAACCGGACCGAGGTCCGTTTCGTTTCTAGCATCCTAAACGGACCGCGGTCCAGTTTTACTCCCGATGCTTTACGCTGACTTCATGTCCGCGTCCCTGCCGCCCTTCCCGCTGCCCCAGGACCCCGTCGACGAGCCCGAACTCCTCCAGCTCGGTCCGCCCGAGGACGAGCCCTGCCTGCGCGCCGACGCCGCCCGCAACCGGGCCCGGCTGCTGGAGGCCGCGGCCCGGCTGGTCGCCGAGCACGGCGCGGCCGGGGTCACGATGGAGGCGGTGGCCGCGGCGGCCGAGGTCGGCAAGGGGACGGTCTTCCGGCGCTTCGGCGACCGCACCGGCCTGCTCACCGCGCTGCTCGACCACTCCGAGCGCACCTTCCAGGCTGCCGTCATCACCGGACCGCCCCCGCTGGGACCCGGGGCGCCGCCCCTGGAGCGGCTGAAGGAGTTCGGCCGGGCCCTGCTGCGCCGGTCCGTCGACGAACTGGAGCTCCAACTCGCCGCCGAGCCCGGCCCGGAGCGCCGCTACTCCAACGCGCCCCGCCAGTTCCTGCGCGGCCACGTCCTGATCCTGCTGCGCCGGATCGTCCCCGACGCCGACTGCGAACTCCTCGCCCTGACCCTCATGGCCTACCTGGACCCGGCGATGGTGCACTACCGCAGCAAGGTCTGCGCGATGCCGCCGGAGCGCGTGGAGGCGGGCTGGCTCGATCTCGTCGACCGCGTCACGGGCCACGCGCCGCCGCCCTGAACCAGTCCCGCCCCCGCCCCACGGGGCCTTCACAGGTTCTGCAAGGATGCGGTACGTCATGGTGCAGATACCGAAAACGTCCGCGTCCGCCCCGCCGCGTTCGGTGCCCACGAGCGCCGACGTGGCCCGCCTGGCCGGCGTCTCGCGCGCGACCGTCTCCTACGTCCTGAACAACACCAGCGCGGTACGGATCAGCGAACCCACCCGGCGCCGCGTCCGCGAGGCCGCGAAGGAACTGGGCTACGTACCGCACGCTGCCGCCCGCAGCCTGCGCGCCGGGCACAGCCGGATGGTCCTGATGCCCGCCCCGGACTTCCCGGTCGGCCCCCTCTACGGCCAGTTCATGGGCGACCTCCAGTCCGCCCTCGGCCGCCTCGACTACACGGTCGTGCAGTACGGAAGCGTCGGCCTGCACGGCGACGAGGCGGCCCGCGCCTGGGCCGAGCTGCGCCCGGTCGCCGTCCTGGTCCCCGGCTCCGGGCTCGGCCCGCAGGGCGTGACGGTGCTCAAACGCTCCGGCGCCCGCGCCGTGGTCACCATCGGCGCCGAGTGCGTGGAGGGCGCCCACGCCCTCCAGATGGACCACTCCGCGGTCGGCCACAGCGCCGGCCGCCACCTGTACGAGCGCGGCCGGCGCCGGATCGGCGTCGTGGTGCCCGAGGAAGCGGGCCTGGAGGCCTTCTCCGGGCCCCGCCTGGCCGGTGTGCGGCGCGCCCTGGCCGGTACCGACGCCACCGTCACGGAGCTGCCCCTGGCCTACGAGGAGGAGGCGGCCGCCCGCCTCGCCGCCCGCTGGCGCGGGCTCGCGCTGGACTCCGTGTTCGCGTACAACGACGAGTACGCGATGCTGGTCATGAGGGCCCTCCAGGACGAGGGCGTGACCGTGCCCGGGGAGACGGCCGTCATCGGCGCCGACGACCTGATGCTCGGGCGGCTGCTGCGGCCGCGGCTCAGCACGGTCCACATCGAGCTGCCGTCCGGCCGGGACCTCGCCGAGCTGGTCGACCGCGCGGTCCGCGACCCCGCCGCCGCGCCCGAGACGCACAAGGTGCTGGGAGCCTCGGTGGTGCACCGCGACTCCAGCTGACGCACGGGAGGCACGCCATGCGCACGACCGTCGGCATCATCGGCGGCGGACCCGCCGGCCTCCTCCTGGCCCGTCTGCTGCACCGCGCCGGCGTCGACTGTGTCGTCCTGGAGATCAGGAGCCGGGAGTACGTCGAGAACCGCCAGCGCGCCGGGATGCTGGAACAGGGCACCGTCGACGCCCTGCGCGAGGCCGGAGCGGCCGGACGGCTCGACGCCGAGGGCCTCGTCCACCACGGCATCGAGCTGCGCTTCGAGCGGGAGCGGCACCGCGTCGACTTCCCGAGCCTGACCGACGGCCGCACCGTCACCATCTACGCCCAGACCGAGATCGTCCGGGACCTCGTCGCCCTGCAACTGGCCGACGGGCCACCGCTGTTCTTCGAGGCGCGAGCCCTCGCCGTGGAGGGCGCGGAGGGCGGGCGGCCCGTCGTACGGTTCACGCACGCCGGCCGCGAGCAGACGCTGACCTGCGACTGGGTCGTCGGCTGCGACGGCTTCCACGGAGTGGCGCGCGAGGCGTTCCCGGCCGCCACCAGCCGCACCTACGCGCACGACCACCCCTACGCATGGCTCGGGATCCTCGCCGAAGTGCCGCCGTCCTGCGAGGAGTTGATCTACGCGCGCGGCGAGCGCGGCTTCGCCCTGCACAGCATGCGCTCACCGTACGTCTCCCGCCTCTACCTCCAGGTCCCGGTCGGCACCGAGCTGGAGGAGTGGCCCGACGACCGGATCTGGGACGAACTCGCCGCCCGCTTCGCCGTCGACGCCGACTGGAGCCTGGGGCGCGGACCGATCGTCTCCAAGTCCGTCACCCCGATGCGCAGTTACGTCCACGAGCCGATGCGGCACGGCCGGCTGCTGCTCGCCGGGGACGCCGCCCACATCGTTCCGCCGACCGGCGCCAAGGGCCTCAACCTCGCCGTCTCCGACGTCCGGATCCTCGGCCGGGCACTCATCACCTGGTGCTCCACAGGCGACACACAACTGATCGACCGATACTCGGACGTGTGTCTGGCCCGCGTGTGGCAGGCCACCCGTTTCTCCTACGACATGACTAGGATGTTGCACGCTCAACCAGACGGGGATGCGTTCGATCAGCGGATGCAGCTCGCACGTCTGCGCCGGATCACCGCATCCCGCCACGCGGCCGCCGAACTGGCGGCCAACTACACGGGACTTCCGCTCGCCGGGTGAGTCCCACGGTGACCGAACGGAGAGCCGTCATGCCCTTGCTCGACCCCAAGTCCTGGCAGCCCCGCCCCCTCGCGGGCGGCGAGCACACCGTCACCGAACCCGCCACCGGCGAGGCCCTCGGCACGGTCGCCCTCGCCGCCGCCGAGGACGTCGCACCGGCCGCCGAGGCCGCCCGCGCGGCGCAGGCCGCATGGGCGCGCCTGCCGCACTTCGTGCGCGCCGGGGTCCTGCGCAGGGCGGGTGACCTGTTCACCGCGCACGCCGACGAACTGCGCGGCTGGCTGGTGCGGGAGTCGGGGTCCATCCCCGGCAAGGCCGACTTCGAACTGCACGTCGCCGCCCAGGAGTGCTACGAGGCCGCCGCCCTCGCCTCCCGCCCGGCCGGGCAGGTGCTGCCCAGCGAGGCACCCCGCCTGTCGTACACCCGGCGGGTCCCGGTCGGCGTGGTCGGCGTGATCTCCCCGTTCAACGCGCCGCTGATCCTCTCCATCCGCTCCGTCGCCCCCGCGCTCGCGCTCGGCAACGCCGTCGTCCTGAAGCCGGACCCGCGCACCGCGGTCTGCGGCGGCCTGGCCCTCGCCGCGGTCTTCGCCGAGGCCGGCCTGCCCGAGGGGCTGCTGCACGTCCTGCCGGGCGGCGCGGGGACGGGCGCCGCGCTGGTCGCCGACCCGCGGGTGCCGGTGATCTCCTTCACCGGCTCCACCGCCGCGGGCCGGGCCGTCGGCGAGGCCGCCGGACGCCACCTCAAGCGCGCCCATCTGGAGCTGGGCGGCAACTCCGCGCTGATCGTGCTGGAGGACGCCGACCTGGACGCGGTGATCTCCACCGCCGCCTGGGGCTCCTTCTTCCACCAGGGACAGATCTGCATGACGACCGGCCGCCATCTGGTCCACCGGTCCGTGTACGCCGCATACGTCGAGCGGCTGGCGGCCAAGGCCGACTCGCTCGCCGTCGGCGACCCGCACCGCGAGCAGGTCCACCTCGGCCCGCTCATCGACGACGGCCAGCTCGCCAAGGTGCACGGTCTGGTCGAGGCCAGCGCCGCGGCGGGCGCCAAGCTCGCCGCCGGCGGCACCCACGACCGGCTGTTCTACCGGCCCACGGTCCTCGCCGACGCCGCCGACGACACCCCGGCCTACGCCGAGGAGGTCTTCGGCCCGGTCGCCCCCGTCCGGCCGTTCGCCACCCTGGACGAGGCCGCCGCGCTCGCGTCGGACAGCGCCTACGGGCTCTCCCTCGGCATCGTCACCGGGGACGCGGCCCGCGGTCTTGCCCTCGCCGAGCGCATCCCGACCGGCATCGTGCACATCAACGACCAGACCGTGAACGACGAGGCCGTGGCCCCCTTCGGCGGTACGGCCGCCTCCGGAACCGGCGCCCGGTTCGGCGGCGAGGCCAACCTGGACGCCTTCACCGACGTCCGCTGGACGACGGTCCGCGGCGACGTGGCGCCTTACCCCTTCTAGAGCGCGGTACGCCCCGCCGGGGCGGGGCGGCCGGTGCTACTGGCCGTTCTGCTCGGCCTGGGCCTGCTGGGCGGCGACCGCCTTGCGGACCTCGTCCATGTCGAGCTTGCGGGCCTGTCCGATGACGTCCGTCAGGGCCGACTCGGGCAGCGCGCCCGGCTGCGCGAACACGGCGACCTGGTCCCGGATGATCATCAGGGTCGGGATGGACTGGATGCCGAAGGCCGCGGCCAGCTCGGGCTGCGCCTCGGTGTCCACCTTGCCGAACACCAGGTCCGCGTTCTCCTCGGCGGCCTTCTCGTAGACCGGGGCGAACTGCCGGCACGGGCCGCACCAGGACGCCCAGAAGTCGATCAGGACGAACTCGTTCTCCGTGACCGTCTGGTCGAAGTTCTCCTTGGTGAGCTCCACGGTGCTGCTCATGGCGTTGATCCCTACTTCCTCGGGTCGGGGCGAAGCCGTCCGCACAACACGGTGGGACGGGCGGGTATTCCGTGCGCTGTCGGTCACGCATCCGCGCACGTACCCATGTGGCCACGACGCACACCACCCACCAGACTGACCTCATGACGGAAACGGAACCCATCGCTTACGACGTGGTAGTGCTCGGCGCCGGGCCCGTGGGGGAGAACGTGGCCGACCGCACCCGTGCGGCCGGCCTGTCCACCGCGGTCGTGGAGAGCGAGCTGGTCGGCGGCGAATGCTCGTACTGGGCCTGCATGCCCAGCAAGGCCCTGCTGCGCCCGGTCATCGCCCAGGCCGACGCCCGCCGGCTGCCCGGCCTGAGCGCCGCGGTCCAGGGCCCGCTCGACACGGCGCAGGTGACCGCCCGGCGGGACGGGTTCACCTCGCACTGGAAGGACGACGGGCAGGTCGGCTGGCTCGACAGCATCGGCGCCGACCTCTACCGCGGGCACGGCCGGATCACCGGCGCCCGCACGGTCACGGTCACCGGCGCGGACGGCACGGAACGCGTCCTGACCGCCCGGCAGGCCGTGGCCGTGTGCACCGGCACCCGCGCCGTGCTGCCCCCGCTGCCCGGCCTCGCCGAGGTGAAGCCCTGGACCAGCCGGGAGGCCACCAGCGCCAAGGAGGCGCCCGGACGGCTGATCGTGGTCGGCGGCGGTGTCGTCGCCGTGGAGATGGCCTGCGCCTGGCAGGCCCTCGGCTCGCGGGTCACGCTCCTGGTCCGGGGCGAGGGGCTGCTCGCCCGCATGGAGCCCTTCGCCGGCGAGATGGTCGCCGAGGCCCTCGCCGAGGCGGGCACCGACGTCCGCACCGGCACCTCGGTGACGTCCGTGACCCGCGAGAACGGCACCGTCGTGGTCGTCACCGACGGCGGCGACCGGATCGAGGCCGACGAGATCCTCTTCGCCACCGGCCGGGCCCCGCGCACCGACGACATCGGCCTGGACTCGATCGGCCTGGACCCCGGCTCCTGGCTCTCCGTCGACGACAGCCTGCGCGTCACCGGCAGCGACTGGCTCTACGCCGTCGGCGACGTCAACCACCGCGCCCTCCTCACCCACCAGGGCAAGTACCAGGCCCGGATCGCGGGCGCCGCCATCGCCGCCCGCGCCTCCGGCGTCCCGCTGCTGGAGTCCGACCCCTGGGGCGCCCACAGCGCCACCGCCGACCACTGCGCCGTCCCGCAGGTCGTCTTCACCGACCCCGAGGCGGCCGCCGTCGGCCTCTCCCTCGCCGAGGCCGAAGCGGCCGGCCACCGGGTCCGCGCGGTCGACTACGACCTCGCCAACGTCTCTGGCGCCTCCCTCTACGGCGACGGCTACCGGGGCCGCGCCCGCATGGTCGTCGACCTGGAACGCGAGATCCTGCTCGGCGTCACCTTCGTCGGCCCCGGGGTCGGCGAACTCATCCACTCCGCGACGATCGCGGTGGCGGGCGAGGTCCCCCTCGGCCGCCTGTGGCACGCGGTCCCCTCGTACCCGACGATCAGCGAGGTGTGGCTGCGCCTGCTGGAGACGTTCCGGGACGACTGACCGCCCGCCGGGTTCAGTCCGGCAGGTCGAAGCCGAGTGCCGCCGCCGCCTCCTTCGGGGTCGGCTGCGTCCAGCGCTCGGCCATCGCCCGGCCGGAGGACAGGGAGCGCGGCTCGGCCCGGTCGAGGTAGAGCGTGCCGTCGAGGTGGTCCGTCTCGTGCTGGACGATCCGGGCGGGCCAGCCCGCGAACACCTCGTCCAGGGCGCGGCCGTGCTCGTCCTGCCCGGTCAGGCGGACCGCGGCCGGTCTGGCCACCACCGCCTGCCAGCCCGGCACACTCAGACAGCCCTCGAAGAACGCGGCACGATCGGGGCCGACGGTTTCGTACGCGGGGTTGACCAGGACCCGGAACGGCTGGGGGACCCGGCCGCGCACCAGGCGCACCTCCTCGGAGACCGGGGCCGGGTCCTCGATGACCGCGATCCGCAGCGGCACGCCGACCTGCGGGGCGGCCAGACCCACCCCGGGAGCCGCCCGCATGGTCAGGCGCAGCGCCTCGACGAAGCGGGACAGCAGCGCGGGCGGCAACTGGCCGTCGTAGCGCTGGGTTCCGCGCCGCAGCACCGGATCACCGGCCGCGACGATCGGCAACGGGCCCTCGGGGGCGAGGAGTTCCTCGACGAGTTCGGTCAGGGGCGGGTACGCGCTCGGTGCCGGCATCGGCTCAGGATGCCATGGAGTCCCGTCCTGTGAGCCAGGTCACGGCGAGGCCCGGGAACTCCGGGGGCACGCTCCCCGACTACTGGACCGCCACCGCACGACAAGCGCACCAGTCCCCGGAGTTCCCCCGATGCCCACCGCCCCCTCGACCTCCCCCGCGTCCGGCTCGACAGGGTCACCCCCACCGGACGGGGCCCACGCCCCCGACACCGCCCCGGCCCGCCGTACCTGGGCCACGCTGCGCCCGCTGGTGCTCCGGCTGCACTTCTACGCCGGTGTCCTGATCGCGCCGTTCCTGCTCGTCGCCGCCGCGACCGGGTTCCTGTACGCCGCCGCGTTCCCCGCCGAGAAGATCGTGTACGCGCACGAACTGACCGTCCCCGTGGGCGAGGAGAAGCTGCCGGTCTCCGAGCAGGTCGCCGCCGCCCGCGAGGCGCACCCCGAGGGCGCGGTCGCGGCCGTGCGGCCCTCGCCCGAGGACGACGCCAGCACCAGGGTGCTGCTCTCCGGCGTCGACGGCGTCGACCCGGCCCACACCCTCGCCGTCTTCGTCGACCCCTACACCGCCGAGGTACGCGGCGCGCTCGAACAGTACGGCTCCACCGGCGCGCTCCCGCTGCGCACCTGGATCGACGAGTTCCACCGCGATCTGCGGCTCGGCGAGAGCGGCCGGCTCTACAGCGAACTCGCCGCGAGCTGGCTGTGGGTGGTGGCCCTCGGCGGTCTGGTCCTGTGGTTCTCCCGGCGCCGCGCCCGCAGGAAGCTGCGCGGCACCACCGGGCGCCGCCGCACCCTCGGCCTGCACGGCACGGTCGGCGCCTGGGCCGCCGCCGGGTTCCTCTTCCTCTCCGCGACCGGTCTGACCTGGTCGCAGTACACCGGCGCCCACATCGACGAGCTGCGCACCTCGCTCGGCGGGGCGACCCCGTCGGTCTCGGCGGGCGCGGGCGGCGAGCACTCCGGGCACGGCGCCTCGGCCGCCGCCGGGAACGGGGCGCACGGAGTCGGTCTCGACAAGGTCCTCGCCGCCGCACGCGCCGAGGGGCTCGGCGACCCGGTGGAGATCGTGCCGCCCGCGGACGCGGAGTCGGCCTACGTGGTGAAGCAGATCCAGCGCAGCTGGCCCACCAAGCAGGACTCGGTCGCCGTGGACCCCGCCACCGGCCAGGTCACCGACGAACTGCGGTTCGCCGACTACCCGGTGCTCGCCAAGCTGACCCGCTGGGGCATCGACCTGCACACCGGTGTGCTCTTCGGCCTGGTCAGCCAGATCGCCCTGATGCTGCTGGCGCTCTCCCTGATCCTGCTGATCGTCTGGGGCTACCGCATGTGGTGGCAGCGCGGCCGGGGTTCCGCCTTCGGGCGGCCGATGCCGCGCGGCGCCTGGCAGAAGGTGCCGCCGCAGATCCTGGTGCCCCTGGCGGTGGCGGTGGCCCTGGTCGGCTACTTCGTCCCGCTGCTCGGGATATCCCTGCTGGCCTTCCTCGCCGTCGACATCCTGCTCGGCGAGATCGCCCACCGCCGCGCCCGCACGAAGGCCGCCGCCGGTTAGGGCGTGTGCCGCCCCAGGGCTCACGGCCGCCCGTCGGCGCGTCTACGCGGCGCCGGCCGCGAGTTCGGCGTTGGCCCGCTCGGTGATGAGGGCCAGCACGCGGCCGGCCGCCGCCAGGTCCTCCTCGGGCAGGCCGGCGTAGATCCGGGCGCTGATGGGGGCGGTCTCGGCGGAGGTCCGGTCGTACAGGGTCCGGCCGGCGTCCGTGATGCCGACCAGGGAGGGCCCCGTCCGGGACAGCAGCCCCGCCGCGATCAGCCCGTCGACCACGGTCCCGGCCTCGGCCGCGTCGATCTTCAGCGAGCCGACTATGCCCCCGACGAGAGCCGTCCGCTCCAGCGGCCCGTCGGCGAGCGCGGCGAGGCGGAGGGTGACGGACTGCTGGAAGGTGGCGCCGTGCCGGGCCAGCACGCTCTCCAGGACGGCACGGGAGGCGTAGTGGGCGAGGGCGATGACACGGGGGTTCAGCGGGGGAGTGGCGGTGGTCATGACTGCTCCTTCTGGGACTCGCTGTCGGACTCACTCTCGGACTTGCTGTCGGACTCGTTGTGCTGGGTGAACGGGTCGAGGGGCGCGTCGAGCAGGATCGCGAGGTCGCGCCGGAACTCCTGGGCGCGCGGGCCGTCCGGGCCGCCGAGGGGCGCCAGCAACTGCTGGAGGAGCCCCTGGACGACGTCGATCGCCTGCCGGGTCCGCTCCCGCCCCGGCTCGGTCAGGGCGAGCTGCACCGCGCGCGGGTCGCGAGGGTCCCGGGTGCGTTCGAGGAGGCCCGCGGACTCCAGGGCGCGCGCCAGCTTGGACACGTACAGCGGCTCCAGGCCGGTGTGGTCGGCCATCCTCCGCTGACTGGGGCGCTCACCGCCGCGCTGCATGCCGTACAACGAGGCCACCAGCGCGTACTGCGCGTGGGTGAGGCCCAGTGGTGCCACCGCGCGGTCGACCGCGACCCGCCACTTCGTGGACAGCCGCCACACCAGATAGCCGGGTGACGCCTGCTCGGAACCCTTGCTCATGAGAAATACAATACATAGCTACTATGTACATGGCTACTATTTTCTCGCCCGCACGGGGGCGGCCCGGAGTGACGGACTGACGGGGCGCCCCCGCCGGGTCTAGTTTGGGCGGCATGAGCAATCTTGATCGGGAGGCCGCGCCCTCGGTGTGCGGCGGCCGTGGCTTCGTCGTGGCGGAGCCCGTACGGGAACTCCTCAGCCCGCGCCGGGTCAGGCTCGGCGAGTCCTCCGAGGTGCGCCGGCTGCTGCCGAACCTCGGCCGCCGGATGGTGGGGGCCTGGTGCTTCGTCGACCACTACGGCCCCGACGACATCGCCGACGAGCCCGGGATGCAGGTGCCCCCGCACCCGCACATGGGCCTCCAGACGGTGAGCTGGCTGCACGACGGCGAGGTGCTGCACCGCGACTCCACCGGCAGCCTCCAGCTGATCCGCCCGCGTGAACTGGGCCTGATGACCTCGGGCCGGGCGATCAGCCACTCCGAGGAGAGCCCTCGCGCGCACGCCCGTTTCCTGCACGGCGCGCAGCTCTGGGTCGCCCTCCCGGACAGCCACCGCCACACCGAACCCCGCTTCGAACACCACGCCGACCTGCCCACGGTGACGGCGCCCGGCCTGACCGCCACGCTCATCCTCGGCGGGCTCGACGGGGCGACCTCCCCCGGAACGACGTACACCGCTCTGGTCGGCGCCGACCTGGCCCTCGCCCGCGGCGCCGACGTCCGCCTGCCGCTGGAACCGGACTTCGAGTACGCCGTGCTGTCCATGTCGGGGGAGGCGCACGTCGACGGCGTCCCCGTACTGCCCGGCTCGATGCTCTACCTCGGCTGCGGCCGCACCGAACTCCCGCTGCGCGCCGAGTCGGAGGCGGGTCTGATGCTCCTGGGCGGCGAGCCCTTCGAGGAGGAACTCCTCATGTTCTGGAACTGGATCGGCCGGTCCCAGGAGGAGATCGTCCAGGCCCGCCGGGACTGGACCGAGGGCACCCGCTTCGGCGAGGTGAAGGGCTACGACGGCGACCCGCTGCCCGCCCCCGAACTCCCGGCGACCCCGCTGAAGCCGCGCGGCCGGGTCCGTTGAGCCGGTCGGCGCGACCCCGCTGAGCTGGGGCGGGAGCGCGGTGCGGGTACGGTTCGGGGTGTTGGAGGGGCGGCCCGGCCGCCTCGGCGCGGAAGGATCCGACCCTGAACACCCCGCTCGCGGAGAGCTTGTCCGCGGTCCTGCTCGTCCTCGTCCTGGTCTGCGCGGTCGTCCGCCCCTTCGGGTGGCCGGAGGCGGTGGTGGCGGTCCCGGCCGCCGTCCTGCTGGTCGCCACCGGCGCCCTGCCCCTCGGTGACGCGCTCGACGAGATCGAACAGCTCGGGCCGGTCGTCGGCTTCCTGGCCGCGGTGCTGGTCCTCGCCCACCTCTGCGACGACGAGGGGCTGTTCCGCGCCTGCGGGGCCTGGATGGCCCGCTCGGCGGCGGGCCGGCCGCGCCGGCTGCTGGCCCAGGTGTTCCTGGCCGCGTCCGGCATCACGGCGGTGCTCAGCCTGGACGCCACGGTGGTGCTGCTGACCCCGGTCGTCTTCGTCACCGCCGCCCGGCTGGGCGCGCGTCCCAGACCGCACGTCTACGCCTGCACCCACCTGTCGAACACGGCCTCCCTGCTGCTGCCGGTCTCCAACCTGACCAACCTCCTGGCGTTCAGCGCCAGCGGGCTGAGCTTCACCCGGTTCGCGGCGCTGATGGCGCTGCCGTGGGTGGCCGCCATCGCCGTCGAGTACCTGGTCTTCCGCCGCTTCTTCGCCGCCGACCTGGACGCCGGGGCACAGGCCCCCGCCGCTGCCGAGCCACCGCGCCCGCCGATGTTCGCCCTGGTCACCGTGGTGTGCACGCTGGCCGGGTTCGTCCTCACCTCGGCGGTCGGCGTCGACCCCGCCTGGGCGGCCCTGGCCGGCGCGCTCACCCTCGCCGTGCGGGCCCTGCTCCGGCGGCGCACCACGCCCCGCGCGCTGCTCGGCGCCGCCTCCGTGCCCTTCCTCGCCTTCGTCCTGGCCCTCGGCATCGTGGTCCGGGCGGTCGTGGACAACGGGCTCGACGAGGCCCTCGGGCATCTCGTTCCCGCGGGCACGGGCCTGCCGGCGCTGTGCGCGCTCGCCGCACTGGCCGCCGTCCTCGCCAACGTGATCAACAACCTGCCCGCGGTGCTGGTGCTGCTCCCGCTGACCGCGCCCTCCGGCCCCGGAGCCGTCCTCGCGGTGCTGCTCGGGGTGAACATCGGCCCGAACCTCACTTACGCGGGCTCGCTGGCCACCCTGCTGTGGCGGCGGATCGTGCACGCCCACGACGGCGAGGTGGAGTTGAAGGAGTTCACCCGGCTCGGCGTGTACGCGGTTCCGGCGAGCCTGGCCGCCGCCGTCCTGGCACTGTGGGTGTCGCTGGCCCTGATCGGAGGAGGCTGACGCCCATGGCCGTCGTCGTCTGGACCGTCGAGGGCACCTGGCCCGCCTGTGTGGACGCCGCCCGCGCGCACACCCCGGCCGACGCCGACGTCGTCCTGCTGCACGTCACCCCGGCCGACGTCCCGGGCGCGGCGCACGGCGCCTTCGCCGGACTCCTCGGGCGCGGCCACCCCGAGCGCGACCCCGGCACCCGGCTGGAGCATCTCGCCGGGGACGCGGCACACCGACTGCTCGCGGCGGCCGCCGAGCGTCTCGGGCGGCCCTGCGAGCGCGTCGCGCGCACCGGGCGTGTCGAGCACGAGGTGCTGCGCGCGGCCGAGGGCTGCGACCTGCTGATCCTGGCCCGGGACGGTGATCCCGCCCACCGCGGCCCGCACAGCCTGGGCCCGGCGGGCCGCTTCGTCGTCGACCACGCGCCCTGCCCCGTGCTGCTGGTCCGACCGGAGTCGCCCTCGCGTCCCTGAACGGTACGTCCGCCGTCGACGGGGGAGACATGTGGCACATTCACCGCGTAAAACGTCGCGGCGGGGTACACGGGTTCGAGTGAACGCCATCGCGCAGGTCGTTGCTGTTTGACAATGATGACCATGAGGCAACAGAGTGGCGTGCTGCACGAGCACGGGGAAGGACGGGACATGCACAGGTGGGCGCGGGGTGCCGCGTGCGTACGCGCGCGTGCCTCGGTGTGTACCGGGGTGCGTGCCGGCCGACGGCGCGGCACGCGGGGCGTGGCTCCCGCGCCGCGCGCGCCCGTTCAGGCGCTCCGGCTGCCCGGATCCGCCTCGTCGTGTATCTGCGTCGCGGCGGTGGCGCAGAACGCCTCCAGCCCCTCCAGCAGCGCGATCCGCTTGGTCGTGGGCATCTGCGCCAGCACCTTGTGCAACTCCCGCTCCCTGCGGGTGCGCAGGTCGGCCAGGAAGCCCCGGCCCCGGCCGCTGAGGTGCAGCCGCACCTCGCGCCGGTCCTCCGCGCTCACCACCCGCTCGACGAAGCCGGCGGCCACCAGCCGGTCGCACAGCCTGCTCGTCGAGGGCGGCGTGGACGCCAGCGACTCGGCGAGCGTCCGCAGGTTGATGCCGTCCTGGTGCTCCAGGATGTGCAGCACCCGCAGCTGGGAAGCGGAGGTGGGTGCGGTCGAGGCCCGGCCCCATACGACTTCCAGCAGCTCGACGGCCGTGGTGGTCACACGCGCGACCTCATCGGGCTCGGGGCGGCGGAAGACAGTCACGATCACACTCTCGCAGGCACTGGGGTGCCTGTCAGCGTACTAGCAGCGGCGCTCCCCGCGGCCGACCCGGGGCGGCCCGTCCGTCCCTTCGTGGCATTCGGCCAGGTGAGCGAGGTCCGCACGTCGTCCTGTGAAAGGTTGGTGTACTTAACGTCATGAACAGATTCGCGGCCGCCGAGCGTGCTCTGCGAACGGCGGCTCCCGACGGGCTGCTCGACGCCCTGCGCGCGGTACTGGTCACTCAGTACGACGCCGACGAGGTCGAGTTGTTCATGGCCGACTACGGCCTCAGCGTGCTCCAGGGGGTGTCCCTGCCCCCGGACACCGCGGAGTCGATGTCGGTGCACTCCAGTGCGGCGGGCCGGGCCTTCGGGTCCCAGCAGCCCTACCGCGAGGAGCGGAAGGACGGGCGGGCGCGGCTGCATCTGCCCGTCAGCGTGCGCGGTGACCGGCTCGGCGTGCTGTCGGTGACCCTGCCCGGTACGGACGAGGCCCGCCGCTGGGAGACCGAACTGGCCGAGGTCGCCGAGGTGCTGGGGCGCGAGGTGATGGTGGCCGGCCGCGACACCGACCGCTACCTGCGCGCGCGGCGCCGGGACCGGCTGACCCTGGCCGCCGAGATGCAGTGGCACCTGCTGCCCGGCAGCTCCTGCTCGCGCCCCGAGTACGAACTGGGCGCCCAACTGGAGCCCGCCTACGCCATCTTCGGCGACAACTACGACTGGTCCGCCACCGCCGACCACCTCATGCTGTACGTCACCAACGGCATGGGCGAGGGCATCGAGGCGTCGCTGCTGACCAACCTGGCCATCAACGCGCTGCGCAACGCCCGGCGCGCCGGCATCGGCATCGCCGACCAGGCGGCCCTGGCCGACCAGGCCGTCTACGCCCACTACCGGGGCCGCTGCTACCTCTCCGTGCTCATGTTCGACTTCGACCTGGCCACCGGACGGGCGAGCGTGGTCGACGCGGGCTCGCCCCAACTGCTGCGGCTGCGCGACGGCGTCGTGGAGGCCGTCACCTTCGAGGCGCAACTTCCGCTGGGCATGTTCGAGGAGACCGACTACGTCGCCCAGGAGTTCTCCGTCGAACCCGGTGACCGGCTCGTCTTCGTCAGCGACGGGGTGCACGACGTCGCCTCCCCCAAGGGGGAGGCGTACGGCGAGACGGCCCTGGCCCGGGCCATGCAGTCCACCCGGCTGCTCCCCGCCGCCGAGGTACCGCGCGCCGTGCTGCGCGAACTGACCGGTCACCGCGGCGGTGCCGCACCGGACGACGACGCCCTGGTGGTCTGCCTGGACTGGCACGGCAGGCCCGAGGCGGCGGTCACAGGAAGCGCCGGACGGGGGTGACGGCCGCCTCCTTGACCCGCTCCCACGGGGAGCGCCCCCGCCACCGGGCGGGATCGATCGCGACACTGCGCTCCAGGTCGGCGTCGTAGTCCCGGTCCAGCTCCGCGGTGAAGGACTCGTCCAGCACCGCGAGCATGACCTCCTCGTCGTGGTCCATGGACCGGCGGTTGAAGTTGGTCGAACCGACCAGCGAGGCGACCGAGTCCACGGTGATGATCTTGGCGTGCATCATCGTCGGCTGGAAGTGATGGATCCGCACCCCCGCCTTGAGCAACTGCTCGTAGTGCTGCCGACCGGCGAGCTGACAGGCTCGCTGGTCGGTGTACGGGCCGGGCAGCAGGATCTCCACCCGCACCCCGCGGGCCGCGGTCGCGGCGAGCAGGTCGGCGAAGTAGGCGTCGGGGGCGAAGTAGGCGGTGGCCAGGCGGAAGCGTTCCTCGGCGGAGTCCAGCATCACCCGGATCAGGGTCTGCATGTCCTGCCAGCCGAAGCTCGCCGAGCCGCGCACCACCTGGACCACCGAGTCGCCGACCGCCTCGTGCTCGGTGAAGCGGTCCCGCTCGTCGAAGAGTTCGTCGTGGCACTCGGCCCAGTTCTGCGCGAACGCGGCGGCGATGCCGTCCACCGCCGGCCCGCGCAGCCGGACGTGGGTGTCCCGCCACTCCTCGGGCCCGCGGGCGTCGCCCTGCCACTCCTCGGCGATGCCGACCCCGCCGGTGAACGCGGTGTGCTCGTCGACGATCAGGGCCTTGCGGTGGCAGCGGTGGTTCTGCTTGAACGGCGACACCCGCACGGGCTTGCGGAACCAGGCCACCTCCACGCCCGCCGTCTCCATCCGGTCCAGCAGTTCCTGCTCTATCTCCTTGGCGCCGAACCCGTCGAGCAGCAGCCGCACGCGCACGCCCTCCCGGGCCCGGTCGGCGAGGGCGTCGGCGAACTCGTGGGCGATGTGACCCCGCCAGTACACGAACGTCATCATGTCGATCGTGTACCGGGCCGACCGCACCGCTTCCAGCATCGCGGGGAAGATCTGGTCGCCGTTGCGCAGCGGGAGGAGTTCGTTGCCCTCGGTCGCCGCGATGCCGATCAGCCGCTCCAGCCGCCGGCGCAGACGCTGCTTGCGGGCGGTCGGTCCGGCCTCCGCCGTTTCCGAGGCCGCCGGTCCGCTTTCGGTGATCATGAGGGTGCCCCCTGAGTGCTGAAGGAGGGCCGGAACCTGCTCCGGCCGGTTGGCTCCGGGTCTCCGGATGCCCCGCGGGCGCGCTCTCACGCGTACGCCCGACCGTCGTATCGAACGCGAGATCGGGGCTGAAGCGCCGTCAGGCGGGTAGACGCGCTACTCGACGGCACCAAGGAAAGGGGCAAACCATGCCAGTGGATCCCGAACCCGCCGACGAGTCCGCCACCGCGGACCGGGTCGCCGAGTCCATGATCGGGCTGTGGCGTCAGGCACACGAGGACGTCGCGCCGACGATCTCCGACGAGCAGATGCGCGGACTGCTCGTCCTGGAGACGAAGCGGGGCGATCCCACCCGAGTCGCCGAGGGCCTCGGCGTCGACGGCGCGGCGGCGGACCGGCTCTACGACCGTCTGGAGCGGCGCACCCTGGTACGCCGTGATCCGTCGGGTGAGTTCTGTCTCACCGGCGCCGGGAAGTGTGTGCTCGAAGCCACCCGGCAGCGCCGTCGGCAACTGCTGGAGCGGACCCTCGTCACGGCCGCCCCGGCGGACCGCCCGGTGCTGCGCGACGCCATCGACCAGCTCTACGGAGTGGTGCATCCCCTGGTCAGGCTGCCGCGCAGCCGCTCCCCGCAGTGACCCGGTCCGCCTACCTCCTCGTCCACGGCCTGTGCCAAGTCCTGGAGGATCGGTGACGACAGCGCGCCGCCCTGCCAGTAGTCTTCGTTCGTTGCCTTACGGCAATGACGAGCCGCTCAGCGGCTCGGCCGAGGCGATCGAGGGTGAAGCAGAAGCGAATGATCCCAACACAGCATGGCGTTGCCGGGGTGGGGGTCGCTCAGGGCGTCGCCGACGTGGAGGGCACCGCCTACGACTGGCAGGAGCCCTCCGTCCTCCTGATCGAGGACGACGACGCCGACGCGCTCCTGGTGGAGGAACTGGTCGCCGACTGCTCCCCCGGAATGCGGCTGACCTGGGTGCGCTCCCTCGCCGAGGCCCGTGAGGCCCTGACGACGGCGTCCCCGGACTGCGTCCTGCTCGACCTGCACCTGCCCGACTCCACCGGCCTGGAGGGCGTCGCGGCCGTACGGCAGTACGCCGATGTCGCCGTGGTGGTGCTGACCGGGCTGGCCGAGGAGAGCACCGGGCTCGCCGCGGTCGCCGCGGGCGCGCAGGACTACCTGGTCAAGGGCCGCGTCGAGGCGGAACTGTTCGGCCGCGCGATCCGATACGCGATCCAGCGCAAGCTCGCCGAGCACGCCGCCGCGGCCCTCCAGGCGGGGCAGTTGAGGGCGGAGGAGAACCGGCGGCTCGAACGCGGCCTGCTGCCCACCCCGCTGCTGCGCGACCCGGTCGGCCTGGAGGTCGTCGCGCGCTACCTCCCCGGCCGGGAGCAGGCCCTGCTCGGCGGCGACTTCTACGACGTCGTGCAGACCCCCGACGGCAGCGTCCACGTGCTCATCGGGGACGTCTCGGGCCACGGCCCCGACGAGGCGGCGCTCGGCGTGGGCCTGCGCATCGCCTGGCGGACCCTGGTCTTCAGCGGGGTCACCGGGGCCCGGCAACTGCGCACCCTGGAGGAGATCCTGATCGCCGAGCGCACCGGCGAGCAGATCTTCGCCACCCTCACCAGCGTGGAGGTGCTGCCCGACGGCTGCTCGACGCGGGTCATGCGGGCCGGGCATCCGGGCCTGCTGCTGCGCAGCGGCGACCGCGTGGAGTGGGTCGAGGTGGCGGGCGGACCCGCCCTCGGTGTGCTGCCCGGCGGTGTGGCACGCTGGCCGGTGGCCGAGCTGACCCTGCCGGACGACGAGGCCGGTCTCGTGCTCTTCACCGACGGGCTCTTCGAGGGCCGCATCGGACCGGGCCGCGAACGCCTCGGCGAGGAGGGCCTGCTGGAACTGGCCCGTTCGATGGCGAAGCTGCCCGCCGAGTCGTTCGTGGACGGACTGATCGGCCGCGCCGAGGCACTGGCCGAGGCCTACGGCGGCCTCGCCGACGATGTCGCCGTGCTGCATCTGCGCCGCACCAACCGAGAGAACGAGGAAGACCGACCGTGACCACGCCCGCCCCGGAGGCGCCCGCCGCCCCGGACGACGACCGCACCCGGCGCAGCCGTATCACCGTGCAGGGCTGGTTCCATGTCGCCCTGGCCGTGATGATCGCGCTGGTCGTGACCGGCTCGGTGGTCGGCTCCGCGCTCCTCGACCGGACCGCGCGCGTCTCCGACCGGCTCATAGAGGAGATCCAGCCCGCCCGCTCCGAGGCACTGCAGATGCAGAACGCCCTGCTCAACCAGGAGACCGGAGCCCGCGGCTACGTCATCTCCGCCGACCGGCAATTCCTTGATCCGTACACCGAGGGCCAGCGGGCCGAACACGAGTCCGCGGACCGGCTGCGCAGACTCATCGGCGACCGGCCGGCCCTGCGCGCCGACCTCGACGCCATCGAACGCGCGGCGGACGACTGGCGCCGCACGTACGCCGATCCGCTGATCGCCGAGGTCGACCCGGGCGACCCCCGCACGGCCGACCGGGCGGAAACAGCCCGCGGCAAGGCCGCCTTCGACGACGTCCGCGTGCTGTTCACCGCGCAGAACCGGGAACTGCTCCAGGCCAGGGACGACAGCCGCAGCGAGCTGAGCCATGTGCGCACCGTCCGCGACTGGGTGCTGGGCGGCCTGGTCGCCGCCTTCCTGCTCACCGGGGTGGCGCTGGCGGTGCTGGTGCACGCGCTGGTCGCCCGGCCTCTGGGCCGGCTGCGCACCGCCTCCCGCCGGGTCTCCCGGGGCGACTTCACCCACCGCCTCCCGGCCGGGGGACCGGCCGACATCCGGGCCATGGCGGGCGACGTGGAGGCCATGCGGCTGCGCCTGGTGACGGAGCTGGAAGCCTCCCGCGTCCAGGAGGAGCACCTGAGCCGGCAGGCCGCCGACCTGGACGACCAGGCGGTGGAACTGCGCCGGTCCAACGCCGAGCTCGAACAGTTCGCCTATGTCGCCTCCCACGACCTCCAGGAGCCCCTGCGCAAGGTGGCCTCCTTCTGCCAGCTGCTGGAGAAGCGCTACGGCGACCAGCTGGACGAGCGGGGCACGCAGTACATCGCCTTCGCCGTGGACGGCGCCAAGCGCATGCAGGTCCTCATCAACGACCTGCTCACCTTCTCCCGGGTCGGCCGGCTCAACGACGCCCACCTGCCCGTCGCCCTGGACCAGAGCCTGGACAAGGCACTGGCCAACCTGCGCGCGGCCACCGAGGAGTCCGGCGCGGTGATCGAGCGCTCCGGCCCCCTGCCCGAGGTCACCGGCGACCCGACCCTGTTCGTCATGCTCTGGCAGAACCTGATCGGCAACGCCGTGAAGTTCCGCCACGCCGACCGCCCGGTCCGCGTCGCCGTCACCTGCGAACCCGACCCGGACGCCGAGGAGTCGAGCCCGGCCTGGCGGTTCGGCGTGACCGACAACGGCATAGGCATCGCCGAGGAGTTCGCCGAGAAGGTGTTCGTCATCTTCCAGCGCCTGCACGGCCGGGACGCCTACACGGGTACGGGCATCGGTCTCGCGCTCTGCAAGAAGATCGTGGAGTTCCACGGCGGCCGCATCTGGATCGACACCACCCACACCGAGGGCACCCGTTTTCTCTTCACCCTGCCCGCGGCCCGGCCCGCCGTGTCCGACGGCACCGGCCCGTCGGACGCCGACGGGTCCACCCGTACCGTCCCGGAAGGACAGCCCGTATGACCGCGCCCGCACAGCCCATCGAGGTCCTGCTCGTCGAGGACGATCCCGGCGACGAACTGATGACCCGGGAGGCCTTCGAGGACAACAAGATCGGCAACACCCTGCACGTCGTCCGGGACGGCGAGGAGGCCCTCGACTTCCTCTACCGGCGCGGCGAGCACGGCGACGCGCCCACCCCGGACCTGATCCTGCTCGACCTCAACCTGCCCAAGTACGACGGCCGGCAGGTCCTCGAACGCATCAAGTCCGACCCGGAGCTGGCCCACATCCCGGTGGTGGTGCTCACCACCTCGGCGGCCGAGGAGGACATCCTGCGCAGCTACAAGCTGCACGCCAACGCCTACGTCACCAAGCCCGTCGACCTCGACCAGTTCATCGCCGCGGTCCGCCAGATCGACGAGTTCTTCGTCACCGTCGTACGACTGCCCGGCCGGGACATGACCCGCCCGTGAGCGGGCCCGGTCCCGACCGGGCAGTGGACGTGGGTGCCGGCGCGTGCCGTCACTCGGTGCTGAGCAGCCCCGAGCGCAGGCGCGCCAGTATGCGGGTGATGAGGCGCGAGATGTGCATCTGCGAGACACCCAACTGCTCGCCGATCTGCGCCTGAGTGCGCTCCTCGACGAACCGCAGGTGCAGGATCAGCCGGTCCCGCTCGTCCAGTTCGGCGACGAGGGGCGCGAGCGCGTGGATGTTCTCCACGAGTTCGAGCGCGGTGTCCTCCTCGCCGATGAACTCGGACAGCGCCGCCTCGCCCTCGTCGGCGTCACCGGTGATCGCGGCGTCCAGGGAGGCGGAGTTGTATCCGTTGGCCGCGATCTGCGCCTCTATGACCTCGTCCTCCGAGAGGTTCATCAGGGCGGCCAGCTCCGACACCTTCGGGGAGCGGCCCAGCCGGCTGCGCAGCTCCTCGCTGGCGCGGGCGAGTTCGGTACGGGCCTCCTGAAGGCGGCGCGGCACATGCACGGACCAGGAGGTGTCACGGAAGAAGCGCTTGATCTCACCGACGATGTAGGGCACCGCGAAACTCGTGAACTGCACGTCACGGGAGATCTCGAACCGGTCGATCGCCTTGATCAGGCCGATCGTGCCGACCTGGACGATGTCCTCCATGTCCTGTCCGCCGCTGCGGAACCGGCGGGCGGCGAAGCGCACCAGCGAGATGTTCATCTCGATGAGCGTGTTGCGCGCGTACTGGTATTCGGGGGTGCCTTCCTCCAGCACGGCGAGCCGGTCGAAGAAGGTCTTGGTCAGCGCGCGTGCGTCCTGGGGCGCGATCTTCTGAGGGTCTGCCACCTGGGGCAGCTCCGTGTCGGACTCAGTCGTCGCACCGACGAGTGCCGTCGTCATCCCAGGTCCTCCCAGCGGTCGAGGCCCACTCCCGTGAGGGGGCCGCCAAGAGCGCGGCTACCCGGTCGTGAACACACCATGCCTGCCCCACACGGAGAAATCCGAGAAATTTTTCTCCAAGCCCCGCACACGGTCGACGGGTTCGGCGAACGGCGTGCGCCGGAGCGTGTCGGACGCGGTGTGCGCGGGCACACGACGGCCGTGCGGGCAGCGCCCGCGGCCCCCGCGACAGGGGTCGTCCCCGTGACCGGTCGGCGGGCCACGGTGGGACGGGCCGCCGCCGGAGTGCTCCGGCGGCGGCGCTCGCGGGCCGGACCCCTCACGGGGTCAGCGCCTCGGGGACCGTGGCCGCGCAGGGGATGACCTCGTCGACACCCACCAGCCGCAAGGTACGGAGGACCGGCGGGAGGGGCGCGGCGATCCGCAGCCAGCCGCCCGACTCCGTGGCGCCGTGATGGGCCGCGATCAGTATGTTGATACCGCTGGAATCCATGAACGAGACCCGGCTGAGGTCCACCACGATGCGCGGCCGTCCCGCCGCGCAGGCGTCGAGGGCGGCCGACCGCAGCTGGGGGCTGGTGTCGTGGTCGACCTCGCCGGTCAGGGTGAGCACCTGGATGCCGTCCATGACGGTGGTCGTGACCGTGAGCCCGTGCCACGGTGTCTGCTCGGCTCGTTGGGCATCCATCATTCGTCCTCCGACCACGTCTGTGATACTGGCACCTGCCTGGCCCGCGCCCGGGACGCATGCCCCGCAAGCCTGGTGAACATGCCCCCCGGCCACGGGAGGCCGGTGCGGGGGAGCTTGGCTTTGATTGCGGACACGCGGGTACGTGCGTCGTACGAACGGGGTTGCGGAGGCGGGCGGATATGGGATCAGTGCCGGTGGGCCAGGGCGGCACGGCGCCGGAGGTCATGCAGACCGCCGTCGCCCTGGACGGGGACGGCAGTTGCATCGCGCAGGCCCGCCATCTCGCCGCCGCCTTCCTCGCCCGGGCGCGCACCGCCCTCGGGCTGCCGGTCTCCCAGCGCGGTGTCGAGCTGACCCAGCTGGTCGTCAGCGAGCTGGTCACCAACGCCCGCAAGTACGCGCCGGGCCCGATCGCGATGGACCTGCGCATCGTCGGGGAAGCGGTCGAGATCGCGGTCTGGGACTCCGAACCGGTCCTGCCGCTGGCCCGCGGCGCCGACCCCGCGCGGGTGGGCCGGCACGGCCTGGAGATCGTGATGGCCGTCGCCGACGGATTCGAGGTGAGCCGGGAACCGGTGGGCAAGCGCGTCACCGCCCGGGTCGCCCTCAGGGACGACACAGCGTGACCAACCCCTCGGAGTCGCTGCCGACGCAGACCCTGGCGGGCCGAGCCGGAGAATCCCATCGGCACACCCCGCGCGGTCCGCGGAAGTTGAGCGTCCTGACCGTCGACGGGCAGGTGTTCGTCTCCGCGGTGGACGACAGTTCCACCCCTCCGGTCTGGATGGTGGACGAGGGTTCCGGTGCGGCCCAAGGCGGCCGGGGGCTGCGGATCGTGCGCTCCCTGGCCGACTCCCTGGGGTGGAGCCGCGAGGGAGCCGGCAAAGCCGTGTGGGCCTGGGTGCCCGCCACCGCGGCCCCCTGACCCACCGCGCCTCCGCGTGGCGCCGGGCGGCCGCCGGGCGCGCTGCGGATACGGTCACAGTCATGGACGGTGATCTTCGAGGCTGGCGCCCGTGCCTGCTCGCCGGGGCCGTGTTCGCGGTCTGCATGGCCGGCACCACGCTCCCGACCCCGCTGTACGGGCTCTACCAGGAGAAGTTCGGCTTCTCCGAACTCACGGTCACGGTCGTCTACTCCGTCTACGCCTTCGGTGTCATCGGCGTCCTGCTGTTCGCCGGGAACGCCTCGGACGCCGTGGGCAGACGGCCGGTGCTGTGGTGGGGACTGGGCTGCGCGGCCGCCAGCGCGGTCTGCTTCCTGTGCGCCACCGCGCTGGGCTGGCTGTACGTCGGACGGCTGCTGTCCGGCCTGTCCGCGGGCCTGTTCACCGGGGCCGCCTCCGCGTACGTCATCGAGCTGGCGCCGCACGGATCCCCCAGGGCGACCTTTGTGGCGACCGCGGCGAACATGGGCGGGCTCGGGTGCGGTCCGCTGCTCGCCGGAGTGCTCGCGCAGTACGCCGACTGGCCCCTCTACCTCCCCTTCGCCGTGCACCTCGCCCTGGTGGCCGTCTCGGCCGCGGTGCTGACGCTGCTCCCGGAGACCGTTCGCGAACGGCGGCCGCTGAGCACCGTACGGCCGCAGCGGCCCGGTCTGCCGCCGCCGGTGCGGGCCGTGTTCGGACCGGCGGCCGCCGCGTCCTTCGTCGGATTCGCCCTGTTCGGGGTGTTCACCTCGGTCAGCCCGTCGTTCCTCGCCCACTCCCTGGACGTGACCGACCACGCGGTGAGCGGACTCGTCGTCGCCCTGGCCTTCTTCTCCTCCACGGCGGGACAACTCGCCGTGGGCCGGGTCGGTGTCGCCCGATCGCTCCCGCTCGGCTGCACCGCGCTCCTCGCCGGACTCGCGCTGCTCGCGGGCGCCCTGCACTGGGACCTGCTGGCCCTGGTCGTACTGAGCGCGGTCGTCGGCGGCGCCGGGCAGGGCCTGTCGTTCCGCGCCGCGCTGTCCGCGGTCGCGCAGGCCTCCGAGGCGGACCGGCGCGCCGCCGTGATCTCGGCGCTGTTCGTGGTCGCCTACACGGGCATCTCGGTGCCCGTGATCGGCGTGGGACTGCTGGTGGAACCGATCGGACTGGAGGGCGCCGGGCTGGTGTTCATCGCGTGCATGGCCCTGCTGGTCTCGGCGGCGGGCGTGTACCTGCTGCGCCGCCCGGTGCCGGAGGCGGAACCGGGCGGCGTGCGCTGACCCGCTCAGCCCTCGGCGGCGGGCCAGGTCTTCCAGACGCGCTCCAGCCGCTCGTAGGCGTCGTCGAACCAGGCGTCGTCCATCGGCACGGTCACCGTGACGCAGGTCGGGGGCACCGAGGCGTCCTCGACCGTGACCCGGGCCGTCGCCGCCGAGGCGTCCCGCTCGACGACCAGGGACGCGCCGTGCGAGAACGCCCGCCGGTCCACGTCCTGACCCGAGTCGAGCGCGTCCAGGGCCTCCTGCCACTCCCGCAGGTCCTCGGGCAGGACCCGGACCCCGAGGTGGCCCGAGACGAAGGGGGTGCCGACGACGAGGACGCCGGCGAGCACCGTCCCGTTCGTCCCCTCGTCCCCGGTGAGCCGCAGGACGACGCCGTCGCCCTCGCTTCCCATCCGCACCAGTTCGACGGAACCGTCCATCTGTACCCTCCCCGTTCACCGACCTGGCGGAAGAATAGCCCTCGCTCCCACCGGCCCCGGGCGCCTTCGCGGGCCGCCGTCAGACGACCGGGGGCATCTCGCTCGGCCGTGAGTCCAGGCCCGCGCGGTGGTTGACCCAGGAGCCCCGGGTGAAGTCCGGGACGGCGACCGGACGGCCGCCCGCCGCCAGCGACTTGACGCTCAGGGGGACGGGGGAGCACCAGACCGCGCCGTCGTAGACGTCCATGTCGGGGACGAGCCCGGCCCGCATCTGCTGCACGGTGCGCCACTGAAGGACGTAGTCCATGCCGCCGTGTCCGCCGTTGTTCGCCGCGTCGTCGCCGATCTTCAGCCACAGCCAGTGGTCGAACTCCTTGCGGTAGGCGTCGAAGGCCCGCCAGGTGTGCCCGCCGTGGTCCGGTTCGAGGTAGACCCGGCCGCCTCCGGAGGTGGTGACGCCCGCGTAGTCCTCGAAGATGCCCCGGCTGCCCGCGAGCGAGTTGATACGGCTGTACGGGCGCGGCGAGCTGACCTCGTGCTCGGCGCGGACCACCCGGCCCCTGGCGGTGTCGATCAGACAGGTGACCAGGTCGCCGTTGACATAGGTCTCCCGCCAGCTCGGGTGGGAGCGGGGGACGAAGCGCTCCCGGTAGTCGGCGAGGCCGCGGGGTTCGGTGGCGGTCGCCCGCAGGGTCGTCATGCGGTCGCCGCGGTTGATGTCCATCGCCGCGGCGATCGGGGCGAGGCCGTGCATGGCGTAGAAGGAGGCGGTGCTGCGGGTGTGCCACAGCCGCCGCCAGGAGTCGGTGTAGTAGGTGTCCGAGAACAGCAGGGCCCGGAGGTCGTGCAGATAGCCGCCGTGGCCGTTGGTGATCTCGCCGAACAGGCCGTCGTGGGCCATCTTCAGCATCGCCAGCTCGTTGCGGCCGTAGGAGCAGTTCTCGGAGAGGATCAGATGGCGGCGGGTGCGCTCGCTGGTGTCCACCAGGTCCCAGAGTTCGCGCAGTTCGGTGGCGATCGGCAGTTCGACGAGGGCGTGCTTGCCGGCCAGCAGCGCGGCACGGCCCTGCTCGTAGTGGAACTCCCAGGGCGTGGCGATGTACACGAGGTCGATGTCCTCGCGCCGGAGCATACGGGCGTAGGCGTCGGCGGAGCCGCCGTACTCGGCGGGGCGGGGGCGGCCCTCGGCCACCAGCCGGTCGGCGGTACGCGCGGCGCGGTCGGCGCGGATGTCGCAGACCGCCGTCACGGCGCAGCCGGGGACGGCGGCCCAGCCCGAGGCCATGCCGTGGCCCCGGTTGCCGAGCCCGATCAGACCGACCCGGACGGTCGCGTGGACGTCGAACGGGACCCCGGTCATCGACTTCTGGCCCGGGCGCCGGGACGGCGTGCCGTCGGCGGTGGGGCCGGAGGGGGCGGCGGAGGCTGTGGTGCCGAGCCCGGCGGCGAGGGCCCCCGAGGCGAGGGCCGAGCCCATGACGGTACGGCGTGAGACAGCAGGGATTTCAGGCATGGCGCGGATCGCTCCCAAGACGTGGCGGCCGGCTGCTGTTGCTGCCGCACGACTCTGTCCACGCCCGAGCCGCGTGTCAATAGGTGCTTGAAAACTGCTCGTTTCGAGCAAGAATGAGCAAGTGGTGTGCGAGTGGCTGGCTTTCATGGGCGTGCGCACGGTGATCAGGGCGGGCGCGAGGGGCGCGCCGGGACAGACGAAAACCCGCCCCGGGCGCAGGGCCCGAGGCGGGTGAAACCGTCGTGCGCGCGGGGTGTCCGGCCCGCGCGCCCGGGTGTCAGCGGTTGAGGACCTCCATGATCTGGGCCCGCACCACGTCCCGCAGGTCCAGCGGAAGCGCGCCGATGTCGGTGGCCTCCACCGCGGCCAGTACCGCGTCCACGTCGCCGTCGTGATCCGCGCTCGCCGTCAGGAACTCGTAGCCGTCGCGGACCGCGAGCCGCAGTTGCCTCGTGCCGTCGGAGCCGGCGTGCACCGCGGTGGCGACCACGAACGGCGGCGGGCCGCCCGCGTCCGCCTCCTGCTTGAAGTAGCCACTGGTCAGCGGGGTGCGCCAGCCGATGCTGAGCAGCACCGGACGCTTCGCCAGCAGTTCCGTCAGGTCGGTCTCGTAGACACCGGCCGAGTCCAGGACCGTCGCGCGGGCGTTGAGGACCAGCGCGGCGGGGAGCAGACAGCGCAGCGTGCTGCCCACGATGTTGCCGCCGACGGTGGCGGCCCGCCGCACGGCACCGGTGCCGATCGAGCCGGCCGCCCGCCGCAGCACCTCCGGCACGCGGTCGTCTATTCGGGCCAGGAGCACCGCCGCGCCCAGCACCTCCGGCCCGAGGGTGTTCGCCTCCGGCAGGTTCCGCAGGGACATGACGTGATCGGGGAAGCCGTCGCGTTGGTAGGTCGCCCAGGCGAGGGTGGCCCCACCGATCGGCAGTGCCCCCTCGGCGGTGTGCTGCTGTACCTCGGACACGGACGTGGGCAGATGCAACAACACGGAGCGGCCTGCTTTCCGATCGGTTCCGGACAAACGCGTAACGGATTCTCCCCGCGAGGGTGGGGGCGCATGCAGGGATCACGGATTCACTCCGCGCGCCCCGGATCCGAGTGATTGGACCTCTTGTCCAGCCCCTGGACGTGTAGTCTGGAACCGTTGGTGTGCTCGACGGGCGGGAGTGAGCGATGGCGGCCGGTGCGGCCCTGGAGTCCGAGCGGGACGCGATCGTCGCGGCCCTGACGCCGGTCGTGGACGGGCTGGTGGCGACCTTCGGGCCGCTGTGCGAGGTGGTGCTGCACGACTACCGGCGTCCGGACCGGTCCGTCGTGGCGGTGGCCGGCGCGGTGACCGGGCGGGCCGTCGGCGGGGCGATGAGCGAGATCGGCCTGCGCATGGTCGCCCACGGCCCGGACGCGGAGGACGATCTCAACTACGTCACCCGGACCGGCACGGGGAAGCTGGTGAAGGCCTCCACCCTGCTCCTGCGGGACTCCACCGGCGAGGTCTTCGGCGCCCTCTGCGTCAACCTGGACGTCACCGCGGTCAACGAGGCCCACGCGCTGCTCGGCGCGCTGGCCGGGGTCGGCCGGGCACCGGACGAGGCGCCGGTCACCACCTTCGGCAACGACATCGACTCCGTCGTCGACGCCATTCTCGACGCCCATCAGCTCCGCCAGAACCGCGGCTGGGCCGAGCTGGACCGGGCCGGGCGGCTGGAGCTGTTCCGCGGCCTGGACGGGCGGGGCGTGTTCGCCGTGCGGCGCGCCGTCGAACAGGTCGCCGCCCGGCTCGGAATCTCCCGCGCCTCCGCCTACAGCTACCTCGCCCAGGCGCGCGCCACGACCGGCCCGATCCCCGACTCCGCTGGAGGAGACGCGTGACGACCACCCCGCCCCCGATCATCACCCTCGACGACGTCCGAGACGCGGCCGAGCGTCTCAAGGGCGTCGCCCACCGCACCCCGGTGCTGCGCTCGCGCACCCTCGACGCCCTCGTCGGCGCCGAGGTCCACCTCAAGTGCGAGAACTTCCAGCGCGTCGGCGCCTTCAAGTTCCGCGGCGCCTACAACGCCGCCTCCCGGCTGGCGCCGGAGCAGCTCGCCCGGGGCATCGCCGCGTACTCCTCCGGGAACCACGCCCAGGCCGTCGCCCTGGCCGCCCGGGAACTCGGCACCACCGCGGTCATCGTCATGCCCGACGACGCCCCGCCCTCGAAACGGCGCGCCACCGAGGCGTACGGCGCCGAGATCGTCACCTACGACCGCTACACCGGCGACCGGGTCGCCCTCGCCGAGGCCCTCGCGGCCGAGCGCGGCCTCGCGCTCATCCCGCCCTACGAGCACCCCCATGTCATGGCCGGGCAGGGCACGGCCGCGCTGGAACTGCTCGAAGAGACCGGCGCGCTGGACGCGTTGGTCGTCCCGGTCGGCGGCGGCGGGCTCATCGCGGGGAGCGGCACCGCGGCGAAGGGACTCCATCCCGGGCTGCGGCTCATCGGGGTCGAGCCCGAGGCGGGGGACGACACCAGGCGGTCCCTAGAAGCGGGGCGGCGGGTGGAGATCCCGGTACCGCGGACCATCGCCGACGGCCAGGCCCTGCACACCCCCGGCGAACTCACCTTCTCCGTCAACCGACGGCTCGTCGACGCGGTGGAGCTGGTCGGCGACGACGAGATCCGGGACGCGATGCGGTTCGCCTTCGAGCGGCTGAAGATCGTCGTCGAGCCGAGCGGTGCCACGCCGCTCGCCGCGCTCCTGTCCGGCCGGGTGGGCGCGCTGCCGCCCCGGGTCGGGGTGATCCTCTCCGGCGGCAACGTCGACGCCGAGCGCTTCGCCCGGCTGTGCGGCGGTGCCGGCTGACACCGGCCGTTCTCGTTGGGCTGCGCGGTGGTGAGGGCTGACGCCGGCCGTCCGGCCCGCCTGTGCGTCCGGTGTCGGCTGACGTTGGCCGTCCGGCGCCGACTGCGCGGCGGTGCCGGCTGACACCGGCCGTTCTCTCGGGTGTGCGGTGGTGAGGGCCGACGTCGGCCGTGCGGCGCCGACTGCGCGGCGGTGCCTGCTGACGTCGGCCGGCCCGCGCCGGCTGTGCGTCCGGTGCCGGCTGGCGCCGGGCGGCCTCGGGCGGCTGTGCGGCGTCGCCCGTGGGCAGGAGCCCGCCGCCCTCATCCGGCTGTACAGCGGCGCCAGTTGACGTCGTCGGCCCCGGGCGGCCCGTGCCGGTCGCCCTCGCCCGTATGGCGGCGCCCACGGGAGAGGCGGACCATGGTAAGCGGGGTCCGGCCGCGGCGCGGCCGCTCGGATCGGCGGCCCGGCAGAGCACGACCGGACCCCGTCGGCACCGGAGCGCGGCCGGAAGGAGAGCCGTGATGATCGAAGTGAAGATGCTCGAAAAGCCGGACGAGCGGCGTGATTTCCCCAAGGGGCACCTGGAGGCCGTCCACCTGACCGGACTCGACTTCGCCATAGGGACGTTCGAACCGGGCTGGCGCTGGTCGGAGTCCGTGGCCCCGATCGCGGGGACCAAGAGCTGCGAGGTCCACCACAACGGCTATGTCGTCCAGGGCCGGATGCACATCGTGATGGACGACGACGGCGGCGAGGCCGAGGTCGGACCGGGTGACGTCTTCGTCATCCCGCCCGGGCACGACGCCTGGGTCGTGGGCGACGACCAGGTCGTCGTGTACGACTTCGCGGGCGCGATGGCCACGGACTACGCCAAGGCCAAGGACTGAGTCCCCCTCGGGGAGCCGTCACTCCCGCACGATGACGACGACCTTCGCGCGCGCGTGCTCCACCTCCAGATAGCGGATGGCCTCGGCCGCCTCGCTCAAGGGGTACGTACGTTCCACCACCGGGGTCAGACGCCCGGACTCGGCGAGTTCCCTCAGGGCCGCCAGGTTCTCCTTGCTCTGGTGCGCGGGGAGTTCCAGCAGCCGTTGGCGCGTGAAGGGCGCCGTCAGCCGTCGCCGTACGAACAGGCCCATCGGTCCCACGAGGCTGCCGCCCTCGTACACCCCGCCGCCGGAGAGCACGAGCCGGCCGGCCGGGGTGACCGCGCGCCGGAACGCGGTCAGGGAGTGGTTGCCGACCAGGTCCAGCACCGCGTCGTAGCGCAGGCCCGCGCGGGTGAAGTCCTCCCGGGCGTAGTCGATGACGTGGTCCGCGCCGAGCGTGCGGGCCGTCTCGGCGTTGCGCGCGCTGCACACCGCGGTGACCTCCGCGCCGTACGCCCTGCCCAGCTGCACGGCGAACGTGCCCACGCCCCCCGAGGCGCCGTTGATCAGGAGGCTCTGCCCCGGCCGCACCGCCGCCACGTCCCGCACGCCGATCAGGGCCGTGTTCCCGGCGAGGGGTATCGCCGCGGCCTGCTCGAAGGTCAGGTTGGACGGCTTGGGGCCCACCGAGCCGCCCGGCGCGCACACGTACTCCGCGAAGGCGCCGTCCGCCTCGCCGAACACCTCGTCGCCGGGCTTCAGGCCGGTGATCGCGGCGCCCACCTGTTCCACGAGGCCCGAGAAGTCCCGTCCCCTGACCCTCGCCCTGGGGGCCCGCAGCCCCATCATCCCGCGCGCGAGCTTCGGATCGCCGTGCATGAAATGCCAGTCGTAGGCGTTGACCGAGGCCGCGTGCACCCGCACCAGTACCTCGCCGGGGCCCGGGACGGGCCGATCGATCTCGCTGAGCTCCAGCACGTCCGCCGGGCCGTACCGGTCCTGCACCACTGCCTTCATGACCTCCCCCTTCGCCACTTCCGACAGTAGAGATCCGGACGGGTCGGGGCATCAGGGACGGACCCTGAGGTTTCTGCGGGACGCCACCCCGCCTTGCCCCCGGAAACCGATCGGTTTACTCTCGTGGGGCGGGTAGGGAAACCGATCGGTTTCCGGGTTTCGTCCCCGCAGTCCCAGCCGTGTGCCGAAACGGGAGAGTCACCATGACCGCCATCGAAGGATCCGTCGCCCTGGTCACCGGCGGCAGCCGCGGGATCGGCCGCGCGCTGGTCGCCGCGCTGTACGAGCGGGGCGCGAGGAAGGTGTACGCCACCGCCCGCGACCCGCGGACGGTCACCCACCCGGACGCCGTACCGCTGGCCCTGGAGGTGGGCGACCCGGAGTCCGTCGCGGCCGCCGCCGAGCGGGCCCAGGACGTCACCCTGCTGATCAACAACGCGGGCGCGAGCGTCAACGCCAACTTCCTGGAGTCCTCCGTCGACGACGTGCGCCGCGAGTTCGAAACGAACTTCTACGGACCGCTCCTGGTCACCCGCGCCTTCGTCCCCGTCATCGAACGCAACGGCGGCGGGCACCTCCTCAACGTCCACTCCGTGCTGTCCTGGGTCGGGCTCGCCGGCTCCTACAGCGCCTCCAAGGCCGCCCTGTGGTCCCAGACCAACTCGCTGCGCCTGGACCTCAGGCCGCGCGGCATCGAGGTGACCGGTCTGCACGTCGGCTACGTCGACACCGATATGACCACGGGTGTCGACGCCCCGAAGTCCACCGCCGAGAGCGTCGCTGCCCAGGCCCTCGACGGCATCGAGGCCGGCGCCTACGAGGTGCTCGCCGACGACATCAGCCGACAGGTCAAGGCAGGGCTGGCCGCGGACCTCGGTGCGCTCTACCCGCAGTTGGCGGCCTGATCACACCGGCAGCAGCCGGGACACCAGACCGCTGAGCTGACGGGTGGTGCGGCACTCGTGCATCTCCACCAGCGCCGCGTACTCGGGCGCCGCCGAGTCGCCGGTGCCCCAGCTCGACCGCTGTTCGGGGTTGAGCCAGTGGACGCGCCGGGCCCGGTCGGCGATCTCCCGGAGCGCCGGGAGGTTCGGGTCGCTCATGTTGGTGCGCGCGTCGCCGAGGACGAACACCGTGGTCCGCGGGCCGACCGCGTCGCCGTACCGCTCGGCGAACTCGCCCAGCGCCATGCCGTAGTCGCTGCTGCCGTGCCAGCCGGTGAGGGTGGCCTCCGCCCGGATGCGGGCGCCGAGACCCCCGGCGTCGGCCGCGCCGTGCGAGAGCAGGCCGGTCACCTCGTCGACGCGGTTGACGAAGGCGAACACCCGGACCTTGCTGAACTGGTCGTGCAGCGCCTGCACCAGCAGCATGGTGAAGTCCGAGAAGCCGGACACCGAGCCCGACACATCACACAGCAGCACCAGTTCGGGACGGGCGGGCCGCCGTCGGCGCAGCACCGGCCGCATCGGCACCCCGCCCGTCGACAGCGAACCGCGCAGGGTCCGCCGCAGATCGATCGAGCCGCGTGCCGCCCGGCGCCGACGGGCCGCCAGCCGCGTGGCGAGCTTGCGGGCGAGGGGCTGGACCGCCCTGCGCAACTCGGCGAGCTGGGCCTTCCCCGCGAACAGGAAGTCGACCCGGTCGGCGGTCGGGGCCACCGCGCGCCGGGCCAGTTCGTCCCGGTCGCGCCGCTCCGCCACCCGGCGCCGCGCCTCCACGGCCACCAGGGCCCGGAACGCCTCGATGCGCCGCCGGATCTCGTCCTCCAGCAGCCGGTCGGTGAACCCCTGACTCCCGCCCCGCGCGCGGACGTCGTCCCGGACCCGGGCCAGCAGGGTCTGCGGGCGCAGCCGGTCCAGCGCCTGGTACGAGGACCAGCCCTCCGAGCCCGGCGAGGAGCCGTAGCCGCCGAAGCCGTCGACCGCCTCCACCGCCAACCGCCCGAGCAGCGCACGGTCGTTGTCGGCGAGCGCGGAGGCCAGCCGGTCACGCAGGTCCTCCCGGTCCGCCGTCGCCCCCTCGGGCGCGCCGACGCCGCGCGGGAAGTACAGGTCGAAGACCGGGTCGAACACGGTCCGTTGGGCGGTGCCGTGCAGCAGGGTCGCCGCCAGTCCCTCCCGCAGGCGCTCCCGGTCCGCCAGACCCAGCGCCGCCACGGCCTCGGCCGCGTCCACCGTCTCCCCGGTGCCGATCCGGATGCCGTGCGCGCGCAGCGCCGCGACCAGCGAGGTCAGCCGTTCGGTGACCCCGGCGGGCGTGGTCACAGGGCGTCCAGATCGAGTTTGGCCGATGCCTTGAGGATGTCGTCCTGGTGCTTGAGCAGCACGCCGAGGCTGTCCCGTACGACGGACTCGTCCAGGGTGTCCGCGCCCAGGGCCAGCAGGGTGCGCGCCCAGTCGATCGTCTCCGCGACCGACGGCAGCTTGCGCAGGTCCATCTCCCGCAGCGCACCCACCACGCGCACCACCGAGCGGGTCAGCGCCTCGTCTAGCCCCGGCACCTTCAGGCGGACGATCCGCCGCTCCAACTCCTCGTCGGGGAAGCCGATGTGCAGGAAGAGGCAGCGGCGGCGCAGCGCCTCGGAGAGTTCGCGGCTGGCGTTGGAGGTGAGGACGACGAAGGGGCGGCGGGTCGCGGTGACGGTGCCGAGTTCGGGCACCGTCACCTGGAAGTCGCTGAGCACCTCCAGCAGCAGGCCCTCGACCTCCACGTCCGCCTTGTCGGTCTCGTCGATCAGCAGCACCTTGGGGTCGTCGCCGCGGATCGCCGTGAGCAGGGGGCGGGGGAGCAGGAACTCCTCGCTGAAGATGTCGGTGCGTGCCTCGTCCCAGGTCTCGTCGCGGCCCGCGCTGATCCGCAGCAACTGCTTGGCGTGGTTCCACTCGTACAGGGCGCGTGACTCGTCCACGCCCTCGTAGCACTGGAGGCGGACGAGCCGGGCGCCGGCGACCTGGGCGACGGCCTTGGCCAGCTCCGTCTTGCCGACCCCCGCGGGGCCCTCCACCAGCAGGGGCTTGCCCAGCCGGTCGGCGAGGAAGACGGTCGTGGCGACCGCGGGCGAGGCGAGATAGCCGGTCTCGGCCAGGCGCGCGGAGACGTCGTCGACGGATGAGAACACGCGAGCCTCCAGATCGGCGGCGACACGGGCCCCGAGCGCGTAGCGCGGGTACCGGGCGCGGTGGGTGCGGGTCCCGGGCAGGGCGTACGGACCCCGCGGGCGGGGATACGGCCCTATCTAAGCGCTTGTTCAGTGCTCGTGTCACGCCCCGGTCCGGCGGGAGGGGCGAGGGATACCGATCGGTTTCCTCCGGGGTCCGATCCGCGGTAGCCTCGCCGTATGGCCACAGACAAGGCGTCCACCAGGGACCGGCTCCTCGACGCGGCCGCCGAGCTGTTCTACCGCGACGGAGTCTCCGTCGGCGTCGAGGCGCTCTGCCGGTCCGCCGGGGTGTCCAAGCGCTCCATGTACCAGCTCTTCGCCGGCAAGGACGAGGTGCTGGCGGCCAGCCTGGAGCGGAGCATCCCCGCGTACGAGGCACGGCTGGTGCCCGCGCCCGGCGAGGCGGGCACGCCCCGCGAGCGGATCCTCGGCCTCTTCGAGCGGCTGGAGGCGGCCTCCGCCGAGCCCGGCTACCTCGGCTGCGCCTACCTGGCCGCGCTGGTCGAGCTGAAGGACCCCGCGCACCCCGCCAGCGAGGTCGCCCGCACGGTCAAGGAACGCCTGCGCGCGTTCCTGCGCGCCCAGGCGGAACAGGGCGGCGCCCACGACCCGGACCTGCTCGCCCGCCAGCTGATGCTGGTCTTCGACGGGGCCGGCGCCCGCGCCGGAGCGGGCATCGAGACCCTGGACGGCCTCCTCACGGTCACCGTCACCGCGCTGCTGGACGCGGCCGGCGTGAAGTGACCTCCGCACCTCCGGAGCGGCCGCCGCCCGCGTGCGCCCCGGACGGGTGACCACAGCGGGCGGAGCCACCGGCCCACCCGGTGCAATGGAGCGGTGACCGCGCCCCCCGACGACTGCCTCGCGCGCAACGAATGGATCTGCGGCGAGTACCTGAGCACCCGCCGCGAGATCCTCTGGGACGCGGTGGTCCAGCACCTCCAGCTGACCGCGCTCGCCGTGCTGATCGGACTGGTCCTCGCCGTACCGCTGGCCGTACTGGCCCGCCGCTGGGGCTGGGCCGCGCCCTGCGTCCTCGCCCTCACCACGATCCTCTACACGGTGCCGTCCCTGGCCATGTTCTCCCTGCTGCTGCCCGTGTACGGCCTCTCCGCGAGCCTTGTCGTCGCCGGGCTCGTGCTCTACTCGCTCACCCTGCTCGTGCGCAACATCCTCGCCGGACTGCGCGCGGTCCCCGAGGAGACGAGGCAGGCCGCGCTCGGCATGGGCTACGGCCCGGTGCGCCGGCTGCTCACCGTCGAACTGCCGCTCGCGCTGCCCGCCGCCATGGCCGGACTGCGCATCGCGACCGTCTCCGCCGTCTCCCTGGTCACCGTCGGCGCCATCGTCGGCTTCGGCGGGCTCGGCAACCTCATCTACGCCGGGATGAACACCTACTTCAAGGCGCAGGTCCTCACCGCCTCCGTGCTCTGCGTGGTCATCGCGGTCACTGCCGACCTGCTGCTGCTCGGCGTCCAGCGGCTGATCACCCCCTGGACCAGGACGGCGCGCGCGTGAACACCCTCACCGCCGCCTGGGACTGGCTCACCGACCCCGCCAACTGGAGCGGCGAGGGCGGCATCCGGCAGCGACTCCTGGAGCACCTCGCGCTCACCGTCGTCTGCCTGCTGATCAGCTGCCTGATCGCGCTGCCCGTGGCCGTCGTCCTGGGCCACCTCGGCAAGGGCGGCGCGCTCGCCGTCAACATCTCCAACATCGGCCGCGCGGTGCCCACCTTCGCCGTGCTCGTCCTGCTGCTGCTCACCCCGGTCGGCCGCTGGGGCGAGGGACCGACCGTCGTCGCGCTCGTGCTGTTCGCCCTGCCCCCGCTGCTCACCAACGCCTACGTCGGCATGCGGGGCGTCGACCGGGACGTCGTCCGGGCCGCGCGCGGCATGGGGATGACCGGCCGGCAGGTCATGTTCCGGGTGGAACTGCCCCTCGCCCTCCCGCTGCTGCTGACCGGGGTCCGGATCGCCGCCGTCCAGCTCGTCGCCACCGCCACCATCGCGGCCCTGGCGGGCGGCGGCGGACTCGGCCGGATCATCACGGCCGGCTTCAACCTCGCCAGCACCCCTCAGGTGGTGGCGGGAGCGGTGCTCGTCGCCGCCTTCGCGCTGACCGTCGAGGGCCTCTTCGAACTCGCCGAGCGACGCGCGCCGCGCCGGGCGAAGGGCACGTCATGACCGGCCGCCGCACCCGGCGGTACGGCCTCGCGGCCCTGCTGCTGCTCACCGGCTGCGCCTCGGGCCCGTCCCTGGAGAACCGCGGCGCGGTCACCGCGCCACCCGGAGACAGCCGGAGCCTGACCATCGGCTCCGCCGGATTCACCGAGAGCGACCTGCTCGCCCAGATGTACGCGCTGCTGCTCGGCCGGGCCGGCTACGACACCACCATGATCACCGTCGCCAACCGTGAACTGTACGAACCCGCCCTGGAGTCCGGGCAGATCGACGTCGTGCCCGAGTACGCGGCGACCTTCGCGGACTGGCTCAACGCCAAGACCCACGGCGCCGACGCGACCCCGGTCGGCTCCCCGGACCTCGACGAGACCATGACGGCGCTGCGCAGGCTGGCGGAGCCCCGCGGGCTGACCGTCCTGGACCCCGGGCGGGCCGTCGACCAGAACGCGTTCGCGGTGACCACCGCCTACGCCCGCGAGCACCGCCTGAAGACCCTCAGCGACCTCGGGGCCTCCGGCCTCCCGGTCCGCCTCGCGGCGGGCGACGAGTGCGTGCAACGCCCTTACTGCGCACCCGGGTTGAAGAAGACCTACGGCATCGACGTCACCGCCGTCGACCCCAAGGGCGTCGGCACCACCCAGGCGAAACGGGCCGTGCAGAACGGTCAGGTCCAGATGATGCTGACCACCACGACCGACGCCACCCTCGACGAGTTCGGCCTGGTGCTCCTCGCCGACGACAGGGGCCTCCAGAACGCCGACCACATCGTCCCCGTCGTCAACCGGGCCCGCGCGGGCGGCGACCGGGTCGGCGCGGCCCTCGGCGGCCTCAACGACGTCCTCACCACCGCCGACCTCGCGGCCCTCAACCAACAGGTCGACAGCTGGCGGCGGTTGGCCTCCGACGTGGCCCGCGCCTACCTGGAGGGCAAGGGCCTGCTGACGTGACACACCCGTGACATCCGTCACGGCACCGGTGCGGCGCGCCGTCTTCCGGGCCGTTCGCGGCGGCGGTACAGGTACCTCATGACGACGGTCGACGGGGGACGCCACCGCACGTGGTGGCAGGGCATGCGGGAATCGGTCGAAGGGGCGGAGACGGAACTGCGCCCGGAGGGGCTCACCGACATCGTGCCGGCCGGACTCGGCCCGGCCTACGCGAAGTTCGGCGACCTCTATCCCGAACAGCAGCTCCAGCTCCAGCTCCTGTACGGGGCCTCGCAGCGGGCCTTCGAGCACAACACCAGGGTCTCGGCACGCGTCACCGTGCGGCGCGTCCTCGGCAACGCCCTCGCCGACCCGCGCCTCGGCGACGTCAAACCCGACGACCATCTCGCCGAGTACCTCGACGAGGAGATAGCCGACCTGCGCGGACGGCTCGCGCAGGACAGCGCCATCGCCGTCAGCCGCGGTCTCAACGTCGGCCTGACCCTGGGCTGCGCCGCGAGTCTCGTGCTGCTCGTCGTGCCACTGCTGTGGGGTGTGGGCCTGCTCCAGGCGCTCGGCGTCACCCTCAACTGCACCAACCGCTGGCATCTGCTGGGCGCGTTCGTGTGCGGCGGGGTCGGCGCGTTCGGCGCGGTGCTCAGCGTACTGGTGCGGCTGCGGGGCAACGCCGAGCAGTTGACGAAGCGTCAGAACAGTTCCAGGGAAGGGCTGATCGTGCCCGGCCAGATGGCCCGGAGCATGCGCCACGAGGGCGTGTACCGGGTGGTCGTCGGGTGGATCCTCGCCCTCGCGGTGTACTTCCTGCTCAGCGGCGGTCTGGTGCCGGTCTTCGCGGTACCGGCCACCGCCGCCGAGATCTGCCCCTCCGCGGGGAGCCCGGGGTCGGCGGCCAAGGGCACCGACTTCTGGGGCTTCTGGTGCGCGATCGGCTTCGTCGCGGGCTTCAACGAGCGGTGGGCGTTCGGCATCCTGGGCCGCGAGGCCACCCGCAGGCCGAAGAACGCCTGAGCCGCCCGGACCGGGAGCACCCGACCCGTCGGCCGCCCGAGCCGCGCCGGGTCCTCAGGCGTCGTGGACCGAGTCGAACCGCACCCGGTCCCGGGGCACCCCGCGCGCGTCCGCGTCCACCGAACGCCGCAGCGCCTCATGGAGCTTGGCCGGCGTCAGCACTCCGAGGAAACGCGCCCCGTCCAGCACGGCGACCCACCCGGCGTCGTGCTGGAGCATCTCCCCGAACGCCTGCTTCAGCGGCGCGCCCACCGGTACCCACGCGTTCATCCGGTGCGCGTGGTCACCGACCGACCCGCCCGCCGCGAGGTCGTCGAGACCGGCCCAGCCGTGCAGTTCGCCCGCGTCGTCGAGGACCACCACCCACCGGCCGCCCTCCTCGCGGAGCCGTCCGGCCACCGAGGACGCCGTCTCACCCGTGCGGGCCACGGGCGGCTGCTCCAGGTCGGCCGCCTCGATCGCGGTCACCGACAGCCGTTTCAGGCCGCGGTCCGCGCCCACGAACTGGGCGACGTAAGAGGTCGCCGGCGCCCCGAGCACCGCCCCGGGCGTGTCGAACTGCTCGATCCGCCCCTGCCCGTACACCGCGATCCGGTCGCCGAGCCGGACCGCCTCCTCGATGTCGTGCGTGACCATCAGCACCGTCTTGCGCACGGCCGCCTGCATCCGCAGGAACTCGTCCTGCAACTGCTCGCGCACCACCGGGTCCACCGCCCCGAACGGCTCGTCCATCAGTAGCACCGGCGGGTCGGCGGCCAGCGCCCGCGCCACACCGACCCGTTGTCGCTGCCCGCCGGAGAGCTGGTCCGGATAGCGCGAGCCGTACGTCTTCGGGTCGAGCCCGACCAGGTCGAGCAGTTCGGCCGCCCGCGCCCGTGCCCTGGCGCGCTTCCAGCCGAGCAGCGTCGGCACCGTCGCGGTGTTGTCGAGGATCGTGCGGTGCGGGAAGAGCCCGACCTGCTGGATGACGTACCCGATGCGGCGGCGCAGGCGTACCGGGTCCACCGTCATGACGTCCTCGCCGTCCACCAGGATCCGCCCGGCCGTCGGCTCGATCAGCCGGTTGACCATCATCATGGTGGTGGTCTTGCCGCACCCGGACGGACCCACGAGCGTCACCAGCTCACCCTCGGCCACCTCGAAGCTCAGCCCGTCCACGGCCGTGGTCCCGTCCGGGTACCGCTTGGCGACCTGCTCGAACCGGATCATGACCACACGCTAAGGTCCCCGCGCCCGGCCGACCCTCCGGCACCGGCGAATGGCGGACCCTCGGCTAGGGCGTGCCGACCAGCACCACCTCCAGGGTGCGCGGGCCGTGCACCCCCTCCACCCGGTCCAGCTCGATGTCGCTGGTCGCCGACGGACCCGAGATCCAGGTCTGCGGACGGACCGGATCGAGCCGTTCGAGCGCCTGCGGCACCGAGGAGACGACCTGCTCGGCGACCCGGACGACGCAGATGTGGTGATCGGGCACGAGGGTGATCCGGCGGCGGCCCTGGTCGGGGGAGCCGTCCAGCACGAGGGTGCCGGTCTCGGCGATCGCCAGGGCGCAGGCGGTGACGACGCTGTCGACCCGGTCGAGTTCGCCCGCGGTGCTCGCCGCCCGGTCCGCGACCCGGGTCGCGTCCACCGCCGCCAGCCAGTGCGCCGGCAGCTCCGCCGGTACGAGCACACTCCCGGCGCCTCGCCCGGCCAGCAGCCGGGCCAGGAGCGCGGGCAGTTCCTCCTCGGAGCACCGGTG
This sequence comes from Streptomyces sp. NPDC048002, assembly GCF_040653275.1. NCBI lineage: Bacteria > Bacillati > Actinomycetota > Actinomycetes > Kitasatosporales > Streptomycetaceae > Streptomyces > Streptomyces sp. NPDC048002. The sequence continues at coordinate 11,386 of NZ_JBEZNL010000049.1, read as the reverse complement.
CACGAGTGCCCGGTACTCCGCCAGGTTCTCCGCCAGCAGATCCACCGTCTGCCCGGCGGTCCGCTCCCCGTGCTCGCGGAGGTAGTCCCGCGCCACCGCCCGCTCGTACGGCCGCTCGTCCGGGGTCACATCGGCCAGGGCGCGCCGCACCCGGCCGAGTACCCTCTCCCTGCTGCTCACTTGGCGCCGTCCTCTCCGCCGTGCGTGCGCTTCCACCAGTCCCGGAACGGCTCCGGCGGCACCGTAGGCAGCTCCCGGGTACCGCTCCACGCCCTGCCCGGTCCGGGCAGCCTGCGGGGGTGCAGGCGCCGCGTGCGCGAGGCGAGCCGCTGACCGGTGGCCAGAGCGGCCGGGTGCGCGAACGCCCAGCCCGCCGCCCGCATCGCCGCCCGCTCGGCGGCGTGCCCCTTCGCCGGCTTCAGGACGACCTTGTTGCCGTCCCGGACGACCTCCCCGCCCTGGACCACCCGTTCCCGCAGGTGCACCAGCACCTCGGGGATGTCGATGGCGACGGGGCACACCTCGTAGCAGGCGCCGCAGAGCGAGGACGCGTACGGCAGGGACGCGTCGATCTCGCTGCCCGTGCCGCGCAGTTGGGGGCTGAGAATGGCGCCGATCGGACCCGGGTAGACCGAGCCGTACGCGTGGCCTCCCGCGCGCTCGTACACCGGGCAGACGTTGAGACAGGCCGAGCAGCGGATGCAGCGCAGGGCCTGGCGGCCGACCTCGTCGGCGAGGGTGTCGGTGCGGCCGTTGTCGAGGAGCACCAGATGGAACTCCTTCGGCCCGTCCCCGTCCGCCGTGCCCGTCCACATGCTCGTGTACGGGTTCATGCGCTCGGCGGTGGAGGAGCGCGGCAGCGTCTGGAGGTAGACCTCCAGGTCCCGCCAGGTCGGTACGACCTTCTCGATGCCGACCACCGAGATCAGCGTCTCGGGCAGGGTCAGGCACATCCGGCCGTTGCCCTCGGACTCCACCACGACCAGGGTGCCGGTCTCGGCGACCATGAAGTTGGCGCCGGAGACGCCGACCTTGGCGCGCAGGAACTTCTCCCGCAGGTGCAGCCGGGCGGCCTCGGCGAGTTCGGCGGGCGTGTCGGTGAGGCCCTCGGGAGCGGGGCGGCCCCACTCGCTCATCTCCCGGGCGAAGATGTCCCGGATCTCACCGCGGTTGCGGTGGATGGCGGGGACGAGGATGTGCGAGGGCCGGTCCTTGCCCAACTGCACGATCAGCTCGGCGAGATCGGTCTCGTAGGCGTGGATGCCCTCGGCCTCCAGGGCCTCGTTGAGCCCGATCTCCTGCGTCGCCATCGACTTGACCTTGACGACCTCCGTCTCCCCGGTCGCCTTCACCAGGTCCGCGACGATCCGGTTGGCCTCGTCGGCGTCGGCGGCCCAGTGCACGACCCCGCCCGCCGCGGTCACCGACTCCTCCAACTGGACCAGATAGCGGTCCAGATGACGCAGTGTGTGGTCCTTGATCCGGGCACCGGCGTCCCGCAGTTCGGCCCAGTCCGCCATCTCCGCCACGGCCTTGGCGCGCTTGCCGCGGATCGTGTGCGTGGCATGGCGCAGATTGCCGCGCAGGGTCTCGTCGTTCACCGCCTCGTGCGCGGCCTTCGGGAAGGACGGCATGCCCAGGTACGTTCCGCTCATGCGGCCGTCTCCTCCTCCGTGCTCGCCAGGATCTCCGCGATGTGGACCGGACGCATGCCCGTCCGCAGCCGGGCCATCGTCCCGCCGATGTGCATCAGACAGGAGTTGTCGGCCGCGCACAGCATCTCGGCGCCCGTCGACTCGGCGTTGCGCACCTTGTCGGCGCCCATCGCCGCGGAGACGTCCGCGTTCTTCACGGCGAACGTGCCGCCGAAGCCGCAGCACTCGTCGGCGCCCGGCAGTTCGACCAGGTCGATGCCCTTCACCGCCCGCAGCAGCCGCTCGGGCCGGTCGGACAGACCCAGCCCGCGCAGCCCGTGACAGGCCGGGTGATAGGTCACCCGGTGCGGGTAGTAGGCGCCGACGTCCGTGACGCCGAGCACGTCCACCAGGAACTCCGTCAGTTCGTACGTCTTGGGCACCACCGGCGCGAGGGTCGCCGCGAGCGAGTCGCCGCGGCCCTCCGCCCGGGCCCGCTCGCCCATCCGCGGGTACAGCTCCCGCACCATCGCCCCGCACGACCCGGAGGGCGTCACGATCGCCTCGTACTCCCCGAACACCTCGGAGAAGTGCCGGGCCAGCGGCTCCGCGCCGTGCCGGTAGCCGGTGTTGTAGTGCGCCTGGCCGCAACAGGTCTGCGCCATCGGGAAGTCGACCTCGACACCCAGCCTGGTCAGCAGCTTCACCACGGCCCGCCCGGTGTCCGGATAGAGCGTGTCGTTGACACAGGTGAGGAACAGAGCGACTCGCATCGCGGCTCCTTTGTCGATCATCGGATGAGTGCAGGGTAGTGCGGGGCCGAGGCCCGGCCGGGGCGCCGCTCAGGCACCGGCGAGCCGGGCCGCCGCCTCCCGCCAGCGCGCCGCGTCGCCCCGCGGCTCGTAGCGGGTCAGCGGCTGGGTACGGGTGAGCAGCCGGCGCCCCTCCGCGAGGTCCCGGACCAGGCCGTGCGACCTGGACTGGACCAGCACGTTGCCGAGCGCGGCGGCCTCCGTCGGACCGGTCACCACCGGCAGCCCGCAGGCGTCGGCGGTGAGCTGGCACAGCAGCGCGTTGCGGGTGCCGCCACCGACGACGTACACCACGTCCACCGGCCGGTCGGCCAGCCGCACGGCGTCCTCGACGGCCTTGCGGTGGGCCAGCGCCAGGGAGTCGAGGATGCACCGGGTGACCTCGCCCGGTGACTCGGGCACCGGCTGTCCCGACGCCCGGCACGCCTCGGCGATCCGCTCCGGCATCCGGCCCGGCGCCAGGAACGCGGAGTCCCCCGCGTCCACCACCGACCGCAGCGCCGGAGCCTTGGCCGCCTGCAGCAGCAGCCCGCCCAGATCCGGTTCGCCCCAGGCGCGCAGGCACTCCTGGAGCAGCCACAGGCCCATGATGTTGCGCAGGTAGCGGACCGTGCCGTCCAGCCCCAGCTCGTTGGTGAAGTTGGCAGCCCGGCTCTCCTCGGTCAGCACCGGGGAGTCCAGCTCCAGGCCGGCCAGCGACCAGGTGCCGGTGCAGATGTAGGCGAACCGTTCGCCGTCCCTGGCCGGCACGGCGGCCACCGCGGACGCGGTGTCGTGCGAACCGACGGCGGTCACCGGCACCGGCCCGGTCAGCCCGGTCTCCTCCAGCACCTCGGGCCGCAGCAGACCCGCCGGGTCGCCCGGCCGGCGCAGCGGCGCGAACAGCTCCAGGCCGATACCGAGCCGCGCCGCCAGGTCGTGCGACCAGTCGCGGGTGCGCGGGTCGATCAGCTGGGTGGTGGAGGCGTTGGTCAGCTCGGTGCCCTGCTCGCCGGTGAGCCAGTACGTCAGCAGGTCGGGGACGAGCAGCAGCCGCTCGGCCCGCGCGAACTGCCGGTCGGACCGGGCCGCCACGAGCTGGTAGAGGGTGTTGAAGGGCGCGTACTGCAAGCCCGTGGCCGCGTACAACTCCTCGGCGGGCACGCTCGCCCACACCTTCTCGGCGATCCCCTCGGTGCGGGAGTCGCGGTAGTGCACGGGGTTGCCGAGCAGCGCGCCGTCGGCGTCCAGCAGCCCGTAGTCCACGGCCCAGCTGTCGATGCCGACGGAGTCCACCTGCCCGGCGGCCCGCAGTCCGTCGAGCACACCGGCGTAGAGCCCGAGGACGTCCCAGCGGAGCCCCTCCGGGACCCGTACCGGCCGGTTGGCGAACCGGTGCGCCTCGGTCAGCTCCAGACGGTCCGGCCCGACGCGGCCGACCATGACACGTCCGCTGGACGCGCCGAGGTCGACCGCGGCGTACGCCTTCACGGAGCCGCTCACCGAAGGAAGGCGGCCGCGACGCCGGCGTCGACGGGGATGTGCAGCCCGGTGGTGTGGGTGAGGTCCCCGCCGGTGAGCGCGAAGACCGCGCTCGCGACGTGCTCGGGCAGCACCTCGCGCTTGAGGATGGTCCGCTGGGCGTAGAACTCGCCGAGCTTCTCCTCCTCGATGCCGTACGTGGCGGCGCGCTGGGCGCCCCAGCCGGCGGCGAAGATCCCGGAGCCGCGCACCACTCCGTCGGGGTTGACGCCGTTGACGCGGATGCCGTGCTCACCCAACTCGGCGGCGAGGAGGCGCACCTGGTGGGCCTGGTCGGCCTTGGTGGCGGAGTAGGCGATGTTGTTGGGGCCGGCGAAGACGGCGTTCTTGGAGGCGATGTAGACGATGTCGCCGCCCAGGCCCTGCGCGATCATCACCCGGGCCGCCTCGCGCGACACCAGGAAGGAGCCGCGGGCCATGATGTCGTGCTGGAGGTCCCAGTCCTTGGCGGAGGTCTCCAGCAGCGGCTTGGAGATGGAGATCCCGGCGTTGTTCACGACCAGGTCGACGCCGCCGAAGGCGAGCGCGGCGGCCGCGAACGCGTCGGCGATCTGCTCCTCGGAGGTGACGTCGACGGTCACCGCGACGGCCTTGTCGGCACCGCCCAGCTCCTCGGCGACGGCGGCCGCGTTCGCGGCGTTGAGGTCGGCGACCACGACGCACGCGCCCTCGGCCACCAGCCGGTGCGCGATGGCCTTGCCGATGCCGCTGCCCGCACCGGTCACCAGCGCCACCCGGGTGGCGAGCGGCTTGGGCTTCGGCATCCGCTGGAGCTTGGCCTCCTCCAGGGCCCAGTACTCGATGCGGAACTTCTCCGACTCCTCGATCGGCGCGTACTGCGACACCGCCTCGGCGCCGCGCATCACGTTGATCGCGTTGACGTAGAACTCGCCGGCGACGCGGGCGGTCTGCTTGTCCTTGCCGAAGGAGAACATGCCCACGCCGGGGATCAGCACGATCGCCGGGTCCGCGCCGCGCATCGCGGGGGAGTCGGGCAGGGCGTGGCGCCGGTAGTAGGCGGCGTACTCCTCGCGGTACCCGGCGTGCAGTTCCCTCAGCCGTGCGACCGCCTCCTCCAGGGGCGCGGTGGGCGGCAGGTCCAGGACCAGCGGGCGGACCTTGGTGCGCAGGAAGTGGTCCGGGCAGGAGGTGCCGAGCGCGGCGAGCCGGGGGTGCTCGGCGCGGGCGAGGAAGTCCAGCACGACGTCGGAGTCGGTGAAGTGGCCGACCTGGGCCCGGTCCTGGGAGGCGAGGGCCCGGACGTACGGCGCCAGGGCCGCGGCCCGCTCGCGCCGCTCGCTCGCGCCGAGGGCCCCGTACCCGTCGACGACGGGACCGAAGGGCTCGGCCTTCCCCTTCTCCGCGAGGAACGCCTCGGCGGTGCGGATGATGTGCAGGGAGTTGCGCTCGCACTCCTCGGAGGTGTCGCCCCAGGCGGTGATGCCGTGACCGCCGAGCACGCACCCGATCGCCTGCGGGTTGGCCTTCTGCACGGCCGCGATGTCCAGACCGAGCTGGAAGCCCGGCCGCCGCCAGGGCACCCACACCACCGTGTCGCCGAAGCACTCGGCGGTCAGCTTCTCGCCGTCGGCCGCGCAGGCGAGGGCGATACCGGAGTCGGGGTGGAGGTGGTCGACGTGGGCGGCCTCGACGAGTCCGTGCATGGCGGTGTCGATGGAGGGCGCGGCGCCCCCCTTGCCGTGCAGGCAGTAGTCGAACGCGGCGACCATCTCGTCCTCGCGCTCGACACCCGGGTAGACGTCGACGAGGGCGCGCATCCGGTCCAGGCGCAGTACGGCCAGCCCGGACTCGGTGAGGGTGCCCAGGTCGCCGCCGGAGCCCTTGACCCACATCAGGTCGACCTCGCCCCCGGTGACGGGGTCGGTCTCGGCGCCCTTCGCGGACGCGTTGCCACCGGCGTAGTTGGTGTTCCGCGGATCGGAACCGAGCCGCCGGGACCGACCAAGGAGAGCGGCAGCTTCGGAATGCGTTGTCATGGGAGATCCCTTACTGATCAAAAGAGGACAAGCGGACACACCTAGGGGCGCGGGGCTGCGTCACTGTGCGGCTCCGCCGCGCGGGCGCGACAAGCCACAGCAGACCCGCACCCGCGACGCACCGAACCCGGCAGCCGCTCACGCCCCCCACCCCGCCTGCTCCCCGCCCACCCGCTCGGCGACGATCCGCTCGCCCCACCCGGACCGCGCGTACGCCGCCATCGGATCGGGGTCCAGCCCCATCTCCTCCCGCAGCTCCCGCAGCAGCGGCCGCACATCCGTGTTGTACGCGTCCATCACCACGGCATTGGCACCGAGGACATCCCCCGCCCCCTGGGCATCCGCCAGAGCGACGCGGTCAATCAGCAGCGCCTTCGCCGTCGCCTCCTGCACGTTCATCACCGAGCGGATGATCGCCGGGATCTTCGCCTCGATGTTGTGGCACTGGTCGAGCATGAACGCGACCTCGGGCGTGAAGCCGCCCCCGCGTACCACCTCGTACATGATCCGGAAGAGCTGGAAGGGGTCCGCCGACCCGACCATCAGGTCGTCGTCGGCGTAGAACCGGGAGTTGAAGTCGAAGGCGCCGAGCTTCCCCTCGCGCAGCAGCGTGGCGACGATGAACTCGATGTTGGTGCCGGGCGCGTGGTGCCCGGTGTCGACGACGACCTGCGCCTTGGGGCCGAGCTTCAGGCAGTGGGCGTAGGCGGTGCCCCAGTCCGGGACGTCGGTGGTGTAGAAGGCCGGCTCGAAGAACTTGTACTCCAGCAGCATCCGCTGCCCGTCGCCGAGCCGCTCGTACACCTCGGCCAGGGCCTCGGCCAGCCGGTCCTGGCGGCCGCGGATGTCGTCCTGGCCGGGGTAGTTCGTGCCGTCGGCGAACCACAGCTTCAGATCGGTGGAGCCGGTCGCGTCCATGATGTCGACGCACTCCAGCAGGTGGGCGACGGCCTTGCGCCGCACCGCCGCGTCGGGGTGGCAGACGCTGCCGAGCCTGTAGTCGTCGTCCTGGAAGGTGTTGGAGTTGATGGCGCCGAGCCGCACGCCGCGCTCCTCGGCGAACTTGGCGAGGGCCGCGTAGTCCTCGACCTTGTCCCACGGGATGTGCAGCGCCACCGTCGGGGCGACCCCGGTGAAGGCGTGGACCTGCGCCGCGTCCTCCAGCTTCTCGAACGGGGTGCGGGGCACCCCCTGCTGGGCGAACACCTTGAACCGGGTTCCCGAGTTCCCGTACGCCCACGACGGCGTCTCGACGGCCTGGGTCCTGAGCGCGGCCTTCACCGCGGCTGGCTCGGTCACTTCGGGCTCCTGTGACATCGGTGCGGAAAGTCTTCGGAAAAGCATCGCTGTGAAACGATTCAACACCGGAAGCTATGAGTCCTGCGCAGGGGTGTCAACCCCTGAGGTCGAGGCTGTTGCCCGTGACTCGGGCGTGACCTTAGTCCATCGAAAGTTTTTCGATACGGACCCATTGACGTGACATGCGCAGCGTGCCTAACGTCCCGGCAACCAAGTTGAAACCTTTCACGACGTCGGGAGGGCCATCCCGCCGATGTCGTCGAGGAGCCCCCATGACCCTCCCGTCCACCACGGGTCCGGCCCCGGTCCTGGCGCTCAGGGACGTTTCGAAGTCCTTCGGCGCGGTCCGCGCCCTGCGGGACGTCTCCCTGGAGCTGCTTCCCGGGGAGGTGCACGCCCTCGCCGGCGAGAACGGCGCGGGCAAGTCCACCCTGATCAAGACGCTCGCCGGAGTGCACCGACCGGACGCCGGCCAGGTGCTGCTCGACGGCGCGCCGGTGACCTTCCACGGCCCCGGCGACGCGCGGGACGCCGGCATCGCCGTGATCTACCAGGAGCCGACGCTCTTCCCCGACCTGTCGATCGCCGAGAACATCTTCATGGGCCGGCAGCCCCGCCGGGCGCTCGGCCGCATCGACCACCGGGCCACCCACGCGGCCACCCTGGACCTGATGCGCCGCCTCGGCGTCGAACTCGACCCCGACCGGCCCGCACGCGGTCTGTCCATCGCCGACCAGCAGATCGTCGAGATCGCCAAGGCGCTGTCCTTTGACGCCCGCGTCCTGATCATGGACGAGCCGACCGCCGCCCTCACCGGCAGCGAGGTGGCCCGCCTCTTCGGTGTCGTGCGCACCCTGCGCGAGCAGGGCGCGGCCGTCCTGTTCATCTCCCACCGGCTGGAGGAGATCTTCGAGATCTGCCGCCGGGTCACCACCCTGCGTGACGGAGCCTGGATCGCCAGCGAACCGCTGGCGGGCATGACCGAGGACGACCTGGTCCGCCGCATGGTCGGCCGCGACCTGGAGGAGCTGTACCCCAAGCAGGACGTCGAACCCGGCGAGGTCGCGCTCAGCGTGCGCCGGCTGACCCGGGAGGGCGTCTTCACCGACGTCTCCTTCGAGGTCAGGCGCGGCGAGATCGTGGGCCTGGCCGGACTCGTCGGCGCGGGCCGCACCGAGGTCGCCCGCGCGGTCTTCGGCATCGACCGCTGGGACGCCGGCGAGGTCACCGTGGACGGCAGGGCCCTGCTCAACGGGGCACCCTCGACGGCCATGGCGAGCGGACTCGCCCTCGTCCCGGAGGACCGGCGCGCCCAGGGCCTGGTGATGGACATGTCCATCGAGCGCAACATCGGCCTGACCGGACTGCGCAGCACCGCGCGGGCCGGGCTGATGGACCGCGGCGCGGAACGCAGCCGCTCCCTGGACTGGGCGGTGAAGCTCCAGGTGAAGTACGCCCGGATCGCCGACGCCGTCTCCACCCTCTCCGGCGGCAACCAGCAGAAGGTCGTCCTCGCCAAGTGGCTCGCCACCGGCCCCAAGGTACTCGTCGTCGACGAGCCCACCCGCGGCATCGACGTCGGCACCAAGGCGGAGGTGCACCGGCTGCTCTCCGAACTCGCCGCCGACGGCGTCGCCGTCCTGATGATCTCCTCCGACCTGCCCGAGATCCTCGGCATGGCCGACCGCGTGCTCGTGATGCACGAGGGCCGCCTCACCGCCGATATCCCCCGCTCCGAAGCCACCGAGGAATCCGTGATGGCCGCAGCCACGGGGAGGGCCGCCGCATGACGGTGACCACCCCTCAGCAAGCCCCCGCCGCCCCGGCGCCCGAGGCGGGCGCGACCCGGCTGGTGGACCGCGTCTTCAAGATGCGCGAACTGGCCATCCTGGTCGTGTTCCTGGTGATGATCGGCGTCACCCAGGCGGGCAACAGCGAGTTCCTCACCGAACAGGGCATCAAGGACCTGCTCCTCAACGCGACCATCCTGGTGCTGGTCGCCGTCGGCCAGTCCCTCGTCGTGATCACCCGCAACGTGGACCTGTCGGTCGGCTCGACCCTGGGCATCAGCGCCTTCGCCGCCGGCACCTACCTCCAGGGCGGCGGCAACGGCGTCGTCGCCGTGGCGCTGGCCGTGCTGACGGGCGTCGGCTTCGGGCTGCTCAACGGACTGCTCGTCAGCCTCGGCCAGGTGCCCGCGCTCGTTGTCACCCTCGGCACGCTCTACATCATCCGCGGCATCGACTCCATCTGGGTCGGCTCCCGGCAGATCACCGCCGCCGACCTCCCGGACGGCTTCGTCGACTTCGGCTCCGGAGGCCTCTCCGCGGTGCCGTGGCTGGCCCTGATCGCGCTGGCGGTGCTGGTCGCCACCGCGTACTACCTCAAGCACTTCGGCAGCGGGCGCGAGCTGTACGCGCTCGGCTCCAACCCGGAGGCCGCCCGGCTCGCCGGCATCCCGGTCCGCAAGCGGATCCTCGCCGCCTACACCTTCTGCGGCGCGCTCGCCGGACTGGCCGGCGCGCTCTACCTGGCCCGGTTCGGCAACGTCGACTCCGGCACCGGCAACGGCTACGAACTGACCGTCGTCAGCGCCGTCGTGGTCGGCGGCGTCGTCTTCACCGGCGGCTCCGGCAGCGTCTACGGCGCCGCCCTCGGCGCGATGCTGCTCACCTCCATCAACAGCGTGCTGCCCGCCCTCGGTGTCAGCTCCGTCTGGGTGCTCGCCATCAACGGCATCCTGCTCATCCTCGCCATCGCGGTCGACCGGGTCGTCGCGCTGCGCGTGGCCTCGGCCCTGAAGAAGAGGAACGCCCGCCATGCCTGAGTCCTTCGTGCGCGCGATCCGCTGGGACACCGTGGTCGGCGCCCTCCTGATCGTCGTGCTGCTGCTCTCCTTCGGCACGGTCGACGGGTTCGGCAACGCGCTCAACCTGTCGTTCCTGATCGGCAACACCCTGCCGATCGCCCTGATCGCCCTGCCGATGACCCTGCTGGTCGTCTCCGGCGAGATCGACCTCTCGGTCGCCTCCACCGCCGGACTCTCCGGCGCCGTGATGGGCGCCCTGTGGAACCAGGGCATGACGATCGAGACGATCATCCCGATCTGTCTGCTGCTCGGCGTGGTGTGCGGCCTGATCAACGGTCTGCTCGTCACCAGGCTGGGGCTGCCGTCCCTCGCCGTCACCATCGGCACGCTCGCCGCCTACCGGGGCATCGCGCAGATCGTGCTCGGCTCCGACGCGGTCACCGACTTCCCCTCCCCGTACCTGGAGTTCGCCTCCGGACGGATCGGCGACACCTTCCTCCCGTCCGCCTTCCTGCCCTTCCTGGTGCTGCTGGCCATCGCGGTGGTCGCGCTGCACGCCACCCCGTTCGGCCGCTCGCTGTTCGCGATCGGCGCGAGCGAGGAGGCCGCGCGCTTCGCCGGGATCCGCGTCAAGCGGCAGAAGCTCCTGCTGTTCACGCTGACCGGCCTGATGGCCTCCCTCACCGGGATCTTCTGGGCGCTGCACTACGCCAGCGCCCGCTACGACAACGCCACCGGGCTCGAACTGTCCGTCATCGCCGCGGTCCTGCTCGGCGGCATCGACTTCGACGGCGGCAAGGGCACGTTGGGCGGCGCGATCGCGGGTGTCTTCCTGCTCGGTGTCCTCCAGAACGTGATGAGCCTCCAGGACGTCTCCGCCCAGTCGCAGATCCTCGTCACCGGTGTGCTGCTCGTGCTGTCCGTGCTCGGACCCCGCGTCGCCCGGCAGATCGCCGTCGCCCGCGCCGGCCGAAAAGCCGCCGCCGCGCCCCCGCCCAAGGCCGCCGCCCCCACCTCGTAGGACCCGGCCGACCACCCCCACCTCGTCAACGCTCCGCTCACCCACCCTCCGTAAGGAAGAGCCGACATGCGCAAGTCATCGCTCCGCCGTGCCTCCGCGGCCCTCGCCGCCGCCACCTCCCTCTCCCTCGCCCTCACCGCCTGTGGCGGTACCACCAAGGAGGACGTCGCCAACGAGGACGTCTCCGCCGCCGCCGGCGCCGGCAAGGCCGACCCCAACGCCGAGCTGAAGAAGGGACTCACCGTCGGCTTCCTGCCCAAGCAGGTCAACAACCCCTACTTCACCTCCGCCGA
>NZ_JBEZNL010000048.1:0-55951 GCF_040653275.1 Streptomyces sp. NPDC048002 | reverse complement strand
CGGCCGCCGCCGGCTTCGCCCCGCCGCCCCGGCGGCGACGCCCACCGCTCGGGCGGGTGCCGTCCTCCGCACCGGCCCTGCGGGCGCCGCGCGGCGCCGGCGGGGTGACGGGCTGGGGCACCTCGATGGTGACGGCCACACCGGAGGGCTCGCGGGCACCGGTGATGGTGCTGAGCTGCACGTCGCCCGACGTCAGACGCGCCGTACGGGGCCGGATGCCCGCGTCCGACATCAGCCGGGTGACCTCGCGCTTCTGCTCGGGCAGCACCAGCGTGACCACGCTGCCGGAACCGCCGGCCCGCGCGGTGCGGCCACCGCGGTGCAGGTAGTCCTTGTGGTCGGCCGGCGGGTCGACGTTCACGACCAGGTCGAGGTCGTCGATGTGTATGCCGCGGGCCGCGACGTTCGTCGCCACCAGCGCGGTGACCTGGCCGTTCTTGAACTGCTCCAGCGTGCGGTTGCGCTGCGGCTGGGAGCGGCCCCCGTGCAGGGCGGCGGCACGGACGCCGACGGCCAGCAGCCGCTTGGCGAGGCGGTCCGCCGACCGCTTGGTGTCGAGGAAGAGGATGACCCGCCCGTCACGCGCCGCGATGCGGGTGGTGACGGCCTTCTTGTCGGTCTCGTCCAGGACGTGGAAGACGTGGTGCTCCATGGTGGTCACCGCGCCGGCCGAGGGGTCCACGGAGTGGACCACGGGGTCGGTGAGGAACTGCTGCACCAGGCGGTCGATGTTCCGGTCCAGGGTGGCCGAGAAGAGCAGGCGCTGCCCGTCCGGCCGCACCTGCCGGATCAGCTTGGTGATCTGCGGCAGGAAGCCCATGTCGGTCATCTGGTCGGCTTCGTCCAGCACCGTGATGCGGACGTCGTCGAGGACGCAGTCGCCGCGTTCGACGAGGTCGTTGAGCCGGCCGGGGCTCGCCACGACCACCTCGGTGCCCCGCCGGAGCTGGGCCGCCTGCTTGGTGATGGACAGCCCGCCCACGACCGTGGCCATCCGCAGGTTCACCGCGGTGGCGTACGGGGTGAGGGAGTCCGTGACCTGCTGGGCCAGCTCCCGGGTGGGGACCAGGACCAGGGCGAGCGGCGCCTTCGGCTGGGCGCGCAGCCCGGCCGTACGGGCGAGCAGCGCGAGTCCGAACGCGAGGGTCTTGCCGGAACCGGTGCGGCCCCGTCCCAGCACGTCACGGCCGGCCAGCGAGTTCGGCAGGGTGGCGGCCTGGATGGGGAAGGGAGTCGTCACGCCCTCGGCGGTGAGCGTCTTCAGCAGCCCCGCCGGCATGTCCAGGCCGGCGAATTCCTCGACGGCGGGAAGTGCGGGTGTCGTGCTTTCCGGCAACCGGAATTCCCTCGGCGCCGACGCGGGCGGCGTGGCCGACGAGGCACGCCGGTTCGGCTTCTGGGGTCTGCGGGGCATGCGGTGTTCTGCCTTCCTCAAAAACAGCGCAAACCGGGGTCTGCGCCGTAGTGGCGCGGACCCCGGTGAGCGGAAATGCGTCCGGCGATCAGGCGGGGACGATGTTCTCCGCCTGCGGGCCCTTCTGGCCCTGCGTGACGTCGAAGGAGACCCGCTGGCCTTCCTGCAGCTCACGGAAGCCCTGGGTCGCGATGTTCGAGTAGTGGGCGAAGACGTCGGGGCCGCCGCCGTCCTGCTCGATGAAGCCGAAACCCTTTTCAGAGTTGAACCACTTGACGGTTCCCTGTGCCATGACTTTCTCCTTCTGTAGGCAATGGGCCCCATCCGGAGAAGCCGGAAAAAACTAATGCGCCCGAGGAAAAGCATTCCCGTCAGGCGCACATAGGTTCATGGGTACCACAACTGCAACTCTGAAACCGTAGCACAGTCCGGCCGTCGGGGCTCGTCGGGACGGTGCGGGCGGGTCCGTCGGTCCGGCGGCGCCCGGAGCGGGCGCCGCCGGGGTGGTCAGCACTGCGGACGGCGCCCGTGGTTCGCGGCGTGCTTGCGGCGGGACTTCTTCTTGCGGCGTCGCTTCGAGGACATGGGTACCTCCCGGGGGGATCCCTCGTGGGTCACGTGGCCGCGGTGATGCGGACCTTCACGTGCTTCATGATCGGCTGGTCGCTCTGGGTGCTGTAGTCACCCAGCGCGATCAGCACGTTCATCTCGGGCATGTAACCGGCGGCGCAGCCGCGGGGAACGGCGTACGGCACGGCGAGGAACCCGTGGAGGGAGCGGTGGGTGCCGTCCTTGGCCGTCGCGACGATGTCCACCGGGTCGAACTCGCCGAGTCCGCGTTCGCGCATGTCGTCCTGGTTCATGAAGACCAGTTCCCGCAGGTTCTTGATGCCGCGGTAGCGGTCGTTGTCCGAGTAGATCGTGGTGTTCCACTGGTCGTGGGAGCGCATGGTGCCGAGCGCCAGCGTGCCGGGTTCGGGCACGACGTCGGGCAGTGGGGCGGCGGAGAACTCGGCGCGGCCCGAGGGGGTGAGGAAGACGAGTTCGCGGGCGGGCTGCTTGATGCGGAAGCCCAGGGGCAGCCGGACGCGGCGGTTGAAGTCCTCGAACCCGTCGAGGGCCCGCGCCATCGTGTCGCGGATACGGTCGTAGTCCTCGATGTACCAGTCCCAGGGGGTGTCGCTGTCGGGCAGCGCGGCCCTGGCCATCCCGGCGATGATCGCCGGCTCCGACAGCAGGTGTTCGGAGGCGGGGCGCTTCATACCGGTCGACAGGTGGACCATGCTCATGGAGTCCTCGACGGAGGTGGCCTGGACGCCGCCCCGCTGATGGTCCTTCTCCGTACGGCCGAGGCAGGGCAGGATCAGGGCCCGGCGGCCGTGCACGAGGTGGCTGCGGTTGAGCTTCGTGCTCACCTGGACCGTCAACTCGCAGCGGCGCAGGGCCTCGTAGGTGAAGGGGGTGTCGGGGGCGGCGAGGGCGAAGTTGCCGCCCATGCCGATGAACACCTTGACCGCGCCCTCGTGCATCGCCTTGATGGTGCCGACCGTGTCCAGTCCGTGCTCGCGGGGCGGGTCGATCGCGCAGACCTCCGCCAGCCGCTCCAGGAACTCCGCGGTGGGGCGGTGGTCGATGCCGCAGGTGCGGTTGCCCTGGACGTTGCTGTGTCCGCGCACGGGGGACGGTCCGGCGCCCTCGCGGCCCAGATTGCCGCGCAGCAGCAGGAGGTTGACGATCTCCCGTACGGTGTCCACGCCGTGCTCGTGCTGGGTGACGCCGAGGCACCAGCTGATGATGCTGCGGTCGGCGTCGGTGTAGACGCGGGCCGCCTTGAGGATGTCGGCGCGGGAGAGGCCGGACTGCCGTTCCAGTTCCTCCCACGGCGTCGTCTCGCACACCTTGCGGTAGTCGTCGAAGCCGGTGGTGTGCCGTTCGACGAACTCGTGGTCGACGGCCCTGGGGTCGGTGTGCTCCTGTTCGAGGACGGCCTTGGCCATGCCGCGGAGCAGGGCCATGTCGCCGCCCACGCGCACCTGGAGGTTGAGCGTGCCGGTGCGGGTGGCGTGGAAGGTGGCCATGTCCTTGAAGTCGTGCGGGATGATCGCCTTGCGCGCGGCGGCCTCGACCAGCGGGTTGACGTGCACGATCTGGGCGCCGCGGTGGTTCGCCTCGACCAGCGAGGTCAGCATCCGGGGCGCGTTGGAGGCGACGTTGACGCCCAGGATGAACAGAGCGTCCGTGGCCTCCCAGTCCTTGAGGTCGACCGTGCCCTTGCCGGTGCCGAGGGAGGCCTGGAGCGCGCGTCCGCTCGCCTCGTGGCACATGTTGGAGCAGTCCGGCAGGTTGTTCGTGCCGAGTTCCCGGGCCATCAACTGGTACAGGAAGGTGGCCTCGTTGCCGAGCCGCCCGGAGGTGTAGTACGCCGCCTCGTTCGGGTCGTCGAGTTCGCGCAGGGTCCGTCCGACCAGTTCGAACGCGTCCTTCCAGGAGATCGGCCGGTAGTGGTCGGTGTCGGCGTCGTAGACCAGGGGCTCCGTCAGCCGGCCCTGGTTCTCCAGCTCGAAGTCGCTCCAGGTGGACATCTCGCTCACCGTGTGGCGG
This sequence comes from Streptomyces sp. NPDC048002, assembly GCF_040653275.1. Lineage (NCBI taxonomy): Bacteria > Bacillati > Actinomycetota > Actinomycetes > Kitasatosporales > Streptomycetaceae > Streptomyces > Streptomyces sp. NPDC048002. Next base: position 51,936 of record NZ_JBEZNL010000048.1, on the reverse strand, counting down.
GCGAAGAGGTCACGGCCGGCGCGCTTGCGGGTCATCTCCCAGGTGACGTGCTTGATGCCGTTCTCGCAGATGTCGAGCTTGAGGCCCTTGGTGTCGTCGGGCCACGCGCATCCGGGGCAGTCGAAGCCGCCGTCCTCGTGGTTCATCTTCATGATGGCCCGCGGTCCGTCGACCAGCGTGCGCTCCCGGAGCAGGAACCGGGTGACGCTGTCGGCGGCGCCCCATCCCGCGGCGGGGTGGTGGTAGGGCTTGAACTGCGGCTCGCCCTCGGCTGCGGGACCCACAGCGGGTTCGGTCGGCTCCGTTCCCTGATCGTCGTGGGGAGCGTTCAAGGCACTCACCTTCCGGCAGCCGAACGGAGTGCCGCGCACGGTTCGCGGCACTTTGATCCAGGCTATTCCGGTCCCTCCACCCTCGCCACGCGACCCGTGCCGCAGACCGGTTGCTAACCTCAAAAGCGAAGGAAGCAGCACAAATTGGATCCGTGTCGGGAGAGAGGAGCGGCCATGACGAGTGGACCGGAACCGATCAGCGCCGAGGCCCGTCGCGCGCTGGAGGAGGAGCTCGCCGATGTGCGCGCCGAGCGGCAGACGGTCGCCGTGACGCTCCAGGGCTCCTCGGACTCGGTGGGCGACAGCGCGGACCAGGCGGACGAACTCCAGCGCGCCGACGAACTCCGGCGGCTGGACGTCCGGATCGAGGACATCACCCTGCGGCTGCGGCAGGCCGCCACGGCAGGGCCGCCGCCCACCGGTGCGGTCGGGGTCGGCAGTACGGTCACCGTGCGGTTCGAGGACGGCAGCGAGCAGGTGGTCTCCATCGGCGAGGTGGCTGAGTCCCTCGACCAGAACCTGGTGACGGCGGACAGCCCTCTGGGCGGCGCGCTGCTCGGACACCGGGTCGGGGACACCGTCGGCTACGACACCCCGGGCGGGCGCGAGAGCGCGACGGTCGTGTCCCTGGGGACCTGACCGTCCCCGAAGGGTCGAACCGACCGCCCCCCGAAAGGCCGAACCGACCGTCCCGGAAAGGTCGAGCGCCGGTCCGCCCGGCGCTCGACGGTTGTGCGGGTGGGAACGGGGGCCTAGTAGGGCCGGCCGTCCGCGGAGGCGCCGCTCTCCCTGGGGAGGCCGACGCTCTCGCGCTCCTGCGCGGTCATCTGCTCCAGCAGCTCGTCGTCCGGCCGACGGGGCAGTCCACGGCTGTGGCCGGTGTCCGGATCGCCCTCGACCTCTTTGTTGGCCTTGTGATGACGCACCATTGCTGCCTCCTCGAAGGGGTGCGGCGCGCGCGGCGCCGCCGGACGTCAGGGCTTGTCTGCGGCCGCCTCGGCCGGTGCCCCGTCCCGCGCTTCCGGCTGCGCTTCCGGCTGCGCTTCCGGCTTGCGGACGGTGCAGTGGAGGGAGTCGTCCTTGATGTGGGCGACGATGGTGTCGCCCGGGTCCGCCTCACCGGCGAGCAGCAACTCGGCGATACGGTTGTCCAGTTCGGTCTGGATGGTGCGGCGCAGCGGACGGGCGCCGAACTCCGGCTGGTGACCGTGCGCGATCAGCAGCTTCTTCGCGTCCTCGGTGACGTCGAGTTCGACGCCCTGGGCGCGCACCCGGTGCTTGCTGCGGTCCAGCAGGTGGTCGACGATCCGGGAGAGGTCGTCCTCGGTGAGGGCGTGGAAGACGATGATGTCGTCGATGCGGTTGAGGAACTCCGGCAGGAACCGAGCCTTCAGCTCGTCCATCAGCGCGTCCTTGATCTCGGACGTGTCGCCCTTGTGGTCGAGGATGCGGTGGGCGCCGATGTTGGACGTCATGATGACGACCGTGTGCCGGAAGTCCACGGTGCGGCCCTGGGCGTCCGTGAGCCGGCCGTCGTCGAGGATCTGGAGCAGGGTGTTGAAGACGTCCGGGTGCGCCTTCTCCACCTCGTCGAACAGCACCACGCTGTACGGCTGGCGCCGGACCTTCTCGGTGAGCTGGCCGGCCTCCTCGTAGCCCACGTATCCGGGCGGGGCGCCGACCAGGCGGGCCACGGTGTGCTTCTCCTGGAACTCGCTCATGTCGAACCGGACCATGCGGTCCTCGTCGCCGAAGAGCAGCTCCGCCAGCGTCTTGGCCAGCTCGGTCTTGCCGACGCCGGTCGGGCCGAGGAAGAGGAACGAGCCGACCGGGCGGTTCGGGTCGCCCATGCCCGCGCGGTTGCGGCGCACCGCCTGCGAGACCGCCACGACGGCCTCGTCCTGGCCGACGATCCGCGCGTGCATCTCCTCCTCCAGCTTCAGCAGGCGCTCCTTCTCGCTCTCCGTCAGCTGGGCCACGGGGATGCCGGTACGCCGGGAGACGACGTCGGCGATGTCCCGGGCGGTGACCGTGACCACGCCCTCGCGGCGCTCCTCGATGCCCGCGAGTTCTCCCTCCACCTCGGCGATGTCCCGCTTCAGCCCGGCCGCCCGCTCGAAGTCCTCGGCGGTGACGGCCTGTTCCTGCTCCCGGCGGAGTTTGGCGATCCGGTCCTCGCGGCTGACCACCTCGGTGGACCGTCCGGCGCTGCGCAGCCGCACCCGCGCGCCCGCCTGGTCCATCACGTCGATCGCCTTGTCCGGCAGGAAGCGGTCACTGACGTAGCGGTCGGACAGTTCGGCGGAGGCCGCGAGCGCCTCGTCGGTGAAGCGGACCTGGTGGTGGGCCTCGTAGGAGTCGCGCAGGCCCTCCAGGATCAGCACCGTCTCCTCGACGGTGGGCTCGGGCACCAACACGGGCTGGAACCGCCGCTCCAGCGCCGCGTCCTTCTCCACGTGCTTGCGGTACTCGTCGATCGTCGTCGCGCCCACGACGTGCAGTTCGCCGCGGGCCAGGGCGGGCTTGAGCATGTTGCCGGCGTCCATCGCACCCTCGCCGGTGGCGCCCGCGCCGACCACCGTGTGCAGCTCGTCGATGAACAGGATGATCTCGCCCTCGGCCTTCTGGACGTCCTCGATGACCTTCTTCAGCCGTTCCTCGAACTGGCCGCGGTACTGGGCGCCCGCGACCATGCCGGACAGGTCCAGGGAGATCACCCGCTTGTCCTTGAGCGTCCCGGGCACCTCCCCGGCGACGATGCGCTGGGCCAGGCCCTCCACGATCGCCGTCTTGCCGACGCCGGGCTCGCCGATGAGGACCGGGTTGTTCTTGGAGCGGCGCGAGAGGATCTCGACGGTCTGTTCGATCTGCTCGGCGCGGCCGACCACCGGGTCCAGCTTGCCCGCCTTCGCCTCCTCGGTGAGGTCCCGGCCGAACTCCTCCAGCGTGGTGGCCGGTTCACGGCGCGCGGCGGGCGTGCCCTCGCCGCGGGAGGCCGCCGCCTGGTCCGCGACCGAGGCCAGCTTCTTCATGTCCTGCCCCTCGGAGCGGAGCATCCGGGCCGCACCGGAGTTGTCGCCGTCCAGGAGCGCTCCGAGGATGTGCTCCGGGCCGATGTACGAGGCACCGGCCGCCTGGGAACGGGCGTAGGCCGCGCCCAGGGTCCGCTTGGCCGCCGGGGTCAGTCCCGGCTCCGCCGACGGGGTGGCGGACTCGCCGGGCAGCACCTTGGCGATCTGGTCCGCGAGGGCGTCGGGATTTACTCCGGCCTGTGCCAGCAGGGCCCGGGACGGGTCGACCTTGGCCGCCGCCCACAGCAGGTGTTCGGTGTCGAGATCGGACGCGCCGTCCTCGACCGCCTTGCGCGCGGCGAGGTTCAGCAGCTCCTGCGACGACTCGGTCAGCAGCCGGCCGATCGGCACGCGTTGCACCGCGGGTGGGGAGGAGGCGGGCGACATTCCGAAGAAACGATTCAGCATGTCGCTGAAGGGATCGGAGGAACTGAAACCGAAGGGCGTCATCGACATGGAGGGCTCCTGGTCGGCAACATTCGCTTCCACGAAATCGCGCCACCCGGGGTCTCGCAAGCGGAGCCGCTCGCCGCCGACGGCGAGCCCGGCCGAAGGCGAAGCCCAGGCCCTGCGGGGCGGGCGTCCCCCTCAGCCCTCACCCGCGCCCTCAGCCCTCACCCGCGTCCCTCAGATGACGCCGCACCGCGCGGTCCAGCTCGGCGCTCACGTCCACCGCGGCCGCCGTGTCCGCGAGGGCCCTGGCCAGCATCGACTCCGGGCCCCGCCCGGCCAGGACCAGGCCGACCCCGAAGGTCCGCCGGGGCGGGGACATCGGGACGAGGCGGGCCCCGCCCGGCGCCCCGAACCCGTGCAGCCAGGCATGCGGCACGACGCTGGACAGCCCCATGGCCACGACATGGTCGTACACCGCCGCGACGGTGTCGGTCTCGACCGCCGGAACGGCCGCCGCGCCGTGATCCGCGAAGTGCGCGTCGAGGATGCGGCGGTTCTGCATGGTGGGCGCCAGCAGGCACAGCGGCGTCGAGGCGGCCTCGGCCCAGCCGACGGAGTCCTGATCGGCGAAGGGGCCGTCGTGCGGGGTCAGGAACAGGTACCGCTCCCGGTAGAGGGGCAGCAGGCGGACCTTGCCCAGGGGCTCGCCGTCCACGTACGTCATGCCCACGTCGATGTCGAACTCGTCGAGCCGGTCGACGATCTCCCGGGAGGACAGCGACTCCAGTGAGAACCGCACCTTGGGGTGCTCGGCGCGCAGCGGGGCGGTGAGCAGCGGGACGACGGGAAGGGCGGTCGGCACGACACCGATCCGCATGACGCCGGAGAGGCCGCCGCGCATGCTGGCCAGATCGCTGCGCAGCGCGTCCTGCTCGGCCAGCGTGCGGTGGGCCCACCGCAGGACCCGCCGGCCCTCCGGGGTGAAGCCCTCGAACCGCCGGCCGCGCTGCACGATCTGGACACCGAGTTCGGCCTCCAGTTTGCGGATGCCCGCGGAGAGGGCGGGCTGGGAGACGTGGCAGGCCCGTGCCGCCCGGCCGAAGTGTCCCTCACGCGCCAGCGCGCTCAGGTACTCCAGTTGTCGCAGCAGCATCCGTCATGGATACCCCGCGGGAGGCGGCGCGTAAAGCTCATGACCTGCGCGGTCCGGCCGCGGCGGAGCCGGCGACGCGGACGGCCAGCCGCTCGTCGCCGCTGTACACGTTCATGGAGCTGCCCCGGAGGAAGCCGACGAGGGTCAGCCCGCTCTCGGCGGCCAGGTCCACGGCGAGCGACGACGGGGCGGAGACCGCCGCCAGCATCGGGATCCCGGCCATCACGGCCTTCTGCACGAGTTCGAAGGAGGCCCGTCCGCTCACCATCAGCACGGTGCCGCGCAGCGGGAGCAGCCCCTCGCGCAGGGCGTGGCCGACGACCTTGTCGACGGCGTTGTGCCGGCCGACGTCCTCCCGCAGGCACAGCAGCTCGCCCTCGGCCGAGAAGAGCCCGGCGGCGTGCAGTCCGCCGGTGCTGTCGAACACCTTCTGCGCGGCGCGCAGCCGCTCGGGCAGCCGCGCCAGCAGCTCGGGCGCGATCCGCAGCCCGTCCCCGGCGACCGACCAGGGCGCGACCGTGCGTACGGCGTCGAGGCTCGCCTTGCCGCACAGGCCGCAGGCGGACGTCGTGTAGAAGTTCCGTTCGAGGGAGCGGTCCGGCGGGGCGACTCCCGGCGCGAGGGCGACGTCGACCACGTTGTAGGTGTTGCCGCCGTCCGCCGTGGCGCCCGCGCAGTAGCGGATGCCCGCCACCTGCCGGGCGCGGTGCAGGACGCCCTCGCCGACCAGGAATCCGGCGGCGAGGTCGAAGTCGTCGCCCGGGGTGCGCATGGTCACCGTGAGCGGGCGTCCGCCGACCCGGATCTCCATCGGTTCCTCGGCCGCCAGGGTGTCCGGACGGTACGAGGACACGCCGTCCCTGATCCGCAGCACCCGTCGCCGCGCGGTCACCCTGCCCATGGTCCGTCTCCCTTCCGCCGGCGCCGGGTGGTGGTGCTCATCCGGCGGGTTCCAGCCGGACCACCACACCCTTGGAGGTGGGGCAGTTGCTGATGTCGGCGACGCTGTCCAGCGGGACCAGGACGTTGGTCTCCGGGTAGTAGGCCGCCGCCGAGCCGCGGCTGGCGGGGTAGGCGACGACCCGGAAGTCCTCCGCCCGCCGCTCCACGCCGTCGTGCCACACGCTCACCAGATCCACGGTCGCACCGTCCGCGAGGTCCAGCTCGTCGAGGTCGGCGGGGTTGACGAGGACCACGCGGCGCGCGTTGTGGATACCCCGGTAGCGGTCGTCGGGCGCGTACCAGACGGTGTTCCACTGGTCGTGGGAGCGCAGGGTCTGGAGCAGCAGGTGGCCCGGGGGGACCTCCGGCACGGTGAGGTCGTTGCGGGTGAAGACGGCCTTCCCGCTCGGGGTGGGGAAGACGTACGAGTTCACCGGGTTGGGCAGGGTGAAGCCGCCGGGCCGGGAGACGCGGGCCTCGAAGTCCTCGAAGCCCGGTACGACGCGGGAGATCCGGTCCCGTACGGTGCCGTAGTCCGCCTCGAACTCCTCCCAGGGGAGGTCGGGTGAGGTGCCGAGGGTCCGGCGGGCGGTCCGGCTGATGATCGCGACCTCGCTGAGCAGGTCCGGGGAGGCCGGGGGCAGCTTGCCGCGGGAGGCGTGGACCTGGCTCATCGAGTCCTCGACGGTGACGAACCGCTCGACGCCCTCGTGCACGTCCCGGTCGCTGCGCCCGAGGGTGGGCAGGATCAGCGCGGTGTCCCCGCACACGGTGTGGGAGCGGTTGAGCTTGGTCGATATGTGCGCCGTCAGGGCGCACCGGCGCATGGCCTCCTCGGTGACCGCGCTGTCGGGCGTGGCCCGTACGAAGTTGCCCGCGACGCCGAGGAAGATCCGGGCCCGGCCGTCCCGCATGGCCCGGATGGCGTTGACGACGTCGAGGCCGTGGCGGGTGGGCGGGGTGAAGCCGAACTCCTTCTCCAGGGCGTCGAGGAACCGCTGCGGCATCCGCTCCCACACGCCCATGGTGCGGTCGCCCTGGACGTTGCTGTGGCCGCGCACCGGGCACACGCCCGCGCCCGGCCGGCCGATACTGCCCCTGGCCAGCAGGAAGTTGACCATCTCGCGGATCGTGGGGACCCCGTGCTTGTGCTGGGTGACGCCCATCGCCCAGCACACGATGATCTTCCGGCTCTCCAGCACCCGGTCGAAGACCCGCTCGATCTCCTCCCGGCTCAGACCGGTGGCCGTGTCGATGTCCTCCCAGGACACCTTGCGGGCGTGCTCGGCGAACTCGGTGAAGCCGGTGGTGTGCGCGTTGATGAAGTCGTGGTCGAGGACCGCTCCGGGCGCCGCGTCCTCGGCCTCCAGCAGCAGCTTGTTGAGGGCCTGGAAGAGGGCGAGGTCGCCGCCCGCGCGGATGTGCAGGAAGTGGTCGGCGATCCGGGTGCCGCGGCCGACGACGCCGCGGGCCTTCTGCGGGTTCTTGAAGCGGATCAGGCCCGCCTCGGGGAGCGTGTTGACCGCGACGACGTGTCCGCCGTTGCGCTTGGTCTCCTCCAGCGCCGACAGCATCCGCGGGTGGTTCGTCCCCGGGTTCTGGCCCACCACGAAGACGAGGTCGGCCTGGTGGATGTCGTCCAGCTGGACGCTGCCCTTGCCGATGCCGAGGGTCTCGGAGAGCGCGGAACCGCTGGACTCGTGGCACATGTTGGAGCAGTCGGGCAGGTTGTTGGTGCCGAAGGCGCGGGCGAACAGCTGGAGCAGGAAGGCCGGTTCGTTGCCGAGCCGTCCGGAGACGTAGAAGAGGGCCTCGTCCGGGGAGTCGAGGGACTTCAGTCCGCCGGCCAGCAGGTCGAGGGCCTCGTCCCAGCCGAGGGGTTCGTAGTGGGTGGCGCCGGGGCGTTTGACCATCGGCTCGGTGAGGCGGCCCTGCTGGTTCAGCCAGCGGTCGGACCTGGCGCCGAGGTCCGCGATCGAGTGCTCGCGGAAGAACTCCCGGGTGACGCGGCGCGAGGTGGCCTCGTCGCTGATGTGCTTGGCGCCGTTCTCGCAGTACTCGTTGAGGTGGCGCTTGCCCGCGGGCGGCTCCGGCCAGGCGCAGCCCGGGCAGTCGATGCCCTTGGACTGGTTGAGGGTGAGCAGGGTCAGCGCGGTCCGCTGCACCGAGGTCTGCCCCAGGGCGTGGCGCAGCGCGTGCGTCACGGCGGGCAGACCGGCCGCCCATTCCTTGGGCGGGGTGACCGTCAGGTCGTCGTCGGGGTCCTCGGCACTGCTGCGCATGGCGTGGTGTTCCTCTTTCCGCGGTCCTGCGAATCCCACCGCCGCCCACCTTCGGTGATGCCGCGAAGGTGCGTCAAAGACATCTCTTCGATGACCCGATAACCCTCGTTTATCGAGCCGGTGGAGCTGGCCCGGCGTCGACGGAATCGCGCACCCGCATTGACATGAACGCATCCGCGCGCAACTCTGAGAGCGCTCTCAAGTGGTCCGGACCAACTCCCCCACCCGATCCCTCCGCACAGGGAGACCACGTATGCCCCCACGCCTCCGACGGCGCCTGTCGGCACTCGCCACGGCCGCCGTACTGCTCCTCCTGGGCACCCTGCTGTCCCTCACGGGACCCTCGACCGCCGCCGCGGCCGTGCCCGCGACCATCCCGCTCAAGATCACCAACAGCTCCGGCCGCGGCGACGCCGTGCACGTCTACGTCCTCGGCACCTCCCTGACCACCGGCCGGCTCGGCTGGGCCGACGCGGGCGGCACCTTCCACCCCTGGCCGGCCGGCGGCAACCCGCCCGTCCCGGCCCCCGACGCGTCCATAGCGGGCCCCGCGAACGGCCAGTCCAAGACGATCACGATCCCCCAACTCGGGGGCGGCCGGATCTACTTCTCCTACGGCCAGAAGCTCGTGTTCAAGCTGGCCGCCGGCGGACTGGTGCAACCCGCGGTGCAGAACCCGACCGACCCCAACCGCGACATCCTCTTCAACTGGTCCGAGTTCACGCTCAATGACAGCGGACTGTGGATCAACAGCACCCAGGTGGACATGTTCTCCGCGCCCTACTCCGTCGGCGTGCAGCGGGCCGACGGCAGCGTGGCCAGCACCGGGCGCCTCAAGTCCGGTGGCTACAACGGGGTGTTCGCCGCGCTGCGCGCCCAGTCCGGCGGTTGGGGCAACCTGATCCAGACCCGTTCCGACGGCACCGTGCTGCGGGCGCTGTCCCCCACCTACGGTCTGGAGACGGGGGCGCTCCCGGCGGGCGTCCTGGACGACTACATCAACCGCGTCTGGCAGAAGTACGCCACGACCACGCTCACGGTCACCCCGTTCGCCGACCAGCCGAACACCAGGTACTACGGCCGGGTCTCCGGCGGCGTCATGAACTTCACCAACTCCTCCGGAGCCGTCGTCACCAGCTTCCAGAAGCCCGACGCGCCGAGCGTCTTCGGCTGCCACCGGCTCCTGGACGCCCCCAACGACCTGGTCCGAGGCCCCATTTCACGCACCCTGTGCGCCGGCTTCAACCGCTCCACCCTGCTCACCAACCCCAACCAGCCCGACACGGGCGCCGCCAACCACTACAAGGACGGGGTGACGAACCACTACTCCCGGATCATCCATGAGCGCATGGCGGACGGTAAGGCGTACGGGTTCGCCTTCGACGACGTCGGCCACCACGAGTCACTGGTCCACGACGGCAGCCCGCGTCAGGCGTACGTGACGCTGGACCCGTTCTCCTGACTCCTCCGCGAGTCCCCGCTCCGGCCCGCGCACCGGGCGGGCCGGAGCGGGGACGGAGCCGGGATACTGGTGGGTGCCCTGTCCGAGCGTCCTCCCGGGAGTGCACGTGCCCACCGCCGATGAGCTGATCAGCGCCGACGAGATCCACCGCCTCGCCGGCCTCCTGCGGCGGCACGCGCCCGGGACCTCGTCCTGGGACGCCGTTGCCGAGAGTGCGACGGCGCTCGGGACGCTGAGCGTCAGCGAGCGGGCGCGCGCCGTGGGCGAGGCGCTGCTGTCCGACTGCGACCGGGACCACGCCCGGCTGGCGCAGGCGGTGCGGGCCGCCCTCACCGACCCGGGGCTGACGGGCTGGATGGTGTGGCCGCTGACCGAGGCCGTCGCCGTCGCGGCCACCGGGGACGGCGGTGACGAGCCGTTCGACGACGGGCTCGACCTGCTGGCCCGTCTCACCCCCCGCCTGACCGCCGAGTTCGCGCTGCGCACCTTCCTCAACGCCGACCTGGACCGCACCCTGGCCGCCGCGCACCGCTGGACCGCCTCCCCCGACCCCGCCGTACGGCGGCTGGCGAGCGAGGGCACCCGCCCCCGGCTCCCCTGGGCACGCCAGGTCCCCTCGATCAACCGCGACCCGAGCGTCACCGTCCCGCTGCTGGACGCGCTGCACACCGACGCCTCCGACGACGTCCGCCGCTCCGTGGCCAACCATCTCAACGACATCTCCCGCCTCGACGCCCCCCTCGCCACCTCCGCCGCGGCCCGCTGGCTGCGCGGCCCGGACCCGACCACGCCCGCCCTGGTGCGGCACGCCCTGCGCACCCTGGTCAAAGCGGGCGAACCGGTCGCCCTGGAGCTCGTCGGGTTCCACGGCGGCCGGGACGACGTGAAGGTGGTCGGACCGGTCCTCACGCAGACCCGGATCCCGATGGGCGGAACGCTGAGCTTCAGCGCGCACCTCACCAACGTCTCCGCCGCGCCGGTGTCCCTCGCCGTCGACTACGTGGTCCATCACATGAAGGCGAACGGCCGGACGGCCCCCAAGGTCTTCAAGCTCGCGCGGCGCGATCTGACGCCCGGTGAGTCGACGGAGGTGACCCGCACCCATTCGTTCCGCCCCCTCACCACGCGCGTGTACCACCCGGGCACGCACGCCGTGCAACTCCAGGTCAACGGCCACCGGTTCGACCTGGTGGAGTTCACCCTCGGACCGGCGTCGGAGGCCACCGGGAGCTGAGCGGCCCGTCCCGGACGGGATGCCTGTGTGACGCATCACGCCTTGACGCGCACCCCGGCGCATGCGCTTGTGTGCGCTGCCCATGCGCCCCTGAGGGGCGCTTGTCAGCCAACCTGAACAGGCACTATTGTCGCCACGCCTTGGTGACGGGAAATCCGGTGCGATACCGGTGCGGCCCTCGCCACTGTGATCGGGAAGTCCGGCTCCAGCCCTCACGGGCAGCCACTGGGTCCTTCGGGACCCGGGAAGGCGGAGACTCGGGCGGTGTCACCCGTCAGCCAGGAGACCGGCCAGGGCGCGTCAACCATCCACGAGGTGCTGGAGAGGGTCTGCTGAGCCATGCACATAGCCGAGGGATTTCTGCCTCCGGCGCACGCGGTCGCCTGGGGCGTCGCGTCCGCGCCCTTCGTCGTCCACGGAGTTCGGGCACTCACCCGTGAAGTCAGGGAACACCCCGAGAGCACGCTGCTCCTGGGCGCTTCCGGTGCCTTCACCTTTGTCCTTTCCGCCCTCAAACTGCCCTCGGTGACCGGGAGTTGCTCCCATCCCACCGGTACCGGGCTGGGCGCCATCCTGTTCCGGCCGCCCATCATGGCGGTGCTGGGCACCATCACCCTGCTCTTCCAGGCCCTGCTGCTCGCGCACGGCGGCCTGACCACGCTCGGCGCCAACGTCTTCTCGATGGCGATCGTCGGCCCCTGGGCCGGCTACGCGCTCTACACACTCCTGCGGCGCTACGACGTGCCCCTGATGGTCGCCGTCTTCTTCGGCGCCTTCGTGGCCGACCTGTCGACGTACTGCGTCACCAGCGTCCAGCTGGCGCTCGCCTTCCCCGACCCGAGCAGCGGATTCCTCGGCGCGCTCGGCAAGTTCGGCTCCATCTTCGCCGTCACCCAGATCCCGCTCGCCGTCAGCGAGGGCCTGCTCACCGTGCTCGTGATGCGGCTGCTGGTGCAGTCCAGCAAGGGCGAGCTGACCCGGCTGGGCGTGCTCCTGACCAAGGGCCGCAACCAGCAGCAGGACCAGACCGAGGCGGTGGCCCGATGAAGAAGAACACCAAGGTCAACCTGCTGCTCCTGCTGGTCGTGGCCGCGCTCGCGGTGCTCCCGCTCGCCCTGGGCCTGGGCGACCACAAGGAGGAGCCCTTCGCGGGCGCCGACGGCGAGGCGGAGACCGCGATCACCGAGATCGAACCGGACTACGAGCCCTGGTTCTCGCCGCTGTACGAACCTCCGTCCGGGGAGATCGAGTCGGCCCTGTTCGCCCTCCAGGCGGCGCTCGGTGCCGGTGTCCTCGCCTACTACTTCGGCGTGCGCCGCGGGCGCCGCGAGGGCGAGCAGCGGGCCCTGCGGAGCGTGCCGGACGCCGGGGGCGTGCCGGACGGCGTCACGGTGAAGTCCCCGGCCGACCAGGACTGACCCCGAGTGCTGCCCATCGACGCGGCGGCGCACAGCAGTCGCTGGCGCCGCCGTCATCCCGTCGACAAGGCCGTGCTCGGACTGGGCCTGACCGTGCTCGCCATCTCGCTGCCGCCCTGGCCCGGTGCCGCACTGGTCCTGCTCACCGCCCTGGCGGTGCTGCTGGGTCCGGCGGGAGTGCCCGCGCGGCGCCTGTGGCGCGCCTACCGGGTGCCGCTCGGCTTCTCCGTCACGGGCGCCGCCACCCTGCTCGTCCAGGTCGGCGGACCGGAGGGCTTCCTCTCCCTCGCCGACGACGGCGGGCTGCGCGCCGGGGAACTGCTGCTGCGGACCTCGGCCGCCTCCCTCGGTGTGCTGCTGTTCGCGTTCACCACGCCGATGTCGGACCTGCTGCCCCGCCTGGTGCGGGCGGGCGTGCCGGCCCCGGTCGTGGACGTCGCCCTGGTGACGTACCGGATGAGCTTCCTGCTGCTGGACTCCGTGCGGCGGATCCGGGAGGCGCAGGCCGCCCGGCTCGGGCACACCAGCAGGTCGGCGGAGTGGCGTTCGCTGGCCGGGCTCGGCGCGACCGCGTTCGTGCGCGCCTTCGACCGGGCGGCCCGGCTCCAGGCCGGGCTCGCCGGGCGCGGCTACGACGGCACCCTGCGCGTCCTGGTGCCCGAGGCGCGCGTCTCGGCCCGCTTCACCGCCGCGAGCTGCGCCCTTCTCGTGGCGCTGGCGGCCCTCACCCTCGTACTGGAGAAGTACCTGCCATGAGCGAGCCCACCTCCCTGGTCGCCCTGCGGGGTGCCGCCTACGCCTACGAGGACGGGCCCGACGTCCTCATCGGCCTCGACTTCGACGTGCGCGAGGGGCGCGCCCTGGCGCTGCTCGGCCGCAACGGCACCGGCAAGACCACGCTGATGCGGCTGCTCAGCGGCGGGCTCCGGCCGCGCGAGGGCCGGCTGACGGTGGAGGGCACCCCGGTCACGTACGACCGCAAGGGGCTGACCCGGCTGCGGACGACGGTGCAGTTGGTCGTGCAGGACCCCGACGACCAGCTCTTCGCCGCCTCCGTCGCCCAGGACGTCTCCTTCGGACCTCTCAACCTCGGGCTCACCGACACCGAGGTGCGGGCCCGGGTCGACGAGGCGCTCGCCGCGCTGGACATCGCACCGCTCGCCGACCGGCCGACGCATCTGCTCTCGTACGGGCAGCGCAAGCGCACCGCCATCGCGGGTGCCGTCGCGATGCGGCCCCGGGTCCTGATCCTGGACGAGCCGACCGCCGGGCTCGACCCCGACGGTCAGGAACGCCTGCTGGCCACGCTGGACGGGCTGCGCGCGTCGGGCACGACGGTCGTGATGGCCACCCACGATGTCGACCTGGCGCTGCGCTGGGCCGACGAGGCGGCGCTGCTGACCCCGTCCGGGGTGCACACCGGTCCCGCGGGGACCGCGCTGGCCCGCACGGACCTGCTGCACCAGGCGGGGCTGCGCCTGCCCTGGGGGGTCGCGGCGGCCCAACTGCTGCGCGCGCAGGGACTGTTGGGCGAGACGGAACCCGGTCCGCGTGATCCGGTGGAACTGGCCGCCTTCGCCGCGGCACGCACCGAGAGCTGACCGGAGGCCGCCCGGAAACAGCGAAGGCAAGGAGTCATCGGCTCCTTGCCACTCTCAACTTATAGCGCACGGGGGGCCTTGCGGCAAGGCCCCGGTCATCGCGCAGAATCTCCCGCCGAGACAGGGGGTTTGTGATGATCGACGTGATCGTGGCCGGTGGCGGGCCGACCGGACTGATGCTCGCCTGCGAGCTGCGGCTGCACGGCGTGCGGGTGGTCGTGCTGGAGAAGGAGCCGCGGCCGGCGGCGTACGTGCGCGCGCTCGGCCTGCATGTGCGCAGCATCGAGGTGATGGACCAGCGCGGGCTGCTCGACCGCTTCCTCGCGCACGGTACGCGCTACCCGGTCGGCGGGTTCTTCGCCGCCATCCCCAAGCCGGTCCCCGAGGGGCTGGACACCGCGCATCCCTACGTCCTCGGCATCCCGCAACCGGTCACCGACCGGCTGCTCGCCGAGCGGGCCGTGGAACTCGGCGCGGAGGTCCGGCGGGGCAGCGAGGTCGTCGGGCTGAGCCAGGACGAGCACGGGGTGACGGCCGAACTCGCCGACGGCACCCGGCTCGGCGCCCGGTACCTGGTCGGCTGCGACGGAGGACGCAGCACGGTGCGCAAGCTGCTCGGGGTCGGCTTCCCCGGGGAGCCCGCCAGGGTCGAGACGCTGCTGGGCGAGATGGAGGTCGGCGTTCCGCCGGAGACCGTCGCCGCCGTGGTGGCGGAGGTCAACCGGACGCAGAAGAGGTTCGGGGCGACACCCTTCGGGGAGGTCGGGGTGTACCGCGTCGTGGTGCCCGCCGAAGGCGTGGCGGAGGACCGCGCGGTGCCGCCGACGCTCGACGAGTTCAAGCGGCAGTTGCGCGCGTTCGCGGGCACCGACCTCGGTGTGCACGCGCCACGCTGGCTGTCCCGCTTCGGCGACGCCACCCGGCAGGCCGAGCGCTACCGGGTCGGGCGGGTCCTGCTGGCCGGTGACGCCGCGCACATCCATCCGCCGACCGGCGGCCAGGGCCTGAATCTCGGCATCCAGGACGCGTTCAACCTCGGCTGGAAGCTGGCCGCCGCGGTGAACGGCTGGGCGCCCGAGGGGCTGCTGGACAGCTACCACGACGAACGGCACCCGGTGGCGGCCGACGTGCTGGACAACACGCGGGCCCAGATGGAGCTGATGTCGACCGAGCCCGGCGCCCGCGCGGTGCGCCGCCTGGTGTCGGAGCTGATGGACATCGACGAGGTCAACCGGTACCTGATCGAGAAGATCACCGCGATCGGCGTCCGCTACGACGTCGGGGAGGGGCCGGCGCTCCTCGGCCGCCGGCTGCGGGACATGCCCCTGAAGGGCGGGCGTCTGTACTCCCTGACCCACACGGGCCGCGGGCTGCTCCTCGACTCCACGGGCCGGCTCTCGGTGGCCGGCTGGGACGACCGTGTCGACCACGTCGTCGACACCGGCGAGGAACTGGACGTGCCCGCGGTCCTGCTGCGGCCGGACGGCCACGTGGCCTGGGCCGGCGACGACCAGGAGGAGCTGCTCGCCCGGCTGGCCGGGTGGTTCGGCGCCGCGAAGGCCTGAGCCGCCGCTCCCCCACCGGATGGGCAGCGCGGGTGATACATGCCGTGGCCGTGCGTCGAAGACACGGCCGCGGCGCGCGCTCCCTGTTGGATGAGGGCACCCACGACGGAAGCGAGGGAGCATGGCCGCAGACAGCGCCACGGACGCACACCCGCCCGAAGGGCTCAAGCCGAACGCGATCGGGTTCGTGGACGCCCTGGTCATCGGGCTCAACGCCACCTCACCCGCGTACTCGCTGGCCGCGGCCATCGGCCCGGTCGTCGCCCTCGTGGGTGTCTACGCGCCCGGCGTGATGCTCGCCTCGTTCGTGCCGATGCTGCTGATCGCGTCGGCGTTCTTCTACCTCAACCGGGTCGACCAGGACTGCGGGACGACCTTCTCGTGGGTCACCCGGGCGATGGGACCGTGGGCGGGATGGCTGGGCGGATGGGCCATCACGATGACCGGTGTCCTGGTCATCGGATCGCTCGCCGACGTCGCCGTGACCTTCGGTCTGCTGGCCGTCGGGCTCGACGGCTGGGCCGAGAACGAGGTCGTGCGCCAGGTGCTCACGGTGCTGCTCATCCTGGTGATGACGGCGCTGTGCGTGATCGGCACCGAGGCCTCGGCCCGGGTGCAGAACGTCCTCATCCTGGCGCAGGTCGCCTGTCTGCTCGTGTTCGCCGTGGTGGCGCTGTACCGGGTCTACGCCGACACCGGCACGCTCGACTCGGTGGAGCCGTCGCTGAGCTGGCTGGATCCGTTCGGCGCGGGAGGCGCGTCCCTGACCGGGGGCCTGCTGCTCGGCGTGTTCATCTACTGGGGCTGGGAATCGGCGGTCAACCTCACCGAGGAGGTCGAGGACTCGGCCACCGCCCCCGGCAAGGCCGGCGTGTGGTCGACCGTCATCCTGCTGGTGACGTACGTGTCGGTGGCCTTCGCGGTCGTCGGCTACGCGGGACCGGAGTTCCTGAGCGAGAACGCCGGGGAGGAGGAGTTCATCTTCGCCCTGCTCGCCGAGGAGGCGATGGGCGGCTGGGACTGGGTGGTGCTGCTGGCGGTCTCCACCTCCGCGCTGGCGTCGACCCAGACCACGATCATCCCCGCCTCGCGCACGGCGCTGTCCATGGCCCGACGGCACGCGATCCCCGCGCACTTCCGTCACATCAGCCCCCGGTTCCGCACCCCGGACGTGAGCACCTGGTGGGTGGCGGGCATCGCCATCGCCTGGTACCTCGTGGTCCGCCAGATCAGTGAGAACGCCCTCTTCGACTCGCTCACGGCGCTGTCCCTGCTGATCGCCTTCTACTACGCGCTCACCGGCGTCGCCTGCGCGGTCTACTACCGCCGTCATCTCACCGAGAGCGTCCACCACTTCGTCCTCATCGGCCTCGGGCCGCTGATCGGGTCCGCGCTGCTGGCCTGGCTGCTGGTGGAGTCGATCGGCGACATGTCGGACCCCGCCAACTCCTACAGCGGGGTCTCCTGGTTCGGCGTCGGTCCCCCGCTGGTCATCGGCATCGGCATCGCCGTCACGGGCGTGGTCCTGATGATCGTGTGGCGGCTGGTGAACCCCGAATTCTGGTCGGAGCGCCCCGATGTCGCCGACCCCGCCCTCGTCCACGGCGACAACAAGGAGTCCTGACAGATGTCGGTCGTTCTCGGCTACGACGAGTCCCCGGGCGCCGTGCGCGCCCTAGAGGTCGCCATCGAGGTCGCGGCGGCGTTCGGGGAACCGCTGGTCCTGGTCTACGGCGCGGCTGCGCCGGGCTCCGTCGGCGAGGAGTACGGCGCCCACCAGGCGGCCGTCCAGGAGGCCGGGCGCACGGCGCTGGGCCACGCGGTCCAGGTGGCCGACGCGGCCGGGGTGCGGACCAGCGTCGAGGTCATCGACGAGAAGCCCGCCGAGGCCCTGATCAACGCGGCCACCCGGCACGGGGCCAGGTTCATCGTGGTCGGCAGCTGGGGCGAGAGCCCGCTGCGCGGGGCCCTGCTGGGCTCCACGCCCCACAAACTGCTGCATCTGTCCCGTACGCCGGTGCTGTGCGTACCGACCGAGACCTGAGCAAGGAAGGGACGCGGGCCTCACCTCCGCCAGAAGAGGTGGTGGGTCACGCCGCTCGGGCTGGGCACGACGTCCAGGTGGAACCGGTCGCGCAGTTCGTCGGGTGACTCCCACAGGCGCAGTCCCGAGCCCAGCTTCACCGGTGAGACGGCGATGTGCAGGGTGTCGACGAGGTCGGCGTCGAGGAACTCCCGGACGGTGGTGACCCCGCCGCCGAGCCGCACGTCCTTGCCGTCGGCCGCCTCCCGGGCCCGTGCCAGGACGGTGGCCGGGTCGTCGTCGACGAAGTGGAACGTGGTGTCGGAGAGCGTGAACGACGGCCGCGGGTGGTGGGTCAGGACGAAGACCGGCGTGTGGAACGGGGGCTCCTCCCCCCACCAGCCGAGCCACTCGTGGTCCTGCCAGGGGCCGCGCTGCGGTCCGAACTTGTTGCGGCCCATGATCTCGGCCCCGATGCGGTGCGAGTAGTCGCGGGTGAAGTAGTCGTCCAGCCCCCGGCTGCCGCCGGGCTCGGTGCGCATCGGCCAGCTCGCGGTGGCCCCGGCCCAGGCGAACAGCTGCTCGGGCCGGACGTGGCCGAAGGGCCGCTCCAGGGTCTGGTGCTCACCGGCTCCGATCCCGTCGGCGGAGACGTTGAAGTTCATGACTTTCAGCAGCTGGTCCATGGTGTCCTCGTCCGGTGGTGACAGCGGCGGCGGAATGCCGCCCACTCCTGTGTCGAACGAGGACCCGCCGAATCGACAACGGCCAGCGTGGTCCTTCTCGGCTTCAGCGCCGGCGGCGCAGGGCCGGGTCGAGGAGGGCGGGCGGGGTGTCGAACTTCTCGTGCGGGGCGAGGTCGGTGCCGGGGGCCACGATCTCGTCGATCGCGTCCAGGACGTCGGCGGGGAGCACGGTGTCGGCGGCGGCGAGCTGGGCGTGCAGGTGGTCCGTGGTGCGGGGGCCGATCAGGGCGCTGGTGACGGCGGGGTGCGCGGTGACGAAGCCGAGGGCGAGCTGGATCATCGTCAGGCCCGCCTCGTCGGCGAGCGCGGCGAGCCGTTCGACCGCGTCCATCCTGGCGCGGTTGGCGGGGACCGTGAGGTCGAAGCGCTCCGGGAGGATCTTCGAGCGGCTGGTGGTGATCTCGCGGCCCTCCCGCACGGCGCCGGAGAGCCAGCCGGAGGCCAGCGGGCTCCAGGCGAGCACACCGAGGCCGTACCGCTCGGTGACGGGCAGGACATGGGCCTCGATGCCGCGTTGCAGGACGGAGTAGCTGGGCTGCTCGGTGACGTAGCGGCTCAGACGGTGTTCGCGTGCGGCCCACTGGGCCTCGACGATGCGGTGCGCGGGGAAGGTGGAGGAGCCGAAGTAGCGGATCTTTCCTGCGCGTTGGAGGTCGGTGAGGGCGGACAGGGTTTCCTCGTCGGAGGTTTCCGGGTCCCAGCGGTGGATCTGGTAGAGGTCGACGTGGTCGACCCCGAGGCGGCGCAGGCTGTCGTCGAGGGCGGTGTACAGCCAACGGCGGGAGCTGCCCTGGTGGTTGGGCTCGTCGCTCATCGGCATGTTCGCCTTGGTGGCGAGCACGAGGTCGTCGCGGCGGCCGGCGAGGGCCTTGCCGAGCATCTCCTCGGAGTCGCCGAGCCCGTACCAGTCGGCGGTGTCGATGAGGTTGACGCCGGCTTCGAGGGCGGTGTCGACGAGGGCGGTCGCCTCGTCCTGGGTGGTCCGGCCGATCCGGCCGAAGTTCATGGCGCCGAGGGCGAAGGCGCTGACCTTCACTCCGGTGCGGCCGAGGGTGCGGTACTGCATGTCCGTGTCTCCTTCGTCGCCGGTGAGGCGTGACGAGTGGGTGGGGTGCAGGGGGGTGTGCGCAGTGGCACGACGTACGGCATGTCTCGTGGCACGGCTTGGTGACCGGCTTCCGCTCTGGCATCATGAGCAAACGGAACCGTGTCCCGTTTGACGATACGGAACACTGTCCCGTTTAGCAACGGCGGTCAGGGAAGGAACGGCGCGATGAGTGAGGGAGCGCGGCCCGCGGCCCGGCCGAGGCGTGCGGACGCCCGGCGCAACGAGCAGACGCTGCTCGACGCGGCCGCCGCGGTCTTCGTCACCTCCGGGGTGGAGGCGCCGGTGCGGGACATCGCCGCCGAGGCCGGGGTCGGCACCGCGACGATCTACCGGCACTTCCCCACCCGGGCCGACCTGATCATCGCCGTCTACCGGCACCAGGTCGAGGCGTGCGCCGAGGCCGGTCCCGAACTGCTGGCGACGCGCCCGACCCCGTACGACGCGCTCGGCCGGTGGATCGATCTCTTCGTCGACTTCCTGGTGACCAAGCACGGTCTCGCCGCCGTCCTGCACTCCGACGAGGCCGGTTTCGGGACGCTGCACGCGTACTTCCTGGACCGGCTGGTGCCCGTGTGCACCGGCCTCCTCGACGCCGCCGCGGCCGCGGGCGAGGTGCGCCCCGACATCCGCGCCCTCGAACTCATGCGCGGCGTCGGGAACCTGTGCATCGGCGCGGAGGACAACCCGGACTACGACGCGCGCCGGCTCGTCGGGCTGCTGGTGGCGGGGCTGCGCCGGGAGGGCTGACCGGAGCCGCGCCTCCCCGGGGGCTCACCCCTCGGCCGCCTCCAGCGTGCGGCGGGCGTGCGCCAGGAAGCCCTCCAGCGCGAACTCGAAGGCCCGGTCCGCCCGGCTGCCCGCCGACGCGGCGAGCGCCTGCGCCAGGTGGGGCGTGGCGGTGTCGTCGGCGAGTTCCCACATGGCGTCGGGAGCGGCCAGGTCGAGG
Organism: Streptomyces sp. NPDC048002; assembly: GCF_040653275.1. Classification (NCBI taxonomy): domain Bacteria; kingdom Bacillati; phylum Actinomycetota; class Actinomycetes; order Kitasatosporales; family Streptomycetaceae; genus Streptomyces; species Streptomyces sp. NPDC048002. Next base: position 31,660 of record NZ_JBEZNL010000048.1, on the reverse strand, counting down.
GCGGAGCCGAGGGCGATGTTCTCCAGGGCGACGATCACCGGCATCACGTCGGCCGTGCCGAACCCGGCATCGAGGAGCAGGACGACGGCGCCCTCGTACTGGGCGAGGACCCGGGGCGCGCGGACCGGGTTGGTCATCAGCAGGGGCACCGCGCGCGGATGGGCCGCGAAGGCGGCGCGGTAGGAGCGCGCCCACGCCTTCAGCGCCTCGTCCCACGGCCTCAGGTCGAGGCAGGAGGAGTCGATGCCCTCCGCCACCCGTTCCCGGATCAGCTCCACGATGCCGTCCCGGCCGTCCACATGGTGATACACCGAACCGGTCTGTACCCCGAGCCGGCGCGCGATCTGCGGGACGCTGAACTCGCCCTGCGCGTCGATCAGTTCGAGCGCGGTGCCGGTGATGCGCGCCCGGTCGAGCAGCGGTGTGCGCGGCCGTCCCATGTCCCGTGTCCCCCTCAAGGGTCTTCTCAGCTGTCGAGGAGGAGGTTACATTGCGGAAACCGAAAGGCTTTAGGTTTACGCGCCGGGCTCCCCGCACGCCCGCGTCCCTCCGTCTCCGTACAGCCAGAAGGGCTCGCCCATGCCCGTCGAAAGTTCCGCCCCGGACCGCGCACCCGCCCTGCGCTCCGGGGCCCTCGGCACCGCCGACATCGCCTTCTTCGTCGTCTCCGCCGCCGCCCCGCTCACCGTGATGGCCGGGGTCGCCCCGCTGGCGATCCTGCTCGGCGGGATCGGCGCCCCGGTCGGCTATCTGATCGCCGGGATCACGCTCGCCGTGTTCGCCGTCGGGTTCACCACCATGAGCCGCCACGTCCGCAGCGGCGGCGCCTTCTACGCGTACATCACCCGCGGCCTCGGGCCCGCCGCCGGCGTCGGCGCCGCGCTGCTCGCGCTGATCGGCTACAACGGCATGGAGATCGGCGTCTACGGCCTGCTCGGCACGGCCACCCAGGACACCGCCCACGCCCTGTTCGGCGTCGACGTCCCCTGGCTGCCCGTCTCCCTCGCCGGGCTGCTGCTCATCTGGTACGGCGGCTTCCGCTCGATCCACTTCGGGGCCAAGCTGCTCGGCGTGCTGCTCGTCGCCGAGACCGGCATCCTCGTACTGCTCGCGGCCGGCGTCCTGCTCGACGGCGGCGCGCACGGGCTGTCCCTCGCCTCCTTCGCGCCCGGCAACGTGCTGGTGCCCGGCACCGCGGCCGTGCTGGCGTTCGCGTTCGCCGCTTTCACCGGTTTCGAGTCCACCGTCATCTACCGCCGCGAGGCACGGGACCCCGACCGCACGGTGCCCCGCGCCACCTACGTCGCCGTCGGATTCCTCGGCCTGTTCTACGCCTTCGTCGTCTGGATCGCGATCCAGTCCTTCGGCGACGCCGAGGTCGTCGCGGCGGCCGGCGCCGACCCCGCCGGGCTGTTCTTCACGGCCATCACCACCTACGTCGGCGGCTGGGCGGCCGACACCATGCACGTCCTCATCGTCACCAGCGTGCTGGCCTCCCTGCTGGCCTTCCACAACGCGATCAACCGGTACGTGCTGGCGCTGGCGGAGGAAGGCGTGCTGCCGAAGGCCCTGGGCCGGGTCCACCCGCGCCACGGCTCCCCGTATCTCGCGGGCGTCGCCCAGACCGTCCTCGGCGCGGCCGTCGTCCTGGCCTTCGCCGCGGCCGGCGCCGACCCGTACGGACAGCTGCTGCTCTGGGTCAACACCCCGGGCATGCTGGGCCTGCTGGCCCTGCAACTGCTCGCCGCGCTCGCCGTCCCCCTGTACTTCCGGCGGATCAGCCACGACGAGGGCGTCCTGCGCACGGTCGTGGCCCCGGTCGTGGCCGCCCTGCTCCTCGGCACCGCCATCGTCCTGGTCGTCACCCACCTCGATCTGTTCACCGGGGCCTCCCCGACCGTGAACACCGTCCTGACCGCCGTCGTCCCGGCCGTCTTCGTCAGCGGCCTCGTACTCGCCCGCAGACTGCGCCGCCGACGCCCCGACATCTACGCGCGCTTCGGCACCGAGCCCGAGACCGAGGCCGTCGCCGCCCCCGCGAAGGAGCCCGCATGACCGCCGCCGACCTCGTCCTGACCGGGGCCCGCGTCCGCACCCTCGACCCCGGCCGCCCGTGGGCCGGCGCGGTGGCCGTCCGCGACGGTCTGATCGCCGCCGTCGGGGACCCCGGGGACGCGCGGGAGTGGACCGGACCGGGCACCGAGGTCATCGACCTGGCCGGTGCCTGTCTGACCCCCGGCCTGGTGGACTCCCACAGCCATCCCGTGTGGGGCCTGGACATGACGAGCGGAACCGATCTGTCGGCCGTCCGCGACCTCGAAGGACTGCGCGTGGCGCTCGCCGCCGCGGAGCGGACCGACGGCTGGGTCATCGGCTACGGCCTCGACCACAACGTCTTCGGCGGCCGGCCCCTGGACCGCGCCCTGATCGAGGACACGCTGCCCGGCACCCCGGTCTTCCTGCGGCTCTACGACGGGCACTCGGCGCTGGTCACCGGCGCCGCGCTCGCCGCAGCCGGCATCACCGGCCCGCGCGTCTTCGTCCAGCGCTCCCACCTCGCCACCGACGCCGACGGACGGCTCACCGGGCACCTGGTGGAACACGCGGCCATGGACCTGGTCGCCGGGGTCATGCCGCGGCCCTCCTACGAGGAACGGCGTTCCCGGCTGGTCGAGTTGCTCTCGGCGATGGCCGCCACCGGGCTCACCGGCGCGCATGTGATGGACCTCGGCGACCTGGACCTGGTGGGCGCGGTGGCCGAGGACACCGCCCTACCCCTGCGGCTGCGCTTCGCCCCGTGGTGCATGCCGGGCGCCTCCGCCGACGACCTCGACGCACTCATCGCTGTGCAGCGCGAAGGCGGTCGGCACTGGCGGGTCGGCGGGGTGAAGTTCTTCATGGACGGCACGGTCGAGGGCGGCACCGCCTGGCTGGAGCACCCGGACTGCCACGGCCAGGGCACCGACGCGTTCTGGCCGGACCCGGAGGCGTACAGCGCGGCGGTACGCCATCTGCACCGCGCCGGCGTACGAACGGCCACGCACGCCATCGGGGACGCGGCCGTACACCATGTCCTGGACACGGTCGAGTCGTTGGGCCCGGACGGCCGCCTGGCCCACCGCGTCGAGCACATCGAGTCGGTGCCCGACGACACCGTGCCCCGGTTCGCCGCGCTCGGCGTCGTGGCCTCCATGCAGCCCCCGCACACCTCCTACACCCGCGCCGACCACTCCGACGAGTGGTCGCTGCGGCTCGGCGAGGAGCGCTCCGGGCGTGCCTGGCGGCTGCGGGACCTGCGGGACGCGGGGGCGGTCGTGGCGCTGGGCTCGGACTGGCCGATCGCCCACTTCGACGCGCGAGCCGTCCTGGCGACCGCCCGCGCGCCCCGCGGGGCGGCCTCCGCGCGCGCCGGGCTGACCGGACTCCAGGCCCTGGAGGGCTGCACCACGCACGCGGCGCTCGCCGCGGGCGAGCAGGAGGTCACCGGCCGCATCGCGCCGGGCCTGCGCGCCGACCTCACCGCCCTGGCCGTCGACCCGGTCGACGCGCCGGCCGACGAGGTCGCCGGGGCACCGGTACGACTGACGGTGACCGGGGGCCGCGTGATGCACCGCGAGGTCTGAGGGACCCGGCGGCCGTCCCGACGCCGGGACGGCCGCGCGGGCTCCCCGACCGCACCGCCCGGACTCCCGGGGCCGGTGCGGTCGGCCGCACCGCCACCGGTCCAGACCCCTCGCGGACGTCCCGCGGCCTTCACCACTCCGACACCGGCGCGCCGTTGACGCGCGTAGCGAACGGCCTCAGGCTTGGCCTGGACCGCGGCCGAGGCGCTGCGGCCCCCTGTGTTCGACAGTCGACGGCCCGGAGGTCGGAATGCTCAGACGGATGGCACGCTCCCTGCTCGCTTTTGTCATGATCATGTCTGGCGCGGTACTCGGGGTGGGCGCCACCGCCGGCACCGCGCACGCCGACGAGTGCTACACCTGGAGCCGCACCCTGTCCCAGGGCTCCTCGGGCGGCGATGTGACGCAGTTGCAGATCCGGGTCGCGGGCTGGGTCACCTCCGGCGAACGCCTCTCCTACGACGGCCAGTACGGCGCCCGCACCGCGGCCGCCGTCAAGAAGTTCCAGTCCGCGTACGGACTCACCGCCGACGGCGTCGCGGGTTCCCAGACCTTCAGCAAGCTGTACGCGCTCCAGGACGCGGACTGCACCCCGGTCCACTTCAGCTACGCCGAGCTGAACCGCTGCAACTCCGACTGGTCCGGCGGCGCCGTCTCCGCGGCCACCGCCAAGGCGAACGCCCTGAAGACCATGTGGAAGCTGGAGGCCATGCGGCACGCCCTCGGCGACGTCCCGATCACCGTCTCCAGCGGCTTCCGCTCCTACTCCTGCAACAGCGCGGTCGGCGGCTCCTCCACCAGCCGCCACCTCTACGGCGACGCGGCCGACCTCACCGGCTCCCCGAGCCTGTGCCGGCTCGCCCAGCAGTCCCGCACGCACGGCTTCTCGGAGATCCTCGGTCCGGGCTACCCCGGCCACAACGACCACACCCACGTCGCCTTCGACCCCTCCCCGTACTGGTCGGCGCCCACCTGCGGCATCTGAGCGACCCGTTGCCGGAGCCGGCGGCTGGTCTGCGCGCGTGAACGAGAGCCCTGTTGACGACCGCACCCTGCCGCCGGCCCCGGCCGAGATCGCGGCCACCGGATTCGACCACGCCGACGGCGACGGCATCGACTTCGAGCCGTACGACGCCTTCGACTCCGCCGAGGAGACCACCGACTGGCTGCGCAGCTGGACCGGCAACCAGGCGCTCGACGGCTCCGCCTACCGCGTCTTCGGGCAGGACGGCACCGGTGGTCTGGCCGCCCTGTGGTGCGTACGCGCCGACCGCCCGCTGACCGAGCAGCCGGTGGTCTTCATGGGCTCCGAGGGCGCCTGCGGCGTCGTCGCCGGAAACCTCTCCGACTTCCTGTGGGTCCTCGCGGACGGCGTCGGCCCCATGGAGGCCGTCGAGTACGACGACCACTCGGGCCGCCCCGACCCGGTCCTGGCCGCGCCGGCCGAGCGCCACGCGGGCACCGCGCGCCGGAGCGCGGAGGAGGTCATCGCCGCGGCCCGTGCGGAGTTCCCCAGCTACGCGCAGGACATCGACGCCCTCTGCCGGTGACGGCTCCGCGCCGACGCGCGGCCTCGGCGAGACCCGGAGTGTACGGTCGTACGCATGGCCACCGACTACTTCGCGGGCGATCCGCGCAGCCAGCTGGAACGTATGTTGGCGGGCGATCTCTATGTCGCCGACGATCCCGAGATCGCCCGGCGGCAGCAGCGGGCCGTGCGGCTGGCCGGCCGTTATCAGGCCGCCTGTGCCGAGGGCGCGGAGGACGCCCGGAGTCTGCTCGCCGAACTGCTGGGCTCGCTCGGCGAGGAGGCGCACGTGCGGCCGCCGCTCTTCGTCGACTACGGCAGCAACATCACCATCGGCGCGCGGACCTTCGTCAACTTCAACCTCACCGCGCTGGACGTCGCGGCGATCACCATCGGCGAGGACTGCCAGATCGGGCCGAACGTACAGCTCCTCACCCCGACGCATCCGCTGGAGCCGGGGCCCCGGCGCGACAAGCTGGAGGCGGCGCGGCCCATCACCATCGGGAACAACGTGTGGCTCGGCGGCGGTGTCATCGTGCTGCCCGGTGTGAGCATCGGCGACGACTCGGTCATCGGGGCCGGTTCGGTCGTGACGAAGGACGTGCCCGCCCGGGTCGTCGCCGTCGGCAGCCCCGCCCGGGTCGTACGGGCTCTCTGACAGCGTCAGCCCTCCGCGATGACCCGACGCAGGTTCGCGAGATCGCCCTCGGTGACCCCGGACGGTCTCAGGACCGCGTTCCAGGCGTCCACGTACTCGGTCCGGTACCGGTGGCCGTGCCCGGACGGGACCTCGGTGGCGAACGGCAGGTCGGCGGTGATCTGCCAGAACGTCACGAACGGCACCCAGAACATGTCCTCCAGGACGTCCTCGCCGGGCGCCTCACCGATCCAGTCAGGCTCCTCCAGCACCAGGTGCGGGCCCCACCACACGATCGGATCGGACGGGTGCAGCAGGTACAGCACCCGGTTGCCGTCCCAGGGTTCGCCCGCGGGGGGAATCGCCTCGCCGACGTCCGTGGCGAAACGCACCGTCCGGCCGTCCTTGTAGACGGGCCGCACCTCCGGGCTGCCGGGTTCCCGATGGTCGGTGAACTCGCGGTACAGCGTGTTGAAGTTGGGCGGTCCGGTGAACAGCGTGCCCGAGGTGCGGTTGCGCAGGTCGTACGCGCCGCTGAAGGCCGTCTCCCCGCCGAAGGACCCCAGGGACTCGCCGGCGACGTAGAGCCGGGGCCGGTCGTCCGCGGGGAGGTCGGACCAGATGTCGTAGACGGCGTCGAAGAGTTCCCGGCCCGCCGCCCGCGCCTTGGACTGGTCGACGAGATAAGACATCCAGGACGGGAGGTAGGAGTACTGGAGCGCCACCGTGGCGGTGTCGCCGTGGTTGAGGTACTCGAAGGTGTCCACGCAGGCCGGGTCGATCCAGCCGCTGCCGGTCGTGGTCGCCACCAGCAGGTTGGCGCGCTCGAATCCGCCGGCCCGGCGCAGGTCGGCGACCGCGCGTGCGGCGCGTTCCTCGGTGTCGTCGGAGGTCTGGAGTCCGGCGTAGGCGCGGATCGGCTCCTGGGCGGGGCCGCCCATCACCGAGGTGATCCGCTCGGCGCCGGGCCCCTTGCCGATGAAGACGCGCCCTTCGCGGCCGAGCGTGTCCCACGGCACGAGGGACCCGGGGCCACCCGAGCGAAGGGCCGTCGTCGGCTGTGCGATCCCCTGCGGGGTCTCGTCGTCCCGGAGCGAGAACGCCTCGTTGGTGGCGCCCACGACGCCTTCGAGGAGTAGTCCGCTGACGATCAGCCAGGACGTTCCGGCGACCAGAAGCCAGCCGGTCGCCTTCGCCGCCCGCTCGCCGATCCAGCGGGTCAGCTGCCGGGACACCCATCGGTACAGGCCGCGCACGCCCCGGCCGGTCAGCAGCAACAGGGCCAGGACCAGCAGGGCGATCAGGGGCGAGAGCACCGCCTGCGGGACGCTGTGGGCCGTCACTCCCATCAGGGCGCGGATCTCGTGCTGCCAGTACTGCCCGAAGCCGAACGCGACGGCGAAGAGCGCGGTGCCGCCGATCAGGAAGGCCCGCCAGGACCACCGGCGGGCGGGGCGGGGGCCTCGGTCGGCGAAGGCACGCCAGATCGCGGCGGCCAGGACGCCGAGACCGTAGCCGATCGCCGCGTTGATACCGCAGATCAGGCCCTGGAGCACGCCCCCACGCGGGAGCAGGGAGGGGGTGAAGGAGAGACAGGCCAGCAGCAGGGCGCCCCAGCAGCCGGGAAGCGTGACGCGCGGGTGGCGGCGCCATCGGCCGGGTGGCGCCGGCTCGTCCGCGGCGGGCTGCTCGGTCATGGTGCCTCCGCCCGAAATCGTCTCCCGGAGCCGGGTGCGCCGCCAGTCAGGCCGTGCGGGCCGGGGCGGCCGGGGTACGGGACTCCTCGCGTGCGCGGCGGCCGCGCCGGGTCGGCCCCCAGGGCTTGAGGACCGAGACGGCCGTCATGAACACATACGCGGTCAGGGACACGGCGGGGCCGAACAGCACGTCCCCCGGGTCGGGCAGGGAACCGCCCGCCGAGACGGCGGTCACCGCGGAGTCCACCCCGGGACGCAGGGCGAACACGGTGGCGGTGGTGGTCGCCAGGGTGAGCCAGAACTTGGTGTACACCCACTTGTGGCGCGCCAGCCCCCAGACAGTGCCCAGGGAGAGGAGCAGCCCGCTGAGGAGGGTGAGGAGGGCGGCGGGGAGCAGGAGCCAGTCGGCGAGCAGCTTCATGGCCCGTACCGACGCCTCGACCGTCGCCGCGGAAGCGGTGTTGGCGGCGGTGGCGCCCAGAGCGAGCAGACCGAGGCTGAGGCCGAGCCAGGCGGCGGAGGCGACGACATGGACGACGAGGGTGGCCCGACGTGCGGGGCGGCTGAGTCTCACCCGAACCAGCCTGCCGAGCGGGCGCGGGCGCGGCGTCTTCCGACGGGAGCAATCCCGGGTACTCACCGGGGCGTACGGCGGCGGGGTCGGGCTGCTCCCCGGGTCCGCGAAACCGGGGCCTTCGGGGTGTACGGACCGGCATCCGAGCGCGAGCCAGCCGCGCCTTCGCGGTGTACGGACCGGCGTCCGAGAGCGAGCCAGCCGCTCGGAGCGACCGGAGTGTCGGCGCCCGGTTCGGGCCTCCGCGCGACCCTTGGCGCAGGCGGGCCGGGCGACCGCCACCCCGCGCCCCCGTCGGACGGCCGGTGCGTCACCCGGTGCGCAGGTCCGTCAGGCGGGCGGTCGCCTGTTCCGCGTGGCGGCCGGCCTCGCGGGCACGGCGTTCGAGGGTCCGCAGCCGGGCGCGGGCCGCGCGTTCCGCCTCACGCGCCTGTCGGCGGTCCTCCCTGGCCCGGCTCAGTTCCTCGGTCAACTCCGCGATCCGGTCCTGGAGCCGGGTGGCCCTCTCCTCGGTCGCCGCCGCCTCCCGCGCGGCCCGCGCCACCTCCTTCTCCAGTGCTCGCAGTTCACGGCCGGCCGTGTCGGCGGCCCGGCGCGCCCGGGCCAGCTCCTCGTCGTCACGGCGCACGGCCGGACGGGGTTCGGGCCGGGCCGCCGGACGCGGACGGTGCGGCACCGAGGCGCCCGTCTCGGAGAAGCCCACGACCGCCTCGAACGGTCTGACCAGCCGCCCCTCGGCCCAGGCGCGGGCCGCGTCGCGATCGGCCAGGACGGCGTGCAGGATCGTCTCCACCTCGTGCGCGACGCCCGCGCCGACCGGATGGCCGGCCCGCGCCGCCAGCGCGGCGGCCTCGCGGGTCACCGCGCGGACCAGGGTCCGCTGCTGAGCGCCGAGTTCCCGCAACAGCGGCCCGTCCAGGTCGTGGTGGGCCCGGCGCAGCCCCTCACCGAGCCGGAGCAGCGCGGCCACCTCGTCGGGGCGGGCCCGGACCAGGAGGTTGCTGACCCAGGCGGCGAGGCTGGGGCGGCGCAACCGGCCGATCCTCTCGGCGAGTTCCCGGTCGCCCGCGGTACGGGCCGCGGCCACCCGCTCGCCGCGCGCCGCCGTGAACTCCTCCGGCCGCAGCGCGTACAGCTCGTCGGCGACGCTGTCGATGTCCACCGGGCTCCTGTCGACGCGGGCACCCGCCCTTCCTCCGAGCCTAGGAGGGGCGGGGACGGCGTGCCCGTCGACGGGGGTCCGCCGGACACCTCCCGGGACCGGGGCAGGGCCGTCCGCTGCTGGCAGATCTTGCCGAGCGGCGGGAGAAAGGCCAGGTCGGAGCAGTACTCGGGGAGGCGTCAGGTGGCGCAACAGTTCCGCAACACCACTATCCCTACCGGATGAGTATGGTTCCGGCCATGCCTCCCACCGACCGCGTCCGCGACCACGCCGGCCAGGGCGCGACCACCGTCGCCGCCCACCGCGCGCGCCGTCGGCTGCGCGCGGACCGGGCGCGGCAGCGATGGGGGCCCGCACCCAGCACGAGCTGATGCGCTGCGCGGAGGTCACGTTCATCCGGGACTGCGCCGAGATGGCCGCCCGCGCCTCCCTGGCCCGCACGGAGTCCCGCCGGGGCCTGTACCACGACCGTCTCGACCATCCGCACCTCGACGACGCGTCCTGGTTCCACCACCTGGACCTGCGCAAGTCCTCGACGGGGGCGATGGAGTTCACGGCCCGGCCGGTGGCGCCCTACCTGGTCCCGGTCGACGAGTACAGCCCGGTGGGCGGCGCCTCGCGGCATCTGGGCGAGGTCCACCCGGAGCAGGTCGCGACCGCGGGCGCCCGGGAAGCGGCCCCGGTGGCGATCGGCGCGCCGTCCGCGGCGGGCGAGGCGGACGGCGGGGACGTCGGCACGGCGGCCCCGCCCGCCAGTCCGCGCCTGCTCGCTCTGCTCTTCCTCGCGGAGGACGCACCCGACCTCCGGGCGCTGGCGCCCTACCTGGCCGACGCCGATGCCACCGTCCGGCGCACCGCGGTGACCGTGCTGACGGAGACCGGGCCGCGGGGCGCCGGGCCCGCGCTGGCCGGGGCGCTCACCGACCCGGACGCGGGGGTCCGCGCCGCGGCGGCCGCTTCCCTGCGGGAACTGGTGGAGACGCTGGACCCCGAACCCGCCCTGCGGGACGGCCTGACCGCCGCGCTGTCGGGGGCGGACCCCGTCGCCCGCGCCACCGCGCTGGACGCCCTGCGCGTGCTGGGCCTCGGTGGGACCGGGCTGTTCGCGGGCTCCCTGTCCGACCCGGACATCGCGGTCCGCGTCGCCGCCCTGCGCGCGCTGGTCTCGGTCGACGCCACCGCGGAGCTGGCCGGCGCGGCCGCCTCCGAACCGTCCCGGGAGGTCCGCGTCGCCCTCGCCAGGGCACTCGCCACGGTCGCCGGTCGGCGTTCCGCCGATGCGCCGCAGACCGCACCGGGACCGGTCCTCGCCGCTCTGACGGGGCTCCTGGACGACCCCGACGCCCTGGTGCGTGCCGCCGCCTACGAGGCGTTCGGGGCGACCGGCTGCCCGGACGGTCCGGCCGCGCGCGGTGGCGGCGCTGTCCGAACCGGCCTGGCAGGTACGGGCCGGCGCGGCCGCAGCGCTGTCCCTGGCCGAACCGGGCCGGGCGGTGGCGGCCCTGGCGAAGGCGCTCGCCGACCCGAACGCCGACGTGCGCAAGGCGGCCGTGGCCGCGCTGACCCCGCACCGCTCGGCCGAGGACGCGCGGGCCGCCCTGGAAACGGCGACGGCGGACCCGGACGCGGACGTCCGGGCGTACGCGGCACGGGCGTTGTGAGCGGCAGCCGCCGTCAGACCACGGTCACGGGATGGCGTACCACCGCGTCGAACAGGTAGCCCTGTGCGTTGGGCACCGAGGTCTCGGGCTGGGTGCGGCCGGCCGTGTCCGTGGCGCGGGCCAGCAGGTGGGTGGGGCCCGGGGTGTCGGGCTTCCAGGCGACGGACCAGCGGGTCCAGGTGTCCGCCCGGGGCCGGTCGTGCAGCCGGGCCGGACGCCAGCGGGCGCCTCCGTCGGTGCTGACGTCGACGCGGGCGATGCCTCCCGCGCCCGACCAGGACCGCCCGTGCAGGACCTGTCCCCGCGCCACCGGGAAGGCGGCACCGCTCGCCACTTCGAAGGCGCTCTTGATGGTCTGCCGGCTGAGCGGCGCGCTGCCCTCCGCCGGGTGGGCGGGGCCGAACAGCCGGTAGAAGGTGGTGTTCCACGGCGAGTAGAGCGGCTGCGCGGACACCTCGATGTCCCCGACCCACTTGATCGACGAGATCCCCACCCACGAGGGCACCAGCACCCGCACCGGATACCCGTGGTCGTGGGGCAGCGGCTCGCCGTTCATCTCGTACGCCAGCACCACGTCGTCCAGCGCCTTGGCCAGGGGCAGCGGCCGGCGCACCCGGCCGAGGCTCTCCCCGCCGCTGCCGAACTCGGCGTCCAGGCCGCGCGGCTGGACGTCCACCGCCCGGGAGGAGAGACCCGCCCTGCGCAGCACGTCGGCGAGCCGGACCCCGCGCCAGCGGGCGACGCCGATCGCGCCCAGGGTCCAGGCCGTGCCGCTGACCGTCTCGCCCTGCTGGCTCGTGTAGAAGGAGCGGCCGTTGCCCGCGCACTCCACGAAGGCGGTACGGGTGACGGAGGGCAGCGCGCGCAGGTCGTCGTAGCCGAACTCCACCGGCCGGTCCTCGCCGGGCGTGCCGCGCAGGCCGCTGCCCCACAGGCGCAGCCGCCAGGCGGCGGCGTCGAGGACGGGGGTGGTGGTGTGGTTGCGGACGAAGAAGAGTTCGTTGGGGGTGTGGTGGCCGGTTCCGCGCAGGGCCTCCCAGCGGGTCTCGGCGTTGGTGCCGCGCTGGACGAACCACTCCGGCGGCAGCGGTTTGACGATCGGGGTTCCGGCGGCGCGGGCCGGGGGCGGGGCGGGCAGGGCGGTGACGGCGGCCGTGGCGGCGAGCAGGGTGAGCAGCCGGCGGCGGCTGACCCCGTCCGCTCTCGCCTCCCCGGCGAGCCACTGGCGCAGTCTGCGCCGGTCGTAGGCGGTTTCGTCGTGGCGCGACACGCGCGGGGGCGACGGCTTTGCGGGCGTGGGCATGACGGGTCCTCTGCGTCGGTGGGACATCCGGGGACGGGGGTGCGCGGGCGGCCGGGACCGGGACGGGGCGGCGGCTCCACACCTTCAGGACACGCCCGTTGGGCCGCGCGCGAGGGCGGCGCGGAATCAGCCGGGGAAACGACACAGCGCGGCGGCCACCCGGACCAGGTCCACGGTGCGGCGGCGCGTCAAGGGCTCCGGCTGCGGCATGGCGGGATGCAAGCACGGGGCGCGCGCACGTGTCAACGCACGCGCGGTGGAGGGCTGTTGAGTCCGCGCGGGGTCGTCGCGGGCGGCACGTGAGATCTTCCCCACTTTCCCTATAGAGTTACTAGGGAAGGCTTGACGGCGCGCCGCCGGGCGCGCAGCATGATGTCCATGTCCCGTAAGCAGCAGCGACTCGTTCGTCGTCGGCATGTCGACTTTGGTCACGTCGTCAGTGCCGCCTGCTGTCCGGCGTAAGGCACCCGGCTCACTCGTACGCCCGTGCCGCTCCGCCACCCTTCCCCGGCGATCAGGCGCATCCCGCCGCCATGCCCGGGGCCCTACACACTTCTGAGGGACTACCGCCATGACCACGGCACTTCCGGCCCAGGCCGCTCCGCTCGACCCTCTGCTCTCCGACCCCCTGCGCCGCCTTCGCCTGGTGGGCGATCCCGTGCGCGGCGGGACCGAGGGCCAGGCCGCCCCGCCGCTCGTCGGCTACCTCGTCCTCGTCCCCGAGGGCACCGACCCCGCCGAACTCTTCGCCAAGGACGGGCCCCGTCCGGAGATCCGGCCGGTCGCGGCACCGGGCACCGCCGCGGTCCACCGGTCCGTGGACGGCGTCGTCCGGATCGATCCGGCCCGCCGGATCGCGGAGGTCGACGGACGTGAACTCGACCTCACCTACCTGGAGTTCCAGCTGCTCGCGCACCTCGTGCTGCGTCCTCAGCAGGTGCACACGCGCGACCGGCTGGTGACCGCCGTCTGGGGCTACGACCACGTCGGTGACGGCCGCACGGTGGACGTGCACATCGCCCGGCTGCGCCGCAAGCTGGGCGCGGCGCACCGGGACCGGATCGTCACCGTCCGGCGCGTGGGCTACAAGTACGTGCCCGCCCGGACCGAGAGCCCCGACGCCGCCCCGCGCGGCTGACCTTCAGGAGACCGTTCCCATGGGCCCCGCCGTGCCGCCGCGCACCGTCCCCCCGTCCGACAGCGCCCTCGCCGGCCCAAGGCACTGGCTGCGCGCGGCCGGTGGGGCGGCGCGGTCCCTGGCCGCCGACGCCGGGGACCGAGCGGGGCGGGCTCCGGTGCGCGAGGTGGCCGCGCTGCGCGCGGCCGGGCTGCTGGCGCTGCCGTACGAGGCGGACGGCGACCGCGTGGACTGGGCCACCGCCTGCGCCGTGGTCCGGGAGATCGCCGCCGCCGACGGCCCGGTCGGGCAACTGCTGGGCCGCCACTACTTCCTGTCCTGGAGCGCCGGGCACCTCGCCGAGCCCGGGGCGGCCCGCCGTACGGCCGAGCGGTCGGCCGCCGAACAGTGGTGCTGGGGCGGCGGTTACGCCCCTCAGGAACAGCCACTGATGCTGGCCCGCACCTCGCGGGGCTGGGTGCTCGACGGCTTCCAGAGCTGCACCACGGGTGTCCTGGTCGCCGACCGGCTCGCCGTCCGCGCCGTCCGCGAGGACACGGGCGAGCCCTTCGCCGTGGTGGTCGGTCCCGGCCGCCGGGGCGTGACGGTCGCGGACGACGGCGACCTCTTCGGCCGACGCCCGGCCGCCGGAGGCAGCGTCGGGTTCGAGGACGTGCCCGTCGGCCCCGACGACGTGCTCGGCTCCCTCTCCCCGCACGGGGACTTCCTCTCCCCCCGCGCCGCGCTGATCTCGCCGGTCGGCCGGCTCCTCGCCGTCCAGGTCCTTCTCGGCCGGACCCGGTGGATGCTCGCCGAAGCGGAGGATCGGAGCGGGACCGCCCCGATCTGCGGGACCGACCCGATCGGCGGGACCGACCGCGCCGGCGGAGCCGAGCACACCGGCGGGACCGACGACAGCGCCGGGTCCGACGACCCCGCCGGGTCCGACGACCCCGGCGGGTCCGACGACCCCGGCGGGTCCGACCGCTCCGCGCACGCCCTCGCCGATCAGGCCGTCGACGCCGTGCGGACCGCGCTGGACCTCGGTGACGGGATCACCCGGGACGCGTACGAGCGGACCTCCGCGGTCGTGGCCACGGCGGAGGCCGCCGCCGCGCGAACGGCCGCGGAGGCCGCCACCCGCGCCCTCGGCACCGCGGGCGCCCGCGCCGCCGCCACCCGGCTCGGCCTCGACCGCAACTGGCGTGACCTCCACACCTCGTACGAACCGTTCCCCTCCCGCACGCGCGGGGTCGGCGGTCCCCTCGCGAGCGGAGGCCGCCTGTCCTTCGCCCTCCCCGCCTGACCCGGCGGCGGAGCGACGCGGACTCGGGCGGAGGGGACGGCATGTCCTGGGCGACGCTGTCCGGCGGGCTGGCGCTGGGCCTGCTGTGCGCGGTACTGACCGCGCCCGTGGGAGTCTCCGGCGCGGTGTTCCTGCTGCCCGCGCAGCTGACCCTGCTGGGCGTGCCCAGTCCCGCGGTCACCCCCACCAACCTGCTCTACAACGTGGTCGCCGGCCCCGGCGCCCTGCTCCGCTACCGGCGCGCGGGGCCGTTGCTCACACCGCTGACCCGCCGTCTGCTCGCGGGCACACTGCCCGGGGTGGTCGTCGGCGCAGTCCTCCGGGTCCTCGTCGTTCCCGACGCCACCGTCTTCCGTCTCCTGGTCGGCGCGCTCCTGATCCCGCTGGGCCTGTGGCTCCTCGCGCGCACGCTCGACCCCGCCCGGCGGGCGCCCGCCCCGGACCCCTCCCCGCGGACGGTCGTACGGCTGGCCCTGGCCGTCGGCGTGGTCGGCGGGATCTACGGCATCGGCGGCGGCGCGATCCTCGGACCCGTCCTGGTCGGCCGGGGCATGTCCGTCGCCCGGGTCGCCCCGGCCGCCCTCGCCTCCACGTTCGCCACCTCCGTGGTCGGAGCCGCGACCTTCGCCCTGCTGTCCCTGGCCGGTTCCGGGAACATCGCGCCGGACTGGCACCTCGGTCTGGCCTGCGGCCTGGGCGGGCTGATCGGCGGATATCTGGGGGCACAGCTGCAACCCCGCCTCCCGGAGACGGGGTTGCGTCTGCTGCTCGGCTCCCTGGCGGCCGTCCTCGGCACCTTTTACGTGGTGCAGGCGCTGCGCTGAGGCCGCGAGGAACGGGGACCGGCGTCCCCGTTCCTCAGGGTGTCGCTCAGGCTCTGCGCGCGAACCGGCGCAGCAGCACGATGCCCGCGACGACGAGGAGCGTGCCGGCGGCCGCCGGCCACAGCTTCGCTCCGGTGTCGGCGAGGCTGCCGCCCGCGGTCTGCGGCGCGGTGCCGTAGACCGGCTGGTCGGAACCCACGGCGACCGAGGACTGGGTCGGCGAGGCGGTCGGCGAGCCGATGGCCTCCGCGGGGGCCTCCTCGGTGCGGGTCTCGGAGGGAGTGGCGGAGATCTTCGGCCGGTCGGCGGTGGCCGTGGCCTGCGGGGCGTCGTCCGCCGGGGGCTCGGCGCTCTGCGTCCCGGCCGGGGGCTCCTCGGCGGCGGGCTCGGACTCGTCGTCGCCCGGCGCCGGGTTCTGCGGCTCCTCCGGCTCCGCGGGCTGCTCGGTCTCCTGCGGCTGCTCCGTCTCCTGGGGCTCCTCGGAGGGTTCCGGCTGCTGCGGCTGCTCGGTCTCCTGCGGCTCCTCGGTCTCCTGGGGCTCCTCGCTCGGCTCCGGCTGCTGCGGCTCCTCGGGGGCCTCGGCACCGTCGCACTCCCGGCCCTCGTTGATGCAGTCGACCATCTCCCGCATCAGGCCCTCTTCGAAGACGTTGATGAAGTCGCCGTGGTCCGTGACCGGCTTGTGCAGCTGCTCGGGGAAGGAGTCGACGGCGAACAGCGGGGTCGTGTCGCCGCCGTCGTCGAGGCTCGGCGCGTCGACGTCGTAGACGATGCGCTGGACCAGCTGCGGGATGGCCTGGAAGCCGGCCGCGCAGGAGCCGTCGGCCGCGGCGAAGGCCACGTGCGTACGGTGGTTGGCGCTGTCGATGTTGCGGCCGTCCCAGCAGCTCTGGAACTTGAACGTGCGCACCACGTCGCTGCCTTCGGGGCAGAGCGGGTACTTGTCCTTCAGCTGCCGGTCCTCGAACCCGGTGCAGCTCCACGAGGCGTTGGCGTTGGCCGTGCCGTTGACGTGGGCCTTGGCGTCACCCGTGATGATGCGCAGCAGGCGCGGCATGGCCGTCACGTCGCCGGTGGGGCTGCCCTGGAAGGTCAGGGTGACCTCCTTGGGCGTGACGATCTCACCGGCGTTGCCCTCGATACCGCCGCCGGGGGCCTGGGCGTCCTGCTCCTGGGTGCCGTTCTGAAGCCGCAGGACGGGCCAGTAGTAGGAGGACTTGTCGCCCTGGTTCTCGCAGCTGGTGTCGGCGGCGGCCAGGTCCGCGTCACTGCTGAAGGCGTCGTTGTCCTGGTTGCCGATGTAGTCGTGGAAGTGGTGGGCGCCGTTGGAGACGCCCGGCGCGACGATCACGTTGTCGGAGTTGAACAGCCCGTTCTCGTTGACCCCGCAGCGGGTGACGAAGGTGCCGCGGGAGGCGTTCTGTCCGGCCGGGGGCTGCGCGCTCGGCTGCACGCTGTTGATGTCGGCGAAGTCCGCGGCGACGGGGCCGTTTCCGGCCTGGCCGTTCTCCTCGTTCTCGGCCTGCTCCTCCTCGGGAGGCAGCAGTTCGCAGCCCGCCAGCGCCTCCAGGCCCTCGGGGCGCTCGCCCGCGTTGCCGATGGCGACGGCGATCCGCTCGATCGTCCCGGCCCGCTTCTCCTCCAGCGGCTTCATGACCGAGCTGTCGGTGAACGCGGCGTCCTGCTGCTGTTCCGGTGTGGCCGACCGCAGTTGCTTGTACGCCTCGGATATCTGGCCGTCCAGGGCGGCGAGTTCGTTGTCGACGTCCGTCCGGGCCGCGTCCGGGACCGCGGTCAACTCGCTGCCGACGTCGGGGCAGTCGATGGTCGCCCCGCCCGGCTGGGCCGACGGGTCCGCCTCGGTCGCCGAGGCGTACACATTGACCGCCACCATGCCACCACCGCCCAGGATCAGGGCGATCGCGGCGAAGGTCGCGCGCCGTGGGCCGGTCGGGCGCCTGCGCGTATTGCGTCTCAAGGCACTACTCCTACGTTCTGGACGGGCGAGCGGACATACAAATCCCTCGCCCCCATACGGATCCCGGGCCCACCGTGTTCAACGGCTCCCCACATTCATACGGACTTCTCAGTGGATCCGCATGGACACGGGCGCACCGGCCACCCCACCACGGTCACGGCACGCGGCGGTCACGGCCCACGACAGTCACGGCACGCGGCGGTCACGGCCCGCGCCGGACCGGGCACTGGTTGCAGGCGACGGCTATCTCACTCCACACACGACCTCGCTTGCATGTAGCCCGCGCTTGCAACTATTGTTTTCGCCTGTAAGCACCTCACGCAATCCCCGGAAGGTTCGTCCTCATGCCTCTCGCGCTCCTGGCCCTGGCCATCGGGGCCTTCGGGATCGGCACCACCGAGTTCGTGATCATGGGTGTGCTCCCCCAGGTCGCCGACGACTTCGGTGTCACGATCCCCACCGCCGGCTGGCTGGTCTCCGGCTACGCGCTCGGTGTCGTCATCGGCGCCCCGCTGCTGACCGTGCTCGGCACCAAGGTGTCCCGCAAGAAGATGCTCATGTTCCTCATGGGCCTGTTCATCGTGGGCAACACCCTCTCTGCCCTCGCACCCGGCTTCGGCATGATGCTGACCGGCCGGATCATCGCCTCCCTCGCCCACGGAGCCTTCTTCGGCATCGGCTCGGTGGTCGCCGCCGACCTGGTCGCGCCGCACCGGAAGGCGTCGGCGATCTCCCTGATGTTCATGGGCCTGACCGTGGCGAACATCGTCGGCGTGCCGGGCGGCACCTATGTCGGACAGGTTTTCGGCTGGCGCGTCACCTTCGGCCTCGTCGCCGCGCTGGGCGTGATCGGCCTGCTCGGGGTGGCCCGGCTGGTGCCCGAGGCGGGGCGGCCCGAGGCCGCCGACGTGCGTTCGGAATTCGCCGCCTTCCGCAACGTCCAGGTGTGGCTGGCGATGGCGATGACCGTGCTCGGCTACGGCGGGGTCTTCGCCGCGATCACCTACATCACGCCGATGATGACCGAGGTCACCGGCTACACGGAGGCCGCCGTCACCTGGCTGCTGGTCCTGTTCGGCATCGGGATGTTCCTGGGCAACCTGCTCGGCGGCAGGCTCGCCGACCGCGCGCTGATGCCGCTGCTCTTCTCCTCGCTCGGCGCGCTGAGCCTCGCCCTGCTGTTGTTCACGGCCACCGCGCACCACAAGGTCCTCGCGGCGATCACCCTGACCCTGATCGGCGCCCTGGGCTTCGCCACCGTGCCCCCGCTGCAGAAGTGGGTGCTGGACCAGGCCACCGCCGCGCCCACGCTGGCCTCGGCCGCCAACATCGGCGCCTTCAACCTGGGCAACGCGCTCGCGGCCTGGCTGGGCGGCGTCGTCATCGCAGCCGGGCTCGGCTACACCGCGCCGAACTGGGTCGGTGCCCTGCTCTCCGCCACCGCGCTGCTGCTCGCCCTCGTCGCGGGCTTCCTGGACCGCCGCACCCGCCGCGCCGCCGGCCGGGTCCTCGCTCCGGCAGCCGCCGTGCCCGCCGGCCGGGCGACGGCCTCCGCGCACCACTGAGCCGACGCCGGGAGCCCTCCCGGCATCCCCCTCCTCCCCTACGCACCACGGAGTCAGTCCCATGAGCACCACCCTCCCCCCCCTCACCACCCAGGACGCCGAGACCCTGCTCACCGCCGCCCGGGCCGCCGCGGACGCGGCCGGGGTCCGGGTCAGCGTCAGCGTCCTCGACGCCGGCGGCCATCAGCTGGCCTTCCGCCGCGACGACCGGGCCCTGCTGATCTCCGGCGAGACCAGCACCCGCAAGGCGTACACCGCGCTCCAGCTGGACAGCGCCACCGCCGATCTCGTCGACGCGGTCAAGCCCGACGGGCCCTTCCACAGCCTGGCCACCGCGCTGGACCGACCCCTGCTCTTCATCGCGGGCGGCCTCCCGGTCCACCGTGACGGACGTCTCGTCGGCGCCATCGGCGTCGGCGGCGGCGCCCCCGAGCAGGACCACTCCTTCGCCTCCGCGGCCGTCGCCGCCCTCCGCTGATCCGATCCCCCACCACCGAGGAACCACCGCCATGACCACTGTCCCCACCGTCACCCTGAACAACGGCGTCCAGATCCCGCAGCTCGGCTTCGGTGTCTTCCAGGTCCCGGACGCCGAGACCGCCACCGCCGTCACCACCGCCCTCGACTCCGGTTACCGCTCGATCGACACCGCCGCGATCTACGGCAACGAGGCCGGCGTGGGCAAGGCCCTCGCCGCCTCCGGCCTCGCCCGCGAGGACCTCTTCGTGACCACCAAGCTGTGGAACGCGGACCAGGGCTACGACGCCACCCTGCGGGCCTTCGACGCCGGCCTGGACGCGCTGGGCCTGACCCATGTCGACCTGTACCTCATCCACTGGCCCACGCCGGCCCGGGATCTGTACCGGGAGTCCTGGAGGGCCATCGAGCGGCTGGTCGCCGACGGCAGGGTCCGCGCCGCCGGAGTCTCCAACTTCCAGCCCGCCCATCTGCGGCGCCTGCTGGACGGCGCGTCGATCGTGCCGGCCGTCAACCAGATCGAGCTGCACCCCGGACTCCAGCAGGCCGAGCTGCGGGCCCTCCACGCCGAGCTGGGCATCGCCACCGAGGCGTGGAGCCCGCTGGCCCAGGGCGCGGTGCTCGGCGACGAGGCGATCACGGCCCTCGCCGAACGGCACGGGAAGTCGCCCGCCCAGGTCGTGCTGCGCTGGCACCTCCAGCTGGGGAACATCGTGATCCCGAAGTCCGTCACCCCGCACCGCGTCCGGGAGAACCTCGACGTCTTCGACTTCACCCTCTCCGACGAGGAGATGGCCGCCGTCGCCGCCCTGGACCGCGGGCTGCGCACCGGTCCGGATCCGGACACCTTCAACTGACGACCCCAGATCGGGCCCTTTCGAGCAGGCGGGTTAGCATATGAGCACCGCCTAGCTCGAAAGAGACTTCTGTGACTGTCAACGACGACTCGTTCACCAACTGGAAGAACCGCGAGGAGATCGCGGAGTCGATGATCCCGATCATCGGGAAGCTGCACCGGGAGCGGGACGTGACGGTCCTGCTGCACAGCCGCTCCCTGGTGAACAAGTCGGTGGTCAGCATCCTCAAGACGCACCGGTTCGCGCGGCAGATCGCCGGCGAGGAGCTGTCGGTCACGGAGACACTGCCCTTCCTGCAGGCGCTCACCACGCTCGACCTCGGCCCGTCCCAGATCGACATAGGCATGCTCGCCGCGACCTACAGGTCCGACGACCGCGGCCTGTCGGTGGCGGAGTTCACCGCCGAGGCCGTCGCCGGCGCCACCGGCGCCAACAAGCTGGAGGGCGGCGCCGGCCGCGACGTCGTCCTCTACGGCTTCGGACGCATCGGCCGGCTCGTCGCCCGGCTGCTGATCGAGAAGGCCGGTTCCGGCAACGGACTGCGGCTGCGCGCCATCGTCGTCCGCGGCGGTGGCGACCAGGACCTCGTCAAGCGGGCCTCGCTGCTGCGCCGTGACTCCATCCACGGCCAGTTCCAGGGCACGATCACGGTGGACGAGGAGTCCGCCACGATCTTCGCCAACGGCAACGCGATCAAGGTCATCTACGCGAACGACCCGTCCGAGGTCGACTACACGGCGTACGGCATCAAGGACGCCATCCTGATCGACAACACCGGCAAGTGGCGGGACCGGGCGGGCCTCTCGCAGCACCTGCGCCCGGGTATCGACAAGGTGGTGCTGACCGCGCCCGGCAAGGGCGACGTCCCGAACATCGTGCACGGCGTCAACCACGACACGATCAAGCCGGACGAGCGGATCCTGTCCTGCGCCTCCTGCACCACCAACGCCATCGTGCCGCCGCTGAAGGCGATGGACGACGAGTACGGCGTGGTCCGCGGCCACGTGGAGACCGTCCACTCGTTCACCAACGACCAGAACCTGCTGGACAACTACCACAAGGCCGACCGCCGGGGCCGGTCCGCGCCGCTGAACATGGTTATCACCGAGACCGGTGCCGCCTCGGCCGTCGCCAAGGCGCTGCCCGACCTGAAGGCGCCCATCACCGGCAGCTCCATCCGGGTCCCGGTGCCGGACGTGTCCATCGCGATCCTCAGCCTGCGCCTGGGCCGCGAGACCACCCGCGAGGAGGTCCTGGAGTACCTGCGCGACGTCTCCCTGAACTCGCCGCTCAAGCGCCAGATCGACTTCACCACCGCCCCCGACGCCGTCTCCATGGACTTCGTCGGCTCCCGGCACGCCTCCATCGTGGACGCCGGCGCCACCAAGGTCGACGGCGACAACGCCATCCTCTACCTCTGGTACGACAACGAGTTCGGCTACTCCTGCCAGGTCATCCGGGTCGTCCAGCACGTCTCCGGCGTCGAGTACCCGACCTACCCCGCCCCGGCGGTCTGATCCCCCGTGCTCCCCGAGCGTCACGGCGGTGCCCGGCACCGCCGTGACGCTCGCGCGTTCAGTCCGTCAGGCCGGCGGCGAGGGTCGCGCCCAGGTCCCAGCACGCCTCGGTGTCCCGCTTGTCCGGTTCGCCTGTGACCGTCACCGGCTCCGCCGCGCGGCGCCAGGCGAGCCCGGTGGTGACCGACTCGATCGACCGGACCGCGCCCGTGACGTCGTTCCCGCCGTGCACGTAGTAGCCGAAGGGACGGCCGCGGGTGGCGTCCAGGCACGGGTAGTAGACCTGGTCGAAGAAGTGCTTCAGGGCGCCGGACATGTAGCCGAGGTTCGCCGGCGTGCCCAGCAGAACGGCGTCGGCGCCCAGCACGTCGGTGGCGGTCGCGGCGAGCGCCGCCCGGCGCACCACCGTGACGCCCTCGATCTCGGGGGCGGTCGCGCCGGAGATCACGGCCTCCAGCATCGCCTGACAGTTCGGTGAGGGCGTGTGGTGCACGATCAGCAGAGTTGCCACACCACCGAACCCTGCCGCGCCACCGGGCGCCCCCGCAACTTCGGATTCCGTACGTCCGGTTATGTGCCCCGGCGCGTCGTTCTCAGTGAATTCCCATCCGCTCCGCGGGGAAAGCGCTGCCTTCGGCAGCGGTATCGTCACCGCCGTCAGGGGAGGCGAACTGCCGTACGCGTGGTGCGCGGGGAGGCGTGAGTCACCAGGTGAGCGATCCGAGATGCCGGTGCACCTGTCCGGGGGCGACGGTGTGGGTGACCGGGCTGCCGCTGGCCGACCGGCTGGCCGCCGCGTACGCGCTGGCCGAGCGGCTCACCGCTCGGGACCGGCGGGTGACGGTGCTCGACCGGTACGACGACCTGCGCGCCGACGTGGCGCGGCTGGGGCTCGTCGCGGAGGTGCTGGCCCGCAACGGCGTGATCGTCGTCGTCCCGTGCGCCGAAGAAGGATCCGCCGCGGTACGCATACGTCACGAAGCGAGTGGAACACGCTATCTCGAGGTGTCCGTGACCGGCCGGAAAAGCCCTGAAGAGTCCGCTTCGGACGTTATCGGACGTCTCGTCACACATGACTGACGCCATGGGAGATACCGCGGTCACATCACGACCGTCCAGGTTTACGCGGCTGAGGTTGCGTGGCTAGGTTGTTCCCGGTGTAGGCACAAGGGCCGCACAGTTAACTCTTGTAAGAGGTGTTCTGCTCTGTCTGGGTTCCGTCAGGATGGGATCGCACAGCAAACGCTGCCCCTGCGCAGTCTCGGACAGGCACAGGCGCCGCCGGGAGCGGGCGACGGCAAGGCCGCCGCACCGGCCGGACAGACTGCTCGGTCGGTCAAGCAGCGGGACGCGTTCTTCGACAACGCCAAGTACCTCGCCATCGTGCTGGTGGCGATAGGACACGCCTGGGAGCCCCTGCGGGACGAGAGCCGCACGGTCACCGCGCTGTACATGGTCGTCTACGCGTTCCACATGCCGGCGTTCATCGTCATCTCCGGCTACTTCTCGCGGAGCTTCGACGCCGCCCCGGGGCGCGTCAAGCGGCTGGTGACCGGCGTCGCCGTCCCGTACATCGTGTTCGAGACGGCGTACACCTTCTTCACCCGGTGGACCGACAACGAGCCCGGCCGTGACATCAGCCTGCTCGATCCGCTGTACCTGACCTGGTTCCTCGCCGCGCTGTTCATCTGGCGCCTGACCACGCCGATCTGGCGCGTGGTGCGGTGGCCGCTGCCGCTGGCCCTCGGCATCGCGATGCTGGCCACGATGACCCCGACCATCGGCAAGGACCTGGACCTCCAGCGGGCCCTTCAGTTCCTGCCGTACTTCGTGCTCGGCCTGTGCCTCAAGCCCGAGCACTTCGCGCTGGTGCGCCGGCGCGCGGTGCGGATGCTGGCCGGACCGGTCTTCCTCGGCGCGGTCGTGGTGGCGTGGTGGGCGGTGCCGCGGATGAACTACGCGTGGTTCTTCCACCGCACCAGCGCCGAGCAGTTGGCGGCGCCCGTCTGGTACGGGCCGGTCATGACGCTGGCGCTGTTCGCCTGCTCGACGGTGCTGGCCGCGTGCTTCCTCTCCCTGGTTCCGGGGCGCGGCACGTGGTTCACGGCCCTGGGCGCGGGCACGCTGTACGGCTACCTGTTGCACGGCTTCGTCATCCAGGCCGCCAACAAGTACCACTGGTCGCACCTGGACTGGGTACAGGAACCTCTGGGGAAGATCGTGGTGACGCTGATCGCCGGCGCCGTCGTGACCGCGCTGTGCACGCCGCCCGTGCGGCGGGTGTTCCGGTTCGTGATGGAGCCGAAGATGGACTGGGCGTTCCGTCGCGATCCGGTGGCCGACGCCAAGTCCCGCTGAGCCCCGCCGCACCGGCCCGACGCCGGTGCGGACCCACAGAAGGGCCGCTCGTGGTCAACGTGACCGGGGCGGCCTTTCGCATGTCCACCGCCGCTGTGAAGGGGGATCGGGGCCTGGGCGCGGGGAGCCGCTCGGGCTCGGTTAGCCTGTGCGCCGGGTGTGCGAGGGGAGAGCGAAGTGACGGGGCGTCGTGCGGCTGCTGCCGCGGTGCTGATGACGGTGCTGGCGGGATGTTCGGGCGGGTCGGAGGGCGGGTCGGAGGGCGGCGACACGAAGGCGTCGGCCGGGGCGTCCGCGCGGGAGAAGGAGTCCTCGGTGGCCCGCAGCGGCGGTTCCGTCGGCGCGCAGGGCTCCCCGTGCGAGCTGCCGGTCACCTTCGACTTCGCCGAGGACTGGGAGGCGGACGCCGTCGATGCCGCCGTGGAGGCCGGGAGCGAGGAGGCCCAGGAGGCCGTCGACGCCTTGCTGTACCAGGGTCCGGTCGCGTTGGTGTGCGAGCTCGACGCCAAGCCGGCGGGCAACATCGGCTTCCTGCGGGTGTGGACCGGGAAGCCGGGCGAGACCGACGCCCGCGAGGTGCTGGAGGCGTTCCTCGCCGCGGAGAACGGTGCCGCCGAGGAGAAGTACGGCACCTTCGAGTCGAACGGCCTCCGGGGTGCCGAGGTGACGTACCTGTACTCCGACGAACTGCTGGAGGAGACGAAGGAGGAGCGGGCGGTGGCCGTGGTGACTACGCGGGGGCCGGTCGTCCTGCATCTCGGCGGGCTGGACACCGAGGAACACCGCGCCATGGTCCCGGCGCTGGAGCTGGCGAAGCAGACGCTGCGCGCCGCGCCGGAGAAGTAGCGCGCCCTGTACGCGACGTGCGGCCGTGCCCCCGCCGGGGCACGGCCGCACGTGTGTGTGGCGGGCGAGTCAGCGTTGCTGCTGCCGGTGGACGCGGATGATGTCCGCGTAGCGCTGCCCGCTCGTCTTCAGGGTGCGCTTCTGGGTGGCGTAGTCGACGTGGACCAGGCCGAAGCGCTTGTCGTAGCCGTAGGCCCACTCGAAGTTGTCGAGCAGGGACCAGGCGTAGTAGCCCGCCAGCGGGGAGCCCTTGCGGACGGCGCGGGCGCAGGCGGCCACGTGCTGCTCCAGGTAGAGCGTGCGCTCGGGGTCGTGGACCGTGCCGTCGGGCGCGACGGTGTCGGGGAAGGCGGAGCCGTTCTCGGTGACGTACAGCTCCCGCACCCCGTAGTCGTCGGTCAGGCGCAGCAGCAGGGCCTCCAGTCCCCCGGCGTCGATCTGCCAGTCCATGCCGGTGCGCGGCACGTCGGGCAGCCGGACCTCCCGGGCGTACGGGACCGGGCCCTCGGGGTCGTCGGTCACGGTGGCCGGGAAGTAGTAGTTGAGGCCGTGCCAGTCGAGCGGCGCGGCGATCGTCTCCATGTCGCCCGGCTGTTCCGGGAGTTCGACTCCGTACAGCTCGCGCATGTCGGCGGGGAAGCCGCGGCCGTAGACGGGGTCGAGCCACCAGCGGTTGGTGTGGCCGTCCATGCGGGCGGCGGCCGCGATGTCGGCGGGGTGGGTCGAGGCGGCCTCGACGGTGGAGTGGTTGGTGACCAGGCCGATCCGGGCGCCGGGCACCGCGGCCCGGATCGCCTGGGTGGCCAGGCCGTGGCCGAGCAGGAGGTGGTAGGAGGCCCGTACCGCCGCGGTGAGGTCGGTCAGGCCGGGCGCCATCCGGCCCTCCAGGTGGCCGATCCACGCCGAGCACAGCGGTTCGTTGAGGGTGCCCCACAGGGAGACCCGGTCACCGAGCCGGGCGGCGACGGCCGAGGCGTAGGCGGCGAGGTGTTCGGCCGTGTCGCGGACGGTCCAGCCGCCGCGGTCCTGGAGGACCTGGGGCAGGTCCCAGTGGTAGAGGGTGATGTTGGGGGTGATGTCCGCCGCGAGGAGGGCGTCCACGAGCCGGTCGTAGAAGTCGAGGCCGGCCTCGTTGACCGGGCCGTCGCCGCCGGGGACCACGCGGGGCCAGGCGATCGACATGCGGTAGGTGTCGACGCCGAGGCGGCGCAGCAGCGCCACGTCCTCGGGCCAGCGGTGGTAGTGGTCGCAGGCGTCGTCGCCGTGGTCCCCGTTGTCGACCTTCCCCGGGGTGTGGGAGAAGGTGTCCCAGATGGAGGGTGTCCGGCCGTCCTCGGCCACGGCGCCCTCGATCTGGTAGGCGGATGTCGCCGTGCCCCAGCGGAAGCCGTCGGGGAAGGCTGCGAGGTCAATCGGATCGGGCACGGAGAACCTCTCTGGGTCTGGGCAGGCGGTCACTTGACGGCTCCGGCCGTCAGACCGGTGACGAGATAGCGCTGGAGGAGCAGGAAGCCCGCGACGACGGGCAGGCTGACGACGAGCGAGGCGGCCATGATCTGGTTCCAGTACACGTCGTTCTGGGTGGAGTAGCCCTGGAGTCCGACCGCGAGGGTGCGGGTGGTCTCGTTGGTCATGACGGAGGCGAAGAGGACCTCGCCCCAGGCGGTCATGAAGGCGTACACGGCGACGGCGACGATGCCGGGGATCGCGGCCGGCACGACGACCCGGAACAGCGCTCCGAGGGGGCCGCAGCCGTCGACCTTCGCCGCCTCGTCCAGGTCCCTGGGCACCGAGTCGAAGTACCCGATCAGCATCCAGATGGAGAAGGGCAGCGAGAAGGTCAGATAGGTGAGGATCAGGCCGCCGCGGGAGCCGAACAGGGCGATGCCGGTGGCGTTGCCGATGTTGACGTAGATGAGGAACAGCGGCAGCAGGAAGAGGATGCCCGGGAACATCTGGGTGGAGAGGACCGTCACCGTGAAGACGCGCTTGCCGCGGAAGTTGTAGCGGCTGACCGCGTAGGCGGCGAAGACGGCGATGGTGACCGAGCAGACCGTCGCCGCGCCCGCCACGATCAGCGAGTTGGTGAAGTAGTCGGCGAGCGGGACCGTCTCCCAGATGTCGAAGTACGGGCGGATGGTGAGGCCGGAGGGCACCCACTGGAACTTCTCCGAGACGTCCTGGAGCGGCTTCAGGGAGCTGGAGATCATCACGTAGACCGGCAGCAGGACGAAACCCGTGAGGAGGGTCAGGAAGATCCGGCGGCTCCACAGGAAGGACTGCGGCGCGGCCATCGGCGAGCGGGGTTCACGCATCGGTGCCCTTCCTTCCGCGAGAGGTGAACCAGAGGTAGGCGCCCGTCATCATGAGCAGGAACAGCAGCAGCAGGACGGACATGGCCGAGCCGGTGCCGAAGTTCCAGGTCTGGAACGAGGACTGGTAGATGTGCAGCGAGATCAGGTCCGCCGACTCCGGTGCCGCCTTGCCGAACAGCACGAAGGGCGTGTTGAAGTCGTTGAACGTCCACAGGAACAGCACCAGGACGAGCACCTGGTTGACCGGGCGCAGGGACGGCATGGTGATGCGGCGGATCTGCTGCCACATGCCGGCCCCGTCGAGGGCGGCGGCCTCGTACATCTCCCGGGGGATGTTCTGGAGCCCGGCCATGATGATGAGGAAGGCGAACGGCCAGCCCTTCCACACCGACACCACGAGCAGGGTGAAGAAGGCGTTGTCGCCGATGAGCCAGAAGGGCGGTGAGTCGGTGAGCCCGAGCTGGTCGTGGATCACGTGGTTCACCAGGCCGTTGTCCCGCTGGAACATGAACGCCCAGGTGATGACGGCGGCGTAGACGGGCAGCGCGTACGGGATCAGGAAGATCGTGCGGAGCAGGCCCCGGCCGCGGAAGTGCTCCTGGAGGTAGATCGCCGCGGTGGCGCCCAGCAGCCAGCACAGGCCGACCGAGAGCACGGTGAACAGACAGGTCGTGACGAACGACTTGAGCAGGGCCTCGCCGACGGGTGCGTCGAAGTCGACGGCGATCCTGTAGTTGTCCAGGGCCGCCCAGGGGGCGGTGCCCCAGTCGCGGATGTAGAACTGGGTGAGCTGCTTGAAGCTGACCACGATGCCGATGACCATCGGCACCAGGTGGACCAGGAGTTCGAGCAGGAGTGCGGGCAGGAGGAGCAGGTACGGCAGGGAGATGCGGCGCAGCCGCCCGGAGCGGCGCTTGCGGGGCGCCGCTCCGGGCCGGTGGTGCCGGTCCGCCGTCCGCTCGCCCGTGCCGGGGGAGGCGGTGGTGGTCATGGAGACTTCCGTGGTCACGCGGCGGGCATCTGCTGCTGGGCCTTTTCGAGCTTGGCCCGCACCGATTCGGTGGTGACCGCCCGTCCGGCGGCGGCGTCGGCGAAGAGTTCCTTCACCGCGGTGCCGACGACGGTCTCGAACTGCGACTCCTCGGGGACCTGCGGCAGCGCGGTGGCGCTGGTGGCGAGGGTCTCGCGCAGGACGGCGAGGGCCGGACCGTTGAACGAGGGGTCCTCCTGGGCGGCCTTGACCGGCGGGATGGAGCCGTAGGCGCTGTTGAGGATCTTCTGCTCGTCGTCGCTGGTCATGAACTTCACGAACTTCTTGGCGCCGTCGATGTTCTTGGTGTTCTTGAACACCGCCATGTTGATGCCGGCCACCATGGAGTTGGTGTTGGTGCCCGTGCCCGGGGTGCCGGACTGGACGGGGGCGGGGGCGACGCCCCACTCGTCCTCGTTCATGCCCTGGGACTTGAAGGTGGCCGAGGCGGTCTGCCACAGCACCATCGCCGTCTTGTCCTTGGCGAAGTCGCTCAGGGACTGGTTCTGCGCGTACTCGGCGTTGCCCGGCGCGATGATCTTCTCCTTGGCCATCAGGTCGACGTACTGCTTCACCGCGGCGACGGCGCCGTCGGAGGTGAAGTCGGCCTTGCCGTCGGGGGTGAAGAAGTCCGCGCCGTGCTGCTTGCCGAGGACGAAGACCTGGTGGATGTTGTTGGACAGGTTCGAACCCTCGGCACCCAGCGCCCACTTGCCGTCCTTGGACAGCTTCTTGCCGATCTCGGCCATCTCGTCCCAGGTGGCCGGGGGCTTCTCGATGCCGGCGTCGGCGAACATCTTCTTGTTGTAGTAGAGGGCGTAGGCCATGGAGTACAGCGGCACCGCGGCGGGGTCCTGGCCCTGGACGCCAGTGGAGCCGAGCGCGGAGTCGACGAAGCGGTCCTTGCCGCCGATGGCGTCGAAGTTCTTCGCGTCCCACGGCAGCAGGGCGCCGGTGGCCTGGAGGGAGGCGCTCCAGGTGTTGCCTATGTTGAGGACGTCGGGGCCCTGCCCGGAGGTGGTGGCGGTGAGGATCCGGTTCAGCAGATCCGACCAGGGCACCACCTCCAGCTTGACCTTGATGCCGGTCTCCTTCTCGAACTTGTCCAGCTCGGGCTGGAGGACCTTCTTGTCCACCTCCAGGCTGGCGCCCTGGTTGGAGGCCCAGTAGGTGAGGGTCTTCGGCTTCTCGTTGGAGCCCTCCGAGCCGGACGACCCCCCGCCGCAGGCCGCCGACGTGAGGACGAGAGAGAGGGTGACGGCACCGATGGCTGCGACTCTGCTTCTGCGCATGACTTCAGTAGGCCTTCCAGGAAGGAGCGACTGTCGCCTGCGAGGGGTCCGGAGCTGCGCCCCGCGTGCGGACCGCACCCCCCACGGCTTAATTTAGGACGTGAGTTAAGCGTCAAGCTAAGATCGCGTCAAGGGCCCCGACGCAGGTAGATTGCGGCGATGGCATCGACACGAGGGGGCAGGGGTGGCAGCACGCAGCGGTCGTACGGTACGTGACCTGCGGCGGGAGAATCGCACCGCCGTATTGCAACGGTTGTACTTCGACGGCCCGCTGAGCCGGTTCGCGCTCGGACCCGCCACCGGGCTCAGCTCCGGATCGGTGAGCAACGTCGTGTCCGAGCTGATGACGGACGGACTCGTCGAGGAGGCCGGAAGCGTCGATTCCGTCGGCGGACGGCCCCGCACGCTCTTGCGTGTCAGCCCGCGCAGCGGTCACCTGATCGGCATCGACGTGGGCGAGACCCGGGTCCGCGTCGAGCTGTTCGACCTCGCCCTGACCGAGCTGGCCCGGGTGGAGAAACCCCTGGCCACCGAGGGTCCGCGGCGGGTCGACCGGTACGACGTCGATGTCGTCGTACGGCACCTGCGCGACGGGATCGCCGAGGTGCTGGAGCGCGGCGGGAGCGCTCCCGAGCTGCTGTTGGGCGTCGGCATCGGGGTGCCCGGCATCGTCGCGCACACCCCCGGGGAGGGCGCCATCGTGCACGGGCAGACGATCGGCTGGGACGCCGTACCGCTGGAACGGTATCTGCGGGAGTCGGCCCTGCTGCCCGAGACGGTGCCCTACTACGTCGACAACGGCGCCAAGACGCTCGGCCAGGCCGAGATGTGGTTCGGTGCCGGACGGGGCGCCCGGAGCGCCGCTGTGGTCCTGTTCGGCTCCGGTGTCGGGGCGTGCGTGGTCTCCGCGGACATGGGGCCGGGCCGGGCCGTGGAGTGGGGGCACCTGACGGTACGGGTGCGGGGGCGGCGGTGCCGCTGCGGCGCCCAGGGCTGCCTGGAGGCGTACGCGGGCGCCGAGGCGCTGCTGGAGCGGTGGGCGGAGGCCGGCGGGCGGCCGCCGACGGGGGTGGACGAGGAGACCGCCCTGACGGCGATGCTCGCCGCCGCCTATCCGGCCGAGGGCGCCGCCGACGAGTCGGCCCTGGCCGTCCTGGAGGAGACGGCGGAGTACCTGGGCGCGGGCTTCTCCGACCTGATCAACCTCTTCCAGCCCGAGCGGATCCTGGTCGGCGGATGGGCGGGGCTGCAACTGGGCCGCCGGTTCCTGGAGTCGGTGAAGGCGCATGCCACCGCGTACTCGCTGCGCTACCCCGCCTCGCACGTCCGGATCGACCTCGGCACGCTCGGACCGGACGCGGTCACGGTCGGCGCGGCGATTTTGCCGCTCGCCGACTTCTTCGCCCGCGGCGGGCGGCCCGTGGAGGCGGAACCCAAGGAGCCGCACCCGGCCTGGCAGACCAATCTCCAGGACAGAGCGGCTCAGTGAGGGGCCCCTCCGGGCCGGGGCTGGTGCCCGGCCCGGAGGAACCGGTCAGGGGAAGGACACGACGTTCGACGGCACCGTGGAGGTGCCGGCCGGGACCGTGGAGGCACCGGTGTCGTTGATGACGTGCTCGTAGTGGCCGTTGCCGCCGAGGGAGACCACCAGGAGGCTGTGGAACTTCACCCCCGGTTTCACCGGCGCCTTGAAGCCGTGGTCCTGTCTGATGCTCGGATCGACGTTGTAGTAGCAGTAGCTGCCCAGGCCCCACGCCTCATGGGTGTTCACCGAGTCGTCGACCCGGTAGGCCGCGTATCCCTTGGTCGAGCCGTTCTGGATGGCGGCCTGGTTGGGCGCGTCGTACGCCTTCTCGTTCTGGAAGAAGATCGTCCGGCCGCGCTCGCCGTACCACTCGACGTCGTACTTGTTGAAGTGCTCGACGAACAGGCCCGTGGCGAGCACGTCGTCGCCGTTGACGCGGACGCCGTAGTCGGCGCGGTTGGTCTCCCA
>NZ_JBEZNL010000047.1:0-59162 GCF_040653275.1 Streptomyces sp. NPDC048002 | reverse complement strand
CGCTGGATGCCGGCGCAACCGGCGCCCAGAAACAATGAGGGCGCTCGGGATGCGACCGGAGCGCCCTCATCATGACGGTGATCTGGTCCTGCAGCGCTCCGGCAAGCCCACCGGCCGGTCATGGTGCGTTACGAGCAGAGGCAGGGCTCCGTGCCGCTGCCCAGGGCGCTGATGTCCCGGTCCTTGAGCGCGCCGGAGAACGCGTGGACCTCGTCTACGTCACCGCGGAGGTACTCGCCCCAGCCGTCACCGACCTTGGCCCGCCCGACCTGGAGCGGGCCCTCGCTCTGCCAGCCGTCGGCGAGGGTCGCCGTCGCCCCGGCGTGGGTCCAGCCGTCGGCGTACAGCTTGATCGTGTCGGTGGCGTCGTCGTAGACCACGGCGAGCCGGTGACCTTGGCCTTCGCCACCGTCGGCCCCGGTGATCTGGGACACGACCTTCTCCGGCGCTCCGGCTTCGTCCTTCTCCGGCATCACGAGTTGCCAGGCGTGCGCCGAGGGCTCGTAGCGCACCTTGAAGGCGTCGGTGTGCTCCCCGGCCTGGGAGAGCACGGTCATGGGGCGTGTGGGCTGCGACTCCGCGAGACGTACGACGACCCCCACGGTGAAGCTGTCGGAGGTGTCGACGAGGGGGCCGCCGGTCGTCGCGTACCCGGTCTCGCCGTCCAGGGTGAGGTGGCCGTCACCGACCAGGGCGTAGGGCGTCCAGGGGCAGTCGGGGTCGATTTCGGGCAAGCAGGATCCGTCGGGGCCCCGGTGGATCGAGGCCGTGCCGCCCAGGGTGAGCGGTGTGCCACCCGACTGCTCGGGGCTGGCGCCTTCCGTCGCGGTCTCCAGTGACCAGTGGCCGAGCAGCTCGGGCCGGCGCAGCGCCAGTTCGGCCACCTCTGCCGGTACGACGACCCGGTCGTGGACCTGTACGTCGCCGACCTCGCCGTGCCAGCGGTCGCGGTAGCCGTTGGCCCCGCGGGAGCGGCCCACCTGGAAGGCGCCGGCCGCTTCCGCGGGAGTCGCCTGGACCGCCGTGCCGACCTCGTGGCCGTTGACGTAGAGGTGCGCGCGGCCCGTTTCCGCGTCGTAGAGGCCCAGCAGGTGGGCCCACTCGCCGGTCTCGGGGGCGCCGCCGGAGACCCGCGCGTCCCCGATGGCGAACGACCAGACGGGGCTCTCGTCCCGGTTGCGCAGGCCGAGGGTGAAGCCGGGGCCGCCGTCGGTGTCCTGGCTGGCCACCGTCATGGTCCGGCCGGCCTCCGCGGGCCGCGCCCAGGCGCTCACCGCGAAGGTCTCGCGGATGTCGGCGGCCGGGGCGTCCGGGGTGAGGAAGCCGTGGCCGCTGCCGTCGAGGGCGGCGGTCGCGGTGGCGCCGGTACCGGAGGGAGCGGGTGCTCCGAAGGTCACGCCGGTGCCGGCGCGGGCGGCGGTGCCCGTCTCCGCGGCGGCCGTACGGGAGCCCACCGCGTCAGCCAGCTTCCAGTGGGCGACCGGGCCGCGGCCGGACTTCACATCGAAGTCGTACTGCGTCTGCGAGCTGCTGCGGCCCGAACGGTCGATCGCCCGGACCGTCAGCCACTTGGGTCCGGAGGAGATCGGCAGGTAGGTGAGTGTCACCGGCGCCCCGGGCTGCGGCGCGGAGACGGTGTCATAGGGGCCGCCGAGGAAACCGTAGGTGTAGGACACCACGTCGTCGGACGGGGAGTCGATCGTGAAGTGGCCGTAGACGCCCACTCCGTCCACCCAGAACTGCTCGTCGGGGGTGGGGTACTCCGGAGAGGTGATGGTCGCCTTCTCCGGGTTGGTGTCGTCGATCACGAAGGAGCAGACCGTCGCGTCGCCCTCGTCGCTCCACGGGGAGAGCGCCTCGCCGTCGTCGGCGCGCACGTGCCAGGAGACGGGGGTGTTCGCCGGGAGGTCACTCGGCATGGTCCAGTCGAAGCGCGAACCCGACGAGAGGGTGATGGTGGTGTAGGTGCGGCGCTGTTCGGTTCCTGTCGCGTCGGTCCACCACGCTTCGAACTCCGCGCTCAGCGGGCTGGACTCGGAGGGCTGGTTGTCCTCCTCCGGGTCGTAGAGCACGGCGCTGAGCCGGGGTGCTGTCGGTACGTAGGCCGTGTCCTCGCCCGTGCCGCAGCCTTTGCTGCCGGACTGGAGGTCCTTGGCGAGAGGCTGGTTCGGCGGGAGGTTGTCGACCGCGTGCGCGGTGCCGCCGGTCAGGGCCAGCAGCGCCGCCACACTGCCGCAGAGCACGGCGCGTGCGCGTCTTCGGGTCCAGGTGATGCTGTTCAAGTTCCGCTCCCCAATGCGTACTTGCGACATGTCGATCATGAGTGCGGCATGAAGGTAGCAGGGGGCACCGACAACCGTGCCAGGCATTTCCGGTGGGCCGCCCGCCCACCGGGCGCCACCCCTCGGACTGCGGTGCCCTCCGTACCCGGATACGGTGATCACGCCTGATTTGACCGCTGCGTCAGCTTTCGCTTCGCCGGGAGTCGTATGGTCGCCGCACCTCAGCCCGTCCTCGCGCCGCCCGCCCGGGCCGCCGTCTTTCTGGTGGCCACCGTCGCCCCGGGCGGTGAAAGCACCGTGCGTGGGGTGCTCCGGAATCTTGCCGGGCTCGGCCGCTCGGTGGCCTTCCGCGCCCCGGACGATCATCTGACCTGTGTCGTGGGCGTCGGCTCCGCCGCCTGGGACCGCCTCGTCGGCGGGGCCCGCCCGCGCGACCTGCACCCCTTCGAGCCGCTCCAGGGCCCCCGTCACCACGCCCCGGCCACACCCGGTGACCTGCTCTTCCATCTGCGCGCTCATCGCATGGACCTGTGCTTCGAACTCGCCCGGCTGATCGTGGACCAGCTCGGCGGCTCGGTGAGTGTCGTGGACGAGGTGCACGGCTTCAAGTACTTCGACGAACGGGACCTTCTCGGCTTCGTCGACGGCAGTGAGAACCCTCCGGACGCCGCGCCCCCGGAGGTCGTCCACATCGGCGCCGAGGATCCGGGGTTCACCGGCGGCAGCTACGCGATCGTGCAGAAGTACGTCCACGACCTCGCGGCATGGTCGGCGCTCACCGTCGAGCAGCAGGAGCGGGCGATCGGGCGGAGCAAGTCGTCGAACGTCGAGATGCCCGACGACGTCAAGCCCCCGGACTCGCACGTCGCGCTCAACACGATCGTCGACGCCGACGGGAACGAGCAACGGATCGTGCGCGACAACATGCCGTTCGGGCGGGTCGGCAGCGGGGAGTTCGGGACGTACTTCATCGGGTACGCGCGCACCCCGGCGGTGACCGAACACATGCTCCGCAACATGTTCCTCGGCGATCCGCCCGGCACGACGGACCGCATCCTGGACTTCTCCCGCGCCGTGACCGGCTGCCTCTTCTTCGTGCCCAGTGCCGACTTCCTCGACGACCTCCCCGCCGCGCCGTGATCGCGCGACTCTTCCGTGCCGCGGTGCCCCGGCTGGTGGGCGCCGCAGTCGTGGGCGCGGCGGTGGGAACCGCCGTCGCCCTCGCCTCCACCACGCCGCTGGGCGTACTGGCCGCCATCGCCGCGAGCGAGACGGTGTTCGTCACCGTGGGCTGGCTCGCGCTGTGGCCGATGGACGCGGCGGCCACCCGTCGCAACGCCCGCCGCGAGGAGTTCCGGCCGGCCACCGAGGAACTCGCCGTGGTCAGCACCGCGCTGTGCGGTCTGGTGGGCATCGTGGCGCTGCTCCTCGCCGGCAAGGGGAGCAACAGTCACGCCGCGGCCGGCGCGGCGCTGTGCGGTGTGTTCATGGCGTGGTCGGCCCTGCACCTCATGTACGCGACGCGGTACGCGTTCATGTACTACTCGCCCGACGAGGGCGGGATCGACTTCAACTCCAAGGAACCACCGCGGTACAGCGACTTCCTGTACTTCAGCTACAACCTCGGTATGACCTACCAGGTCTCCGACACCAACATCGCGACGTCGGCGTTCCGTTCCGTGGTGGTGCGGCACTGTCTGCTGTCGTACGTCTTCGGTGTCAGCATCCTCGCCACCACCATCAACCTGGTCACCGGCATCGTCACGGGCTGAGGCCGGCGGTCATCGGGCATCGGGCGTCGGGCGTCGCCCGTCCGGCTCAGGAAACGGTGAGCACGATCTTGCCGCTCGTGCGGCCCGTCTCGCCCAGCGCATGGGCCTTCGCCGCCTCGGCGAGGGGGAAGACGGCCTCGATGTGGGCGCGCAGGGAGCCGGCGGCGGCGAGGTCGGCGACGGCTCGCATTCCGGCGTGGTCCGCCTCGACGAGGAGGTTCTCCACGCGGATCCCGCGTGCCGCGGCCTTCCCGGCCTCCTCGGGGTCGGCACCGGGCAGGAGCGACACGAGGGTGCCGCCGGGGCGCAGGACGTCGAGGGAACGGGTGCGGGTGTCCCCGGCGAGCGGGTCGAGCACCATGTCGATGTCCTGGACGGCGTCGCGGAAGTCGGTGGTGCGGTAGTCGATGACCTCGTCCGCGCCGAGTGAGCGGACGAAGTCGTGCTTGGGCGCGCTGGCGGTGCCGATGACGTGGGCGCCGCGGGCCTTGGCGATCTGGACGGCGAGGTGTCCGACACCGCCCGCGGCCGCGTGGATCAGGACCCGCTGTCCGGCGCGGACCTCGGCGGTGTCGACGATCGCCTGGTAGGAGGTGAGCGCGGCGAGCGGCAGGGCGGCGGCCTGGGTGTGGTCGAGGCCGGCGGGCTTGGCGGTGAAGGCGCGGGCCGGGCCCGTCACGTACTCGGCGTGGGAGCCGACTCCCTGCGGGTAGGGCAGCATCCCGAAGACCTCGTCGCCGGGCTTGAAGAGGGTGACGCCGAAGCCGACGGCCTCGACGACGCCGGACACGTCCCATCCGAGGACGAGGGGCAGCCTGCCGAGGAAGAGGCCGGCGGTGCGGTGCTTCCAGTCGGTGGGGTTGAGGCCCGCGGCCCGGACGGCGACGAGGATCTGGCCGGGAGCGGGGACGGGTCGGGGAAGTTCGATCAGGGTGAGGACGTCGGGGGTGCCGTAGGTGTCCTGGCTGATGGCGCGCATCGTGGTGGAGTTCGTCATGCGCTCCAGCCTCGTCGGTGTCGCGACGGTCTACCATGGCATGAATGCCAACTTCCGACGGGATCGTGCCATGACTGTCCACCGCGTCGTCGTCCTGGCCCTGGACGGCGCCTACCCCTTCGAGCTGGGCATCCCGAGCCGGGTCTTCGGCGCCCTCCAGGACCGGTACGAGGTCCTGACCTGCTCCGTCGACGGCGGGCCCGTCGCCACCAACGCCGACTTCTCGGTGACGGTGGAACACGGTCCCGAGGCCCTCGCGACGGCGGACACGGTGGTGCTGCCGCCCTTCGACCTCTCCCGGATCTCCCGCGAGCTGCCGCCGGGAACGGTCTCGGCCCTCTCGGCGATCCGGCCCGGCACCCGGATCGTGTCCATCTGCACGGGTGCGTTCGTGCTGGCGGCGGCCGGACTGCTCGAAGGCCGGCCCGCGACCACGCACTGGTCCGTCGCCGCCGTCTTCCGGTCCTGGTACCCGACGGTCGCGCTGGACCCGGATGTGCTGTTCGTGGACGACGGCGACGTCCTGACCTCGGCGGGCGCCGCCTCCGGTGTGGACGTCTGCCTGCACCTGGTACGCCGTGATCACGGCGCCGCGGTCGCCAACCACGTGGCCCGGGTGTGCGTCGTACCTCCCTGGCGGGACGGCGGCCAGGCCCAGTACATCGAGCACCCCGTGCCACCGCCGTCCACGAGCGGCACCTCGGCCACCCGTCAGTGGGCGCTGGAGAACCTGCACGAGCCGCTGTCGCTGGCCCAGCTCGCCGAGCACGCCCGGATGAGCCTGCGCACCTTCGCGCGCCGCTTCAACGAGGAGGTCGGCATGAGCCCGGGGCGCTGGGTGATCCAGCAGCGTGTGACGCGGGCGCAGTTCCTCCTGGAGACCACCGATCTGGCCGTCGACGACATCGCGGGCCAGGTCGGCTTCGCCACCGGGACCTCCCTGCGCGAGCACCTGCACGCGGCCATCGGTGTGACGCCGATGGCCTACCGCCGCACGTTCCGCGGTGCCACCGCACCGGCGCACTGAGCGGAAGGGGGTCCTCTAGGGCGTGTTTTGAAAGTCCCGTCGTCCGCCCGAAGGGCGGGCCCTGCGGCGTCGTGGGGGTACCTCCCGGTCGAGCGCAGCCGAGACTGGGGGAGCGTGCGATCGCAAGGCGCCGGAGCGCCCTCATAGCGGAGCTATTCGGGCGTTTCGGCAACGCGGCTGGGGGTCCCCCCTCTGGGGGAGTGCGTGCCAGACGCCGCAGGGCAGGCGGGACTTTCAAAACACGCCCTAGTCTGTGCGGCATGCAGCAGTCCCGCCGGCGCGACCGGTGCCCGGAGCGCCGTGCGGCGTCGGAACCGGCCCGGCACCTGGGACACCGGCCGGCCGTCGCGGACACCGATGTGGTCCTGGTCGGCCTCTTCTCCGCGAAGCGGAAGGACTTCGAGGCGCTGATGGCATCGGCGGCCGGGGAACTGGTGGCGCGCGGCGCGCGAGTCGTCGCGCACCTGGTGCAGCGGCGGGGCGTCTCGGACGGCGGGGTCCGGAAGATGGGCCTGCCCTACTCCTCGCGGACGCTGCTGAGTTACGGCAAGGTCCGCGAGGTGACTCAGGTCTGCGAGCGGACGAACGCCGACGCGGTGGTCTTCGTCGTGCCCTTGTCCGAGCGCCAACGGCGCACGCTGACGGGCCTGTTCGACCGACCCGCGGTGAGCCTCTCCGACCTGCTCGCAGCCGACTGACCGCTCGCGGCGCCGGGCAGCGCTCGGCGGGCGGGGCGTCATCGGGGCGTGGCGTCCAGCCAGGGCCGGTGTCCCGGTCCGGTGGGATGCGTGCCGGTGTTGCCCATGACCACCGAGTACAGGCTGGTCTCCGCGGCGAGGAAGAGGCGGTTGCGTTTGGCGCCGCCCCAGGAGATGTTGGCGACCGCCTCGGGAACGTTGAGCCGGCCGATGAGGGTGCCGTCGGGGTCGTAGCAGTGCACGCCGTCGTCCATGGCGGCGACCCAGAGGCGGCCGCCGTCGTCGAAGCGGAGGTTGTCGAAGCGGGCCTTGACGCGGCGCGCCGCCTCCGCGAAGACCTCCCCGTCGGACAG
Organism: Streptomyces sp. NPDC048002; assembly: GCF_040653275.1. Classification (NCBI taxonomy): domain Bacteria; kingdom Bacillati; phylum Actinomycetota; class Actinomycetes; order Kitasatosporales; family Streptomycetaceae; genus Streptomyces; species Streptomyces sp. NPDC048002. Next base: position 52,033 of record NZ_JBEZNL010000047.1, on the reverse strand, counting down.
GGTGCCGTCCTCGCGCACGTCGAAGACGCGGATGAGGCCCGCGCGGGTGTCGGAGACGAAGAGCCGCCGCTCGTCGGCGGAGAAGACCAGGCCGTTGGGTGCCCCGAAGCAGTCGGCGACCAGGCGCACCTCCCCGGTCGCGGGGTCGATCCGGTAGACGTTGTTGGCTCCGATCTCGCTCTCGGCGCGGTACCCCTCGTAGTCGCTGGTGATACCGAAGTCCGGATCGGAGAACCAGATCGATCCGTCGGACTTCACGGTCGCGTCGTTCGGGCTGTTGAGCCGCTTGCCCTGCCAGCGGTCGGCCAGCACGGTGAGGGTTCCGTCGTGCTCGGTCCGGGTGACCCGTCGGTTGCCCTGCTCGCAGGTGATCAACCGGCCCTCCCGGTCCAGGGTGTTGCCGTTGGTGTGGCCGGCGGAGCGACGGAAGACGCCGACGGCGCCGGTCTCCTCGTCCCAACGCAGCATCCGGTCGTTGGGGATGTCGCTCCAGACCACCTGGCGCCACGCGGGCACGTACACGGGGCCCTCGGCCCAGCGGCATCCGGTGAACAGGACCTCCAGCGCGTCGTCGCCGTTCATGCACTTCCCCGTGCGGAACCGGTCGTCCAGCATCTCGTACAGCCCAAGCTGCTCGCCGCTCATGGGGCTCACTCCTCACGAAACCTGCCGCTCACCGAATCAGAATCGGCCTCAACGGCATACTGCAAGATGCCATACTGCTCAGACCAGTTGATTCCGAACGGAGAGTTGTGGATCACATTGACCGGGCGTTGCTGGAACAGCTCCAGCAGGATGCCACCCAGCATTACGCCGCACTCGGACAGGCCGTCGGCCTGTCCGCCGGCGCCGCCCACGAGCGAGTCAGGAAACTGCGCGAACGCGGCGTCATCCGCCGCACCACCGTCGACGTCGACCCGACCGCCGTCGACCGCGGCGTCCTGGCCTACGTGATGGTGGACTCGACGTCATGGATGGGTGACTCCGCGCGGGACTTCGCCGCACTCCCCGAGATCATGGAGGCGCACGTCATCGCGGGCAGCGCCTCGCTGCTGGTGAAGGTCAGGACCACGACGACCGAGCAACTGCAGGACGTGCTGCGCCGGATCTACGCCATCGACGGCGTCAGCGGGACCCGGGCCACCGTGGTCCTGGAGACCTTCTTCGAACGCCCGCTGTCGCCGCTCACCGCGGAGCGGGAGTAACTCCGCTCCCCCGGAAGCGACTCGGTCGGCCCGTCGGCCGCCCCCGCGCCCGTTCGGATGAATGCGGGACTTTCGTGGCATGGCGTCCCGTCCGCTGTCGATCATGACGGTGGACTTCAACCGCACGAGGTGAACGGCCCGTGCACCGGAGCCACCAGAGATTGAGGGCAAGGCATGACCAACATCCCGGCAGACCTGCGGTTCGCGGAATCGCACGAATGGGCCCGCCTGGAGGCCGACGGCACCGTGACCGTGGGTATCAGCGACCACGCCCAGAAGAACCTGGGCGACATCGTGTTCGTGGAACTCGCCGAGGCCGGCAAGGTGTTCGACGCCGGCGACGCGGCGGGCACGGTCGAGTCCGTCAAGGCCGCGTCGGACATCTACTCCCCGGTCGGCGGTGAGGTCATCGCGGTCAACCAGGAGCTCTCGGACAGCCCCGAGCTGATCAACGAAGAGCCCTACGAGGCGTGGATCTTCAAGCTGCGCCCCTCCGACAAGAACGGACTCGGCAACCTCCTGGACGCCGCAGGCTACCGGGCGGCGATCGACGAATGATGCGCATCGCGGGGGCAGCCACCGCGGCCGCCCCCGCGTGTCAGTGGGCCTCGGGCGTCCGGGCCGGCCAGTCCGGGAGGGCCGCCGACGCGGCCGAGACGAAGAGGCTCCGCTCGCGGGGGCGCCCGGCCGGCAGCGACATTGCGGTCCCGCCGGACCGCTCAGACGGACGCGCGGGCCACGAACTCGGCCTTGACGTGGACCGTCTTGGGGACGTCGCGGCCGCCCAGCCGCTCGGTGAGCAGCTGGGCGGCGGTGCGGCCGACCTCGGCGGCCGGATAGCGGATGGTGGTCAGCCGGGGGCGCACCAGTGAGGCGAACGAGGCGTCGTCGTGGCCGATCAGGGCGACGTCGTCGGGAATGTGGATGCCCAGGTCGTGCGCCTTGTCCAGGGCGCCGACGGCCATGACGTCATTGCCGCAGAAGACCGCGTCGGGACGGTAGCGGCGGTTCATGAGCGTGCCGAACCCCTCCGCTCCCGCCTCCCGGGTGTGCTCGCCCCTGACCACCAGCTCGTGCGGCAGCGACAGGCCGAACTGGGGGGCGAGGGACCGGATGTGCTCCAGTCGGGGGTCTCCCCCGGTGGCGTCCCGGGGGCCGGCGATCATGGCGATGCGGCGCCGCCGCGCGGCGGTCACCTGTTCCAGGGCGCGGCGGGTCGCGGCACGGGCGTCCGGGGTCACCAGGTCGACCGGGCCGAAGGAGACGTCGGCGCTGACGACCAGGGGCATCCCGGAGTCGATGGCGGGCTGGAAGTCCTGGGGCCTGAGACGGAAGGGCGTGATCACGACGCCCGCGAAACGCTGGTCCACCGCCTCGGCCAGCAGTGCCTTCTCCTCGTCCCGGCGCGCGCGGGTGCTGCACACGACGACATGCAGTCCGAGACCGCGCAGCTCCTCCTGGAGAGCCCCGGCGAGCTGAGCGAAGAAGGGGTTGGCGATGTCCGGCACGATCAGCGCCACGAGACTGGACCGTCCCGTGCGCAGGCTCCGCGCGGTGGCGTTGACGGTGAAGGAGAGTTCCTCGATGGCGGCTTCCACCGCGGCCCGGGTCTCGGGCGCCACGGGGCGCTTGCCCGACAGTACGTAGGAGACCGTCGCGGAGGAGACACCGGCCGCGCGGGCGACATCGGCCATGGTGACCCGCTGTTGCACTGCACACGCTCCCTTCGTGGGCCACCCTACTTCAGGCCCGTTCCCGCTCCCTGACCGTGCCCGCGCCGGTGGGACGGCACCGGCGCGGACGTCGTCAGGACTCCACGCGCCGCAGCCTCACCAGCGCGCTGGCGCAGTCACCCGCCGGGAGCCGGGGCGCCGGCAGACCGAAGGCGGTCAGCGTCCGGGCGGACCACTCCTGTCCGGTGTCCTCGTCGCGGTACACGGCGTCCTGCTCCAGTCCGCGCAGCCGCAAGGGCGCCGGTTCGTGTCCGTGCACGAAGGACGTGCCGGGGCGCAGGAGCAGCACGACCGTGCGGTCACCCTGCTCGCTGACGTACTGGACGGCCGTCGTGCGCCCCTCGTCCGGTGCGAGCAGGCGGTACTGGCGTCCGTGCTGCACGACGGGCCGGATGTCCTTGTAGACCGCGACCAGTTCCGCCGCCTGCGCCAGCTCGGCCTCCGTCCAGCGGGTGAGGTCGCCGCCGAGGCCGAGCACACCGGCCATCGCGCTGTGGAAGCGGAAGGGCAGCGGAACCTCCCGCCCGGTGAGGGGGTTGGGGCTGTCCGTCACCCAGGCGGACATCACGCAGGCGGGGTAGAGCTGGCTGAATCCGTGCTGGATGGTGAGACGGTCCACCGCGTCGGTGTTGTCGGAGGTCCAGACCTGGTCGCTGCGGGCCAGGATGCCGGGGTCCACCCGTCCGCCGCCGCCCGCGCACCCCTCGATCCGCAGCTCGGGGAAGTCCGAGCGCAGTTGGTCGAGTACGCGGTACAGGCCGCGGGCGTGCTCGATGTGGACGCGCCGTGCGTCCTGCCCCGCTCCGTGCGCGACCGCCTCGGTGAACGACCGGTTGAAGTCCCACTTGAGGAAGTCGACATCGGCCTCGGTCACGGTGCGGCGCAGCCACTCCAGCGCCCATGCGACGACATCGGACCGGGAGAAGTCCAGGACGAGCTGGTTGCGCAGCTCGGTCGGGGTGCGGTCGGGGGCGTGCAGGACCCAGTCGGGGTGCTTGCGGTACAGGTCGCTGTCGGGGTTGGTCATCTCCGGTTCCACCCACAGGCCGAAAGCCATCCCGAGGCGGTGGACCTCGTCGCTGAGCGGGCGGAGTCCCCGGGGGAACCGCTGCTCGTGGGGCGTCCAGTCACCGAGCCCGGAGCGGTCGTCGTGGCGGCCGCGGAACCAGCCGTCGTCCAGGACGAACAGTTCCGCGCCCAGTGCGGCCGCCCGTCGTGCGAGGGCGAGCTGGTTGTCCTCGCTGACCTGGAACGACGTGGCTTCCCAGGAGTTGTAGAGCACCGGCCGCAGTTCCCCGGGGTGCGGGAGGACGTGCGCGCGCAGGTGGCTGTGGAAGGCCCGGCTCGCCGCGCCGAAGCCGTGCCCGGTGTGCAGGCCGAGGCTGACCGCGGTGGTGTGGGTCCGGCCCGGGGCGAGGCTCAGCTCGGTGCCTTCGTGTCCCTCGCCGACGACGACCCCGGTCCGGCCGGCGGCGGTGCGCTGGGCGGTGATGCGCCAACTGCCGCTGGCGGCCAGGGCGACGACCTTCACCTCGCCGTGTTCCTCGCCCGTGTCGCCGGGGTCGAGGGCCACCCAGGGGTTGGCGTGGTGACCGGTGTGGCCACGGCGGCTGCCGAGGACGGTCTCGCCCACCGGCAGGACCGCGCGTTCCAGGCGGCCCTCCGCCGACCAGCCTCCGTGCACGGAGCCCAGCCGCCACAAGGGTCGCATCGGCATGGGCCAGTGCGCCGAGGAGCAGCGCAGCAGCCGGATGTCCCCGTCGTCCCCGGTGCCGGTGTGGGTGACCTCCGTCCACCGTTCCAGCACGTCGGTGTCGGCGCGGACGCGGTAGTGCAGCCGCCACGACAGCGGCCGGACGCGGTCCCGCAGGCTGATCACCAGGTGGCCGTCCGCCGCCAGGGCGAGGTCCTGGACCTCGGCTTCGAGGAGGTGGGAGCCGTCGGCGAACCGCACCTCCAGCGCCGGGACGCCGAAGCGCGCCCCGCCCTCCACCGGGAACTCCTCGGTGCCGTCGTACCGCCCGGCGAAGCTGTTGTCGTGCTCCGTCCAGGCCGGCAGGGCGACCGCGTCCGCGAGGGGAAGGGGCGCGCCCCAGTGGATGTGCCGCACGACTGCCGCCGCCCGGTCGACCCCGAGGACGTAGACGCTCCGGCGCAGGCGGATCAGTACGGTGCCGGTGGCTTCGTCGATCTCGATCGGCTGCCCCGGGTCGGCGGGGGTCGGTGAAGTCGTCACGCGGTTGCTCCTTGCAGGTGGTCTCCCGCCGCGGGGGCGGGCTCGTCCGGGGTCGACGGGGCGCGGTCCTCGCGAACGACCGCGACTCCTCCGGGTGGTACGAGGGCCTGACCGGAGGCGATCTCCGTCCCGGCCAGTGCGACCCCTGCCACGGACACGGTCATCGGTTCCTCCGTGTGGTTGATCAGGAAGAGATAGCTGTGGTCCTCGTCGGTGCGGCGTACGGCCTCGAGACCGGGAGGTGCGGCGAGGACCGGCTCCGCTCCGGCTTCCCGGCACACGGTACGCACCAGGTCGCGCAGGGCCGGTACGGGCAGGCGGCCTGCCGTGTACCAGGCCGTTCCGCCGCCGAAGGTGTGCCGGGTCACGGCGGGGCCGCCCCGGGCCGGGCCGCCCTCGGGGGAGGCGGCGTAGCGGAGCACGGTGGCGCAGCCCCGGGGCTCGACCCGTTCCGCCAGGTGGCGCACCCGCGCCCCGTCCTCGGTGAGCGCGTCCTCACCGTCCCGCAGCGGCAGGTACTCGTCCACGACCAGGCCGAGCACCTCGCGCAGGGCGCCCGGGTGTGCTCCGTGACGGATCCGGTCGTGCTCGTCGGCGACTCCGCCGAGACAGCCGACGGCGAGGTGGCCGCCCTGTTCGACGTAGCGGGTCAGGTGCGCGGCATCGTTGTCGGTGAGCAGGTACAGGCCGGGGGCGAGGACGGCGCGGTAGCGGGAGAGGCCGGGTGAGCCGGGTGGGACGAGGTCACAGGTGATGTTCTGGGTCCACAGCGCCTCGTACCAGTCGCGGACCAGGTCCAGGTAGGTCAGCCGGTCCGTGGGGCGGGCCTGCAACTCCAGGGCCCACCAGGTGTGCCAGTCGAAGAGGATCGCCACGTCGGCCCGGACCCGGGTGCCGGTGACCGCGCCCAGGGAGGCGAGTTCGGCGCCGAGGGCCTTGACCTCCTTCCAGATCCGGCTGTCGGTCCCGCCGTGCGGGAGCATCGCGGAGTGCCACTTCTCCGCTCCGGCCCGGGACTGCCTCCACTGGAAGAACATCAGCCCGTCGGCGCCGCGCGCGAGGTGGGTGAGGCTGGTGCGGCGGGTCTCGCCGGGCCGCTTGGCGACGTTGACGCCCTGCCAGTTGACCGCGGAGGTGGAGTGTTCCATCAGCAGCCAGGGGCGGCCCGCGGCCATGCCGCGGGCCAGGTCGGCGTTGAGCGCGAGGTCGATGTGGCCGTCCTCGTCGGCGGCCGGGAGGTAGTGGTCGACCGACACGAAGTCGCCCGCGGACGCGAAGGCGAATCCGTCGATCTTCTTCTCCAGGGTGCCCATCACATTGGTGGTGAGAGGCAGTTCGGGGGCGATGCGGCGCAGGATCGCGCTCTCGGCGCGGTGCCGGGTGAGCAGGGCGTCGGAGGAGAACCGGCGGTAGTCGAGTTCCTGGCCGGGGTTGCGGAAGGCGGTCGTCTCGCGCGGCGGGTCGATCTCGTCCCAGTCGCCGTAGCGCTGGCTCCAGAAGTCCGTTCCCCAGGCCGCGTTGAGCGCGTCGAGCGATCCGAAGCGCTGCCGCAGCCAGGTTCGGAAGGCGGCGGCGCTGGTGTCGCAGTAGCACAGGGCGTTGTGGTTGCCCCACTCGTTGTGGACGTGCCACATGACGACCGCCGGGTGGTCGCCGTACCGGGCCGCGAGCGCCTCCACGACGGTGTCGGCGGCGCGGGCGTAGTCGGGGCTGCTGGGGCAGAAGACCTGTCGGCTGCCGTGGGCGAGCCGGGTGCCGGAGGCGGTGACCGGCCGCGCGTCGGGGTGCCGCCGGGTGAACCAGGGGGGTGGGGCGGCCGTGGGAGTGGCGAGGTCCACGGCGATGCCGTGCTCGTGCAGCAGGTCCAGGACCTCGTCCAGGAGGGTCCAGTCGAACGTGTCGGGCCGCGGCTGGATACGGGACCAGGAGAACACTCCGACGGTGACGAGGTTGACACCCGCCTCCCGCATCAGGCGCACGTCCTCGTGCCAGGTCTCGCGGGGCCACTGCTCGGGGTTGTAGTCGCCTCCGTAGGCGATGCCGCCCAGCCTGCGGGTCACGTCGAGGAGGGGGTGGTTCACGATTTCACGGCTCCGGCGGCGAGTCCGGCGCGCCAGTAGCGCTGGAGCAGGAGGAAGGTCAGGACGATGGGCACGACCGAGACGAGGGCGCCCACGATGGTGAGGGTCTGGAGTTCGGGCAGTCGGCTGGTCTGGGACTGCCAGGTGAACAGGCCGAGAGTGACCGGGTAGAGGCGGTCGTCCTGGAGCATGACCAGCGGGAGCAGGAAGTTGTTCCAGATGACGACGAACTGGAACAGGAACACGGTGACCATGGCCGGCGACATCAGCCGCAGGGCGATGGTGCGGAAGATGCGGAACTCCCCGGCGCCGTCCATGCGGGCGGCCTCCATCACCTCGTCGGGGACGGACGCGGCGGCGAAGATGCGGGAGAGGTAGACGCCGAACGGGCTGACGATGCTGGGCAGGAACACCGACCAGAACGTGTTGGTGGCGTCGATCTCGGCGAAGAGCAGGAACAGCGGCAGCGCGAGTGCGGTGGCGGGCACGAGGACTCCGCCCAGGATGATCGAGAACACCGCCTCCCGACCGCGGAAGGTGTACTTGGCCAGGGCGTAGCCGGCGGCGGCGGCCAGGAGTGTCGCCACCGCCGCTCCGGCGCCGGCGTAGAGGAGGCTGTTGACCAGCCAGCGGCCGAAGACGCCGTCCTGCTGGCTGAAGAGGGCGGAGAGGTTGTCGCCGAGGTGCCAGTCGGCGAGACGGAAGCCCGGGGTGGTGACCAGGTCGCCCTGGCTCTTGGTCGAGGAGACCAGCAGCCAGTACACCGGGAGCAGCATGTAGCAGGCGACGAGGATCATGAACACGCTCGCCGCGACGGCGGGGGCGGTCGTCCGTGGTCCGCGACGGGGTCGGTTCGGCACCGCGTGGGCGCCCTCGGTACGGGTGAGCAGGCTCATCCCTGCCTCCTGGAGGTGAAGCGCAGGAACGCGAACGACAGGGCGAAGGTGACCACGGCGAGGATGACCGACAGCGCGGCGGCCTCGCTGTAACTGTCGCCCGAGGCGAGCGAGTAGGCGGCGAGGTTGGGGGTGTAGGTGCTGGTGACGCTGGTCGAGATGGCGCGGAAGACCTGCGGCTCGGTGAAGAGCTGGAAGGTTCCGATGATGGAGAAGACGCCGGTGAGGACGAGCGCGGGCCGGATGATCGGGATCTTGATGCGCAGGGCCGTGGTGAGGCCGTTCGCGCCGTCGACGCGGGCCGCCTCGCCGATGTCGGCCGGGATGGCCTGGAGGGCGGCGTAGATGATGAGCATGTTGTAGCCGGTGTACGTCCACGTCACGACATTGCCGATGGACCACAGGATGGCGTCGGGGCCGAGCAGGTCGACGTGGGCGCCGACGGAGTCGAACAGGTCCACCACGGGTGACAGCCGCGGGTCGTAGAGGAAGGCCCACATGAGGGCGGCGACCACGCCGGGAATGCCGTAGGGCACGAAGTACACCAGCCGGAAGAACCGCTTGGCGCGGGCGACCGCGGAGTCGAGCAGCAGGGCGAGCGTCAGGGCCAGCAGCAGCATGACGGGGATCTGGACGAGCGCGAAGCCGGTGACGCGCAGGACGCTCTCGGTGAAGTAGGGCTCCTTGACGACCTGGGCGTACTGGTCGAACCCGGCGAACACCGACTGGGTCCGGCCGAAGGTGCCGCCCGTCCGCTCGGTCTTGTGCAGGCTCTGCCAGAACGCGTAGCCGACGGGGACGAGCGTGAAGAGGACGAACGGTATGAGGAAGGGGGTGAGGAAGGCGTACGGGGTGAGGGCCCGGCGTCCGCGGCGGTGGGCCGGGGCCGGTGGGGTGTTGGGGGTCACGGGCAGCCTTTGCGGTGCTGTCCCCTGCCGCCGCGCATCGGCGGCAGCAGGGAGAGGCAGGAGGGGGAGCGTCAGCCGCCGGTCACTTCGAGGGACTGCTTGCGCAGGGAGTCGGCGCTCTGCGTGCCGGTGTCCTTGAGGACCTCGCCGAGAGTCGTCTCGCCCGCGATGACGCCGGACGTGCCGTCGCTGAGGAAGCGGTAGGTGTCCGTCATGGTCGGCCCCCAGGTGAACCCGGTGTCGACGTTGGCGGAGGCCTCGGCGAAGACGTCGAAGATCTGCTGCCCGCCGTAGAAGTCGACCGGCTTCTTCAGTGCGGGCAGGTCGAGTCCGGCCGTGGCCGCCGGGTAGAGGCCGCCCTCCCGGTTGAGGATCTCCAGGGCCTCGGGGTCGGTGTTGAGCCAGAGGGCGAACTTCGCGGCCTCCGCGGGGTGTTCGGTCTTGCCCAGGACCGCGGTGGTGGATCCGCCCCAGTTGCCGGCCTGCTGGTCACCGGCGTTCCACTGCGGCATGGGGGCGACCGCCCACTTGCCGTCCGTCGACTTGGCGTTGTCCCGGATGGTGCTGTACCCCCAGGCGGCGCTGATCCAGGTGACCACCTCGCCGCTGTTCCACGCCTTGTACAGGGCGGGAGAGAAGCCCTGGAGGTCGGTGGCGACGAGCTTGTCGTCGATGAGCTTCTGCCAGTAGTCGGCGACCTCGCGGCTCTCGGGCCGGTCGACGGTGACGGCCCAGGTGTCGCCGTCCCGCTCGAACATGGTCGCCTTGTTCTGCCAGAGCAGGCCGGTGAACCAGTTGGGGTCGGTCTGGGAGAAGTGCGTGATGTACTTCCCCGCCTTCTTGATGGTGCGGGCCTGCTCGGCGTACTCGTCCCAGGTCGTCGGCGCCTTGAGACCGAGCTTGTCGTAGACGTCCTTGCGGTAGAACAGGGCCATGGGGCCGGTGTCCTGGGGGACGGCCCAGACGCCGTCCTCGCCGTCGGCGCCGAACTCCACCTGGGACCAGGTCCAGTCGACGAACCGGGAGCCCGCCTCGCTCACGCCGGGGCAGGAGGAGATGTCCCGCAGTCCTTCCTTGAGCCGGAAGCTGGCGAGGGAGTCGTACTCGATCTGGCCGAGGTCGGGGGCCTTGCCGGCCTTCAGGGCGTTGGAGAGGTTCTGGTACGTGCCCGCGTTGCCCGAGGGCGTGGTCTTCACCTTGACCTGGATGTCGGGGTTCTCGCTGTTCCACAGGTCGACGGCCTCCTCCATGCCGGGGACCCAGGACCAGTAGTCCAACGTGACCTTGCCCGCGGCGGGTTCGCAGGACGAGGCGGCCGCCGAGCCGTTGGTCCCGTCGTCGCCGTCGCCGCCGCCGCATGCGGTCACCGCGGTGAGTGCCAGCGTCACCGCGCCGATCGTGAAGCGTCTGACGTGTGAAGTACGACCACGCATCGCCATGAGGGTGCTCCTTGTCCCGAGGTCCGCTCCGACGAAGCGGTGGCGCAAACGAGAACAGCATGGAGGGACGCAAGTCAATGACTTCAGCGTCATCAACCCATCCAGATCCTGTTTCGAGATCATTTCGTGATGTTACATATAGTCACTAGATGCGGTCTGACCTGCGCATATAGCTGTCGCATGGACGCGAGCAGACAGTCGAAGAAGATCGCGCAATCGATTACGCATGGACCGTACACCGGACTGCCGCGCGCTCCATTGACAGGCCGTCAGGGGCAACCCACTATGTCCAGGCGACGACATGACCACCCGGTCATCGAGGGGAGCATTCATGCCCACGGCAACCTGGCACGGCTTGTCCCCGGCACGCAGAGAACGCGTACTCATCGCCGCGATGGACGAGTTCGGCACGCACGGATATTCAACGGGCAGCCTCAATGTGATCGCCCGGGAAGCCGGCGTGGCGAAAGGCTCCCTGTTCCAGTACTTCGCGGGAAAGCTGGACCTCTTCACCTACGTGGCCGAGCAGACGTCGGCACGGGTGTACCTGCACATGAGGCCATGGCTGGACACCTACGACGGCTCGGCGGACTTCGCCACTCACCTCACGGATTCGATCGAGGCGTGGATCACCTACTTCGCGGAGAATCCACTGGAGCGAGGCATCACCGCGGCGACCAACATGGAAATGGACCCGGCGGTGCGCACCGCCGTCCGAACCCCCGTGAACGATCTCTACGCCGGCGCCCTGCGCCCCCTGCTGGAAACGGCGCTCGAAGCGGGCCGACTGCGCAAGGAAGCCGATCTCGACGCGCTGCTCTCCCTGCTCCTCGTACTGCTCCCCCACCTGGCCCTGCTCACGCACTCACCCGCACTGAGCGGGCCCCTGCCTCTGGTGAACGTCAAGCCGGAAGTACGCCGCCACCACATCGAGCGGCTCGTCAGCCCGCTGCTCGCCGATTTCCTCGCCTGACACCGCCGGAAGTATTTGCTCAAGCACACGTAATCCATCAGGAGTCACCGTTCCTCCCCACAGAAAAGGTGATCGCGTGCTCCGCAACTCACTCAGAATCGCCACGACCCTGTTCACGCTGCTCGCCCTCGCGGCGGGCCCGAGCCTCACCGCGCACGCCCGGGCCGAACGAACCACGTCCGCGGCGGCGATCGATCCGGCCGCCCCCGGCGCGTTCCCCGTGGCCTACACCGACCTGACCGTGTCGGCGTCGGGCCGTTCCTACAGCGCACGGGTCTGGTATCCGGGCACGGCGTCCGGCGCGAACCAGCCCGTCGCCGTCGGCGCCCACCCCGGCCTCGCCTTCGGCCACGGCTTCCTCCAGAGCACCAATCAGTACGAGAGCCTGCTCAGGCACTACGCCTCGTGGGGCTTCATCACGGTCACCCCGAAGTCCCAGGGAGGTCTCTTCCCCAGCCACTCGGCCTTCGCGGCGGACCTCAACGCCGCGCTCACCTGGCTCAGCATCCAGAACACCAGCACCGGGTCACGCTTCGCGGGCGCGGTCGATACGTCCAGGCTCGGTGTCTCCGGCCACTCCATGGGCGGCGGGGCGGCCCTGGTCGCGGCGAGCCTCAACCCCGCGGTCAAGAGCGTCTCCACGCTGGCCGCGGCCGAGACCAACCCTTCCGCCGTCAGCGCGTCCAGGGCAGTCACCGTCCCCGCCCAGTACGTCGGCGGCAGCGCCGACACCATCGCCCCGGTGGCCGACCACCAGCGGAAGATGTACGACGCCAAGCCCGCCGCCACGCAGCTCCGGGTCATCACGGGTGGGTTCCACTGCGGCTTCGAGGACAGCTCCGGATTCGGCTGCGACAGCGGCGGAATCACGCGCGCCGCCCAGCAGCGGCTGACGCAGGGCGTCACGACGGCGTGGCTGCTCCACACGCTCGCCGGTGACCCGGCCCTGTACGACCAGGTCTGGGGCTCCGCGGCCCAGAACCTGCCCGGTGTCGTCTACTCGGCCAAGCCCTGACGCCACGGAGTCGCGTCGGCGCCCCTCGTCGCCATGCGGACACCTGAGGTATTCGCACCGGCAACCGAGGGGCGCCCCATCCTGAGGGCCGAACTTTCGGCGAGGTGCCCCTTGGACGAGAATTTCAGTGAGCGGCATCCGAAGGAACCCCGGCACCGGAAACCCACATAGCTTTCGACAGGGTGTTTGCCCGGCAAGGATTCGCTCCCGTTCAAGGGGCGAGGTATTCGCCCCGCTGACGATGTTTCCGGAGGCGTGACCATGAGTGAGCAACTACCTCCTCCCGGTGAGACGCCCGCTGTCGAGGGGTCGATTGCCGAAGCCCATCAGGAACGGCCCGACGGCGGGGTCTGGGACCACCCGCTGTGGTGGCTTTCCCTGATCGTGATCGGCTCCCTGCTGATCGCCGCCTTCTTCCTGATGCGGGTCTTCTCCCTGTGACCTGCCGCCGCCCCTACGACTGTTCGGTGAGCAATTCCGCCAGGTGGTCGGCGAATGCGGTGATCCGGTCCAGACGCGGTCCACTTCGGGCGACACGAAACCCGTGACGGCGACCCCAGAAAGCAGCCTGAACGGCATGGAACTGGGCCCACCTCCGGACGCGTTCGCGGTCGAGTTCCGCGGCAGCGGCAAAGACGTCGAGGACGCGGTGGGCGGCCTTGCGCAGATCATCCGCCTCAAGGAGCGAAAGGGCACGGGATTTCAGCAAGGTGCCCCCGTCGTAGGCCGGATCTCCCGCGCATCCCTTGGGATCGACGGCCAGCCACGGCTCGCGGTCGGCACGCAGGATGTTCCGGGCATGCAGGTCACCGTGAACGAGAAGGTCCGGCTGAGCGCTGCCCAGGTCCCGGGCGGTCGCGACGGCAGCATCGACGACATGACGCGGCAATGCGTGCGGAACCTCCCCGGCGTCCTTCACCAGCTGCTCCACCCAGCCGTCGGCCCGCTCACACAGCCGGGGCAGACCGAGTGGCCCGGGGACGGCCAATCGCCGGTTGAGCCGGCCGGCGACGGTCACCACCTCGTCGCCGTCCGCGATCTCCGCCAGGGTGAACGGCTGAACCCGCTCCAGCAGCATCGCGAAACGAGCGTCGTCGCGCTCGTACAGGGCGATGGCACCGCGCCCTCCCCACGCCAGGAACGCGTCCGGTTCATGGACGTTGCCCGGATGGGGGTAGGACACCTTCAGCACGGCGCTCCCCTCGTCCCACCGCCGCACCGGCACGATGACACCGACGCCCCCGTGCATGACCGCGCCGTCCGGCACGCACTCCCAGCGCCCCAGCAGTTCCTCCACGATCCCGGGCAGCTCGGCGAGCCACGCCGCCCCGGCTGCTCCCTCGCGATCGACGGTGCCGCGGGCGAACTCCTCCGGAATCGCAATCATCCCGGCACCCTACGCGGACCGGAGGCGACCGGAGTCCGCCCGGAACGTCGTACCGGGCCCCGCGCCGCACACCGGCCCGGCTCGCCCTCGGGCCACCGGATACAGTGCGCGGGACGGCAGCCTGGGCAGAGAGGGCAAGCGTGACCGACACCAGCAACACCCGACCCGCCGACAGTGAAGCGCCAGCGCCACGGCAGAGTTGGCTGCACCGCGTGATGCGTTACCTGCCGTTGATCGCTCCTGTCCTGCTGTGGGCCGTGCCCTGCTGGATGCTGCTGTACACCGGCCAGCACTGGCCGCCGCTCGTCACCGTCGCCGGCACCGCCCTGTTCGTCCTGGGGCTCGTCGTCATGCCGCTCGCGATGGCGCGCGGCCACGGACGGCGCCAGCAGGACGGGGCCGCGATCCTCGGTGACAGCCTGCTCGGCTCCAGCTGGGTGCTGTTCACCTGGTCCCTGTTGCTCGGCATCCCCCTGCGGCTCGCCCTGACCATGGCCGGCGTCGGTGACGGCCAGGATCGTGCCCGCCTCGTCACCTGGGCCGTGCTCGTCACCGCCGCCGCCCTCCTCGGCTGGGGCTACGCCGAAGCCCGGCGTGTACCTCGCGTCCGCCGTCTCGACGTACAGCTCCCCCGGCTCGGCGCCGGGCTGGACGGCCTGCGCGTCGCGCTCATCACCGACACGCACTACGGCCCCCTCGACCGCGCCCGCTGGTCGGAACGGGTGTGCGAGACGGTGAACTCCCTGGAGGCCGACCTCGTCTGCCACACCGGCGACATCGCGGACGGCACGGCTGAACGCCGCCGCGCCCAGGCCACTCCCCTGGGAACCGTGCGGGCCGCACACGCCCGCGTCTACGTCACCGGCAACCACGAGTACTACAGCGAGGCCCAGGGCTGGGTCGACCTGATGGACGAACTGGGCTGGGAGCCGCTCCGCAACCGCCATGTCCTGCTCGAACGCGGCGGCGACACCCTCGTGGTCGCCGGCGTCGACGACGTGACCGCCGAGTCCTCCGGTCTGCCGGGCCATCGCGCCCACCTCGACGGGGCCCTCGAAGGCGTCGACCCCGAGCTGCCCGTCCTGCTCCTGGCCCACCAGCCCAAGTTCGTCGGCCGGGCGGCCGCGGGCGGCATCGACCTCCAGCTCTCCGGCCACACCCACGGCGGCCAGATCTGGCCCTTCCACTACCTGGTCCGCCTCGACCAGCCCGCCCTGGCCGGTCTCACCCGGCACGGCGAGCGCACCCTCCTCTACACCAGCCGCGGCACCGGGTTCTGGGGCCCACCGTTCCGTGTCTTCGCCCCGAGCGAGATCACCCTGCTCGTACTCCGCGCGCCGCACACGTCCCCGTAGTCAGGTGCCGGCGCCGGCGCCGATGAACAGTGCGGCCAGCCGGGGAAGGCGACGGTTCATCTCGCCGTCGTCCTCGAAATCGAAGTCCTCGCCCATGTCGACCTCTTCGCGGTTCTCGGTGCCGGCCCCGCGGAACTCGCGCCACGCCTCGTAGAAGGCATCGGCATCACCCGTGATCCGTTCGAACGCCCCGGCGGCCGCGTAGTTGACGTCTTCGTAGAAGAGCGTCTCGGAACGGTCCGGGGCGCTCGCCTCCTCCACGACTTCAGGGTGCGTCGCGAGGCTGTCGGGGTCGGCGGCCACGCGCTCGTACCACTGCCGGCCCCAAGCGATCACTCCGGCTCGGAAGTCCATGAAGCTGTCGTCGGAGCATCCGCCCCCGATGAGGTAGGCGGCCGCCCACACGTCCCAGCGGTACAGGGCGTCGTGGACCTCGTCGAAGCGTGCCGCGTACTCCAGGATCTCCTGCCGTTGCCTCCCGGCGAGCTGCGTCACGAGAACCTCGTCGAATGGCTCACCCGATGCGGCGGCCCCGGCTCGCGCGGTTTCGATGACGTCCCAGAAGGTGTCGTTGTCCATGACCGCGCACTCTGTCACGCCCCTCCGACAATCGCTCCGGGCCGATCCTGCGGCGCGTTGTCCGACGTTTCCGCTGCGGGCATGTCACGAGCCGCAGCAGCCGCCCTTGCGGCCGGGCTCGGCCGGGTCGGCCTGCTTGGTCGGCCCGGGGGGTGGTCGAGACGGTCGGTGCGGGCCAGGCCGAAGATCAGCAGGACCAGACCGGCGGTGGCCACCACCTCGCCCAGCCGAGCAGGGCGGTGCCCAGGTTCGGCGGCGGCCCCGACGGTCAGGGGTGTCCGGGAGGCTCCAAGGCGCTGTTCACGTTGCGGCCGTACATCGTGGTCGACCACAACGTGTACACGGGTCAGAACCCGCCGTCCTCCGAGCCGCCGGCCGAGCGTCTCGTCGCCGGCATCGGCACGCACCGATAGAAGTTTACATCCGACTGCAAATTAACCGCCACTGGTAAAGTTGCTGTCATGACTGGTGACAGCCTCAGGGAGCGGAGCAAGGCGCGGCGCAGGCAGGCCATTCTGACCGCCGCCTACGAGCTGTTCGCGGAGCGGGGCTTCGACCACACGAGCATCGCCGACATCGCCGAGGCGGCCGAGGTCTCGCCGCGCACGGTCACGCTGTACTTCCCCTCCAAGCTCGAACTGGCCATGGCGCACTTCAACGAGTTCGTCGACCAGTTGGCCGATGCGCTGCACCAACGGCCGCAGGGTCAGGGGATCATCGACACCCTGGAGCAGTGGCTGCGCCAACAGGCCGCGCATCAGGGCACGTTCGACGAGTTGAACAACCGGATGCTCCATGCCAACCCGCAGTTGAAGGGCCTGTGCGGGGGGCGACTGACCGAGGTCATCCAGGACGGCGCGCGCCTCCTGGCGGAGGAACGGGGCTGGGAGCCCGACGACTTCGCACCCCGGATCCTGGCGGCCACGGTGGCCAGCGTGATCGGCGAACTGACGCACCAGTCGGAGCCGGGAGACCTCGACACCGCGATGGCCTTCGTCCGGGCGGCCGCCGCTTCCCTGCCGCAAGGCTGACGGACAGCCTATCGACGACTCCGCCTGCGGCACCTCACGCGGTCACCGCCCGGCGCGCCGAGGAGGCGGGCCGCCGTGCGACGGCCCGCTTCCCGCTGGGCGACTACCCGCCCTGTAGTGCTGTCCTGAGGAAGTCGACGGCGAGCTTGCGTGCCACGTTGGCGGCATGGGTGTCGCGCAGGCTGTCCAGGAGCAGGAAGTCATGGACCATGCCCGCGACCCGGACCGACGTCACGTCGACGCCCGCCTCGCGCAGCTTGTTGGCGTACTGCTCGCCCTCGTCGCGCAGGACATCCGCCTCATCGGTGATGACCATGGTCACGGGCAGACCCTTGAGCTGGTCGAGGGTGGCCCGCAAGGGGGAGGCGTAGTGCTCGGCGCGCTGCGCCGGGTCCGTGGTGTACGCGTCCCAGAACCACTTCATGCCGTCCCGCGTGAGGTAGTAGCCCTCGGCGAACTGCAGGTAGGACGGCGTGTCGAAGTCGGCGTCGGCGACGGGGTAGAGCAGGCACTGGGCCTTGAGGTCGATGCCGCCGCGCTCCTTGTTCATGAGCGCGAACACCGCCGACATGCAGCCGCCGACGGACTCACCGGTGACGGCGATGCGCGAGGTGTCCAGGCCGTGCTCGGCGCCCTGCTCCAGGACCCACTGGCCCACCGCGTAGTTCTGCTCGACCTGGGTCGGGTACTTCGCCTCCGGGGCCCGGTCGTAGACCGGGAAGACACCCGCGGCCCCCGCGCCCACGGCGAGTTCGCGGAACAGTCGGTCGTGGGTCTTGTCGTCGCCGAAGACCCATCCCGCGCCGTGGATGTAGAAGAGCACCGGCAGGGCCCCCGTCGCCCCCTTCGGTCGGATGATGCGGGTGCGGACCGTGCCCCACTCCCCCGCGTCGACGTCCACCCACTCCTCGTCGACCTCCGGCCGCGGCACGCCGGGGTCGACCTGGAGGCTGAGCAGGATCTCCCTGCCCTTCTCCGGCGGGACCTCGTAGATGCGGGGGTGCGGGTCCGTCGCCTCGCACAGTTCCTTCGCGGCGGGTTCGAGGTACGGGGTGATCGGAGGGGGAAGCTCAGTCATGTCCGCTCCATCATCGAGTGGGTGCGTGCTGGTCTCGTGGGCCGTGTCGGCCGCCACCGCTGCGTCCCCCGACCCCCGCGCGGCACGAGCCCCGTCCCATCCTTCGGGAAGTTTCCGGTATTTGCAATGTGAGGCGATATGCGCATGTTGACACCGCATACTTTTGCACGTGATGATGTAAACATCGCACACATGTGAACTCGAACCGGGGCCGGCGGCTCGGCCCCGAGAACGGAAGTGCCATGAAGGCCGTATCGATCACGGAACACGGCGGTCCCGAGGTTCTGCGGTGGACCGATGCGGAGGACCCGATCCCGGCCGCGGGCGAAGTGGTCGTCGACGTCGTGGCCGGCGCCCTCAACCGGGCGGACGTCATGCAGCGCCGGGGCCTCTACCCGCTCCGGCCCGGCTGGTCCCCCTACCCGGGCCTCGAAGTCTCTGGCCGCGTCAGCGCCTTGGGCGAGGGAGTCACCGGCCGGCAGGTCGGTGACGAGGTCTGCGCCCTGCTGACCGGCGGCGGATACACCCAGAAGGTCGCGGTCCCCGCCGGGCAACTGTTCAAGCGGCTCTCCGTGCACGGCACCACGCTGCGCACCCGGTCCAAGGCGGACAAGGCGGCCATCGTGGCGGAGGTCCAGGAGAAGGTCTGGCCGCTGATCGAGGACGGCACCGTGCAGTTGGTCGTCGACCGGACGCTTCCCATGGCGGAGGCCGCCGAAGGGCACCGCCTCATGGAGGCGGGCGGCCACACCGGCAAGATCCTGCTGGTGAACGACTGAGTTACGGCCCGAGGGGCCAACTCCACAGCCCAGAGCCCCGCCACCGCACCGAGCGGCGCCGGCGGGGCTTTCGCGCTGCCCGGGGACGCCCGCCCCCTCCCGGGCCGGCACCACGGCGCCCCGACCGCGGAGATCCTGCACAGCCAGGAATGTTGACAGTGCTCACGGCGGCACCTACTGTGCGCGATGCAGCAGCGGCTCAAGCAGAGCCGTCATGCGGCCGACATCCGTCCGTCACGCGCGAGTCGCCCCGCACCTCCCTCCGCGTCATCCTCGCCCTTGGAGACGAAGCCGCGCATGGACTCTCCCCTCGCCACGGTGTTCCTCCCGCTGGCACTCGCCATCATCATGTTCGGGCTGGGCCTGTCCCTGACCGTCGACGACTTCCGCCGGGTGCGCCGCCATCCCAGGGCCGTCGTCGTGGCGATGCTCTGCCAACTCCTGCTCCTGCCCGCCGTATGCCTGGGCCTCGTCCTCGCCTTCGACCTGTCCCCGGTGCTGGCCGTCGGCATGATGCTCCTGGCCGCGTCGCCGGGCGGGACGACGGCGAACCTCTTCAGTCATCTCTTCGGCGGCGACGTGGCGTTGAACGTCACGCTCACCGCGGTCAACGCGGTCCTGGCCATCGTGACGCTGCCCGTCATCACCAACCTCGCGCTGGGCCACTTCGAGCCGGACATCGGTGAGAGCGGTATGGGGCTCCAGTTCGGCAAGGTGCTCCAGGTCTTCGCCCTCGTGCTCGTCCCGGTGGCGATCGGCATGGCCGTACGGCGGCGTTCGGAGGCCTTCGCGCTGCGCATGGACGGTCCGGTACGGCAGTTGTCGGTCGCCGTCCTGCTCGCGGTCATCGTCGGCGCGCTGGTGTCGGAACGGGACAACATCGTCGACTACCTGACGGACGTGGGCCCCGTGGCGGTGGTCTTCTGCGTACTGAGCCTGACGACCGGGTACTTCGTGCCCCGTCTGGCGAGGCTCGACAAGCCCCAGTCGATCGCCTGCTCCATGGAGATAGGCGTGCACAACAGCGCCGTCGCCATGACCTTGGCGATCAGCGTGCTCGGCAGCGTCAGCCTCGCGGTGCCGGCCGCTGTCTACGGCGTGCTCATGTACCCCATCGCGGCACTCGCCGGATGGTTGATGACTCGGGGTACCCGAACCTCCCGCCGGCCCGCCCGGACGGCCTGACCGGCGGCGGCCTGACCGGCCCGTCGCGTACGTCACCGGATACCGGGAACCGCCCGGGTCCGCTCCTCGCGGCCCGGGCGGTTCCCCTCACGGCGAGCGTCAGGCCCGTACGGCCGTCCTGTCGTCGGAGGTGTCCGTCTTCAGGTCGGCTCCCGAGTCCATGGGTACCGCGGTCGCGGCCGGGAGGCGTGCGCCCTCGATGTCCACGTCCGGCAGGACACGGTCCAGCCACCTGGGCATGCTCCAGGCGTGCCGCCCGAGCAGCGCCATGGCGGCGGGCACGAGCATCATGCGGACGACGAACGCGTCGATGAAGACGCCGAAGGCCAGAGCGAACCCGATGGACTTGACGATCGGGTCGTGGTTGAAGACGAACCCGCCGAACACCGCGACCATGATCAGCGCGGCCGCCACCACGACCCGTGCGCTGCGCGAGACGCCTTCGGCGATGGCCGCGGCCGGGTCCTTGCTGTGCTCGTAGTGCTCGCGCATCCGGCTGACGAGGAACACCTCGTAGTCCATGGCGAGTCCGAAGAGGACACCGGTCAGCAGGACCGGGAGGAAGCTGGTGACCGGTCCGGTCGCGGCGACGTCGAGCACGTCGTTGAGGTGGCCCTGCTGGAAGACCCAGACCGAGGCGCCCAGACTCGCGCCGACCGAGAGCAGGAAGCCCAGGGCGGCCTTGAGCGGCACCAGCACCGACCGGAAGGCGATGGCCAGCAGGAACAGCGCCAGGACGACGATCACGCCGATGAACAGGGGCAGCGCGCTGCCGAGCTTGGCGGCCACGTCGATGGCCATGGCGGTCTGCCCGGTCACGTAGAGGGAGCCGCCGGCGTCGGAGACCGTCGGCGCGTGGTCGCGCATGCGGTGGACCAGGTCGGTGGTGGCCTGGGCGTCGGGGCTCGACCTCGGCACGACGGACATGACCACGAGGCCGCCGGAGGGGCTGGAGACCGGTGGTGACACGGCGGCCACGTTCGGGTCGGCGGCCAGCTCGCCGCGCAGTTCGGCCACGGTGGTCTGCCGTTCGTCCCGTGGGATGCGTTCGGTGTCCACGACGGTGATGAGGGTGGCGTTGAAGCCGGGACCGAAGCCCTCCGTGAGCAGTTCGTAGCTCTGGTGCTGGGTACTGGTCTCGGGCTGGGAGGCGTAACTGGGCAGGCCGAGGCGGAGGTCACGGGCGGGCAGCGCGAGGGCCAGCAGACCGAGCACTCCGGCGAGCAGGACGAGCACGGGTGCGCGGGTGACGGCACGGGCCCAGGCAAGACCCCAGGTGCCGGCGGCACGGTCCGCTCGCTCGGCATCGCTCTCGGCCTCGCTCTCGGCGTTGCGCTGGGCCTGCCCCGCCGCCCTGCTCCGGTCCTTGCTCCGGACCTTGCTCCGGGCCTTGCGGGGGCGCATGCGCTCGCCGAACACACCGAGTACGGCCGGCAGGAGGCTGATGGCGACCAGGACGGCGACGAGCACGGTCACCGCACCCGCGAGCCCCATGATCGTGAGGAACGGAATGCCGGTGATGGCCAGTGCGGCGAGGGCGATCACGACCGTGGCACCGGCGAAGACGACAGCGCTGCCGGCCGTGGCCGTGGCCCGTGCGATCGACTCCTCCCAGTCGGTCTCCGGATCGGCGAGCTGCTCGCGGTGGCGTGAGATGACGAAGAGGGCGTAGTCGATGCCGACCGCCAGGCCGATCATCAGCGCGAGCGTGGTCGCCGTTCCCGTCATCTCCACGAAGCCGGAGACGAACATCGTGCCGAGCACACCGACGGCGACGCCGAGAAGCGCGGTCAGCAGCGGCAGACCGGCCGCCACCACGGAACCGAGGGCGACGGCGAGGATCAGGAAGGCGATGACGACACCGACCACCTCGGCCGGGCCGCCCGCTTCGGTCTGCGGGAGCATGGCCGAGCCGCCCAGCTCGACCCGCATCCCGCTGTCGCGCAGGGGCTCCACCGCCGCGGCCAGTTCCTCCTTCGCCTCCTCCGTCACTTCGGAGGCCTCCACGGAGAACCGGACGTCGGAGTAGGCGATGGCGCGGTCCGCCGAGACAGCGCCGCCCGCCGACGAGGGACGGGACACGGCGACGACGCCCTCCACCTTCGCCGCGTCGTCCAGCACGTCGTCGATCGCCTCGCGCTGCGTGGGGCCCGTGACGGTCCTGCCCTCGGGGGCCGCGATCACCACGCGGACGACGCCGCCGGCGGCGGGCGGGAACCTCTCCTGCAGCAGGTCCTGAGCCTGCTGGGACTCCACGCCCGGGACGGTGAACTCGGTGGAGGTCTTGCCGTGCAGGGTCGCGCCGAGGCCGCCGACGACGGCGAGGAGGAGGACCCAGGTCGCTATCACCGAGCGGCGGTGGCGCACCATCCAGCGCGCCCAGGCATACAGGCGTGAGGCCATCGAAGTGTTCCTAACTGGTCGAGTGCTTGCACCATACGGCATTTTTACAGTCTGCTGTAAATTAACAACGAGAGGCAAAGTCGCATCGCGGAGCACCCGCCTCGGCGAGAAGGCGACTCGATTGTTGACAGCGCTTACATTGCGGCTCGGTGCCACATGGACCCCCGACCCGGCTCCCCGAGGAACTGGCGCCGCTGGAGGTCGCACAAGGGCTCGGGCTGATCTCCGTGATGTTCTTCCGCTACGACGTGTGCGACATCGACTTCTACACCGAGGCCGCCGTCGGCATCGCCGTGAAACCCGCACGGCACGGCGGGCTCGGCTTCTTCGACCTCGTCTCCGACCTCAAGAACGAGCACGTGGACTCCTACGTGCTCTGACTCTGCCGGTCAGCACCGAGATCGCCCAGGTGCGCGGCCACGACGGCTACGGCTTCCCCAAGTGGGTCACCGGCCTCGGCGTCGACATCGAACGGGACCGAACCAGCGCCCGCGTGGCCAACGACGCCGACGGAGTCGACCTCTCGCTCCTGGCGGCGACGCCGAAGCAGAGCGCCCACGCCAGCGGCGAGCGCGTCAGCTCGCCGGGCCTGCCCGCATCCATCACCCGGCCCTGCTCCAGCGGCTCATCTCACGGGTCTCGGCCGCGCCGGACGCCGTCCGGGTCACCACCACCGGGCCTGCGCCGAACGGAGCGCACCGCAGGGACTCGTTCAGCGGTAGGTGAGCATGGACCGCCGGTCGCCGGCGAAGTGGGCGTGCTCGTTGAACGTCAGCAACGTGGTGCCCGAGGCGCCGACCACGAGCGTGCTGACGGAGGCGTTCACGGTCACCCGGTTGAGGGCGACGACCCCTTCGCGGGGCAGCGAGAGCAACGAACCGCACAGGGCGGCGAGGACACCGCCCGAGGTCACGACGACGGCGTCGCGCCCTCTGCCGAGCGCGCTCCGCAGCTCGGCCAGCGCGGCGTCGGCACCGGCGGTGAAGGCGGTCCAGGACTCCTTCTCGCTCGCACCGGTGTCGTCGATCCAGGCCGACAGCGCCTGGTCGATGAGGTCCTGTACGGAGGTGGACCCGTGCGGCGGCGGTGCGTAGCGGTCGATGAGGGCGAGGTGGTCGTACTCGTTCCAGCGCGGGTCCTGCTCCGGCATCCGGCCGAATCCGGCCGCCTCGGCGACCAGTTGGGCGGTGTCGCGCTGGCGGAGGAGCGTGCCCGACACCAGCTGCGGATCGCGCAGGCCGCGGCGGGCGAGTTCCTCCCCGACGGCTGTGGCCTGGGCGCGCCCGAGTTCGGACAGGACGTCGTAGTCCTCGGCGTCGGCGGACGCCTGACCGTGACGGACGAGGCAGATGAGAGGCATGACGACGGTCCTGTTCGTACGGGAAGTTGATCCACCTTGCCCGATCCCGCGGGTGTGGGCCAAGGGGATACCCGTCGGCCCACGGCCGGTGCGGCTCAGACGAGGGACTCGAAGTACGCCTTCTGCGCCGGGTAGTAGTCCTCGAAGCCGGGGCGGGGGCCGCCCGTGCGCGCGACGGTGAGGAGGTCCAGGTAGTACTCCCAGCCGGGGCCGATCTCGCCGAGCTGCCCGGTGGCGGTGAGGTGGTGGACGAGGCGCAGCTCGGTGCGGCCGTCGGCCTCGGTCAGCAGCAGTTCGAGCGACCACGCGCCGGCCTCGTCCTGGGTCGACACGGCGAGGCGGTGCGGCGCCTCGCAGGCGTCGACGCGCACCGGGATCCAGGCATCCGATTCCTCGAAGGTCATCTGGACCTCGATGGTCCGGCCCGGTGCCGCCTCGCCGCGCCATGGGCCGAACCAGCGGGCGGTGCGTTCCGATTCGGTGACGCTCGCCCAGACGTCGTCGACTCCGGCGCGATAGGTGCGGGTGAGGATCAGGTCGTGACCCGTCGGGGTGGGGACGAGTCGTCCGCTGGGCTCGGGGTTCATGCGGTGTCCTCCGTCGGGTGGTGAGCGGCCGTGCGGTGCTGGGCGCGGTCGCGTCGGGTGCGGTGGACCTCGGTGTCGAGCGCCGCCAGGCGCCGCGACCAGAGGCCGCTCTCCGCTTCGAACTGGGCGAGCCAGTCGGCGAGGTCCCCCAGTCGGGCCGGGACGAGCGAGTAGCGCCGGTGGCGGCCGACCTGCTCGTCCTCGACCAGGCCGCACTCCCGCAGCACGCGCAGATGCCGGCTCACCGCGGGGCGGCTGATCGCGAAGCGGCCCGCGATGTCACCCGCCGTCAGCGGGGCATGGCGCAGCAGCGTCAGGATCTCCCGGCGCACCGGGTCGGCGATGGCATCGGCCACCCCGCTCAGATCGTCCACACCGGAAGCGTAACCCATCGGTTACGCGTCCGCCCGTTCACTCACGGATCTCGCGACCCCTGCCGCGCTCCCGCTCTACGAGCCCTCGGCTCAACGCCGGGCCGCGGCGCCTGTGCAGCATGGGGTCAGGCCGATGCTGCACAGGCGGTCAGGGGGTGGTGTGCGCGGGTTCGCGCGGGCTGTCCTGCTCCGTGGTGCGCAGCACTCCGGCGGCCCCGGCGGCGACCGCGCAGAGCAGGGTCATGAGCAGGAACGTCTCATTGAGGGGCACCAGGTGGGTCAGCCAGCCGATCACCGCGGGGCCCGCGAGCATGCCCAGGTAGCCGAGGCCGGCGACACGGGAGACGTTGGCGCCCGCCGCCGCGGGATCGGCGTGACCGGCCGCGCTGAACAGCTGCGGAACACAGCCCGACAGGCCCAGGCCGAACAGCGCCCAGCCGGCGAGGGCCGCCCACACCCAGGGCAGGAGGGCCACCGCGGTGATGCCGACCGCCGCCATCGCCGATCCGTAGCGCAGGACGGCCATCGGGCCGAACCGGGCCGTCACCCGGTCGGCGAGCAACCGGCCGACGGTCATGGCGGCGGCGAAGGAGCCGTAGGCGAGCGCCGCGGTGGACTCCGGCGCGCCCAGGACGCTCTTGAGGTGCAGCGCGCTCCAGTCGTTGGCGGCGCCCTCGCAGAGCATGACCACCAGGGCGAGGCCGGCGAGGACCCAGATCCGGGAGGGGACGGCACGCTTGCCGGCCGGGTTCGGGGCCTCGGAGTCGTCGACGGGCGCGCCCGGCAGCAGGCCGCGCGCGGCCACCAGGGCCGTCACGACCCCCAGGACCGCGACCGCGCCGAGCGTGACGGCCGTGGACATGCCGACGCCGGCCGCCCCGGCTCCGACCAGCGCGGCGATGACGCCGCCGACGGAGAAGGTGGCGTGGAAGGCGGACATCACGGGCCGGGCGTACGCCTTCTCGACGTGCACCGCGTGGGCGTTCATGCTCACGTCCAGGCAGCCGTTGCCGAAGCCGAAGACCAGCAGGGCCGCGCCCAGCGTCCACGGTTCCGGGGCGAGGCCGGGCAGGATCAGGGTGAGGCTGCACAGCACGCCCGCCGCCGGGACCACGACACCGGTCCCCAGGCGGTCGACCAGACGCCCGGCCACCTGCATGCCCAGGAAGGCGCCGCCGCCGAGCAGGACCAGCAGGCCGCCCAGGGTCGCGTGGCTGATGCCGACGTGCTCCTCGATGGCGGGGATCTGTACGACCCACACGCCGAGGAGGGTGCCGTTGAGGACGAAGTAGACGAACGTCGCCACGCGGGCGGCGCTGAGCGAGGGGTGTGCCATGCCGAACACCATAACGAACACAATTAATGTTCAGAAGTGCGAGTTTCGAACAGTCGCCATGTTCGCTTGAACGATGCTTCAATCCAGGTATGAATAACGCTGATCGCCATCGCCTGATCGCCCAGGCCGTCAAGGAGTCCGGGCGGGTCACGGTGGGTGACCTCGCGGAACTGACCGGAGCCTCGGAGATGACGGTCCGGCGGGATCTCGACGTGCTCGCCTCCCACGGGGTCCTGGAGCGGGTTCGCGGCGGCGCCCGCACGCTGCAACTCAGGGGCGAGGAACCGCCTTTCGCGCTGCGCGCCCATGAGGCGACGGAGGCCAAGCGCCGTATCGCGGCCGAGGTCGACGCGCTCGTCAGGGACGGCGAGACCGTGCTCCTGGACAGTGGCACCACCTGCCTGGAGGTCGCCGCCCTGCTGCGCGGACGGCCCCTCACCGTGATGCCCCTGTCGCTTCAGGCCATCCATGTCCTGAGTGACGCACCGGGCCCGACCGCGCTCATGGTGCCCGGCGGACGCCCCCGCGCGGGCGAGGGAGCCCTGACCGGCCCGCTCACCCTCGCCGCCCTGGCGGCCCTGCGCTTCGACACCGCCGTGGTCGGCTGCTGCGGACTCGGCGCGGCCGAGGGGATCACCGCCTACGACCTCGACGACGCGGCGGTGAAGAAGGCGGGCATCGCCTCCTCACGTCGGATCATCGCGGCCACCGACAGCGGCAAGCTCGGCCACACCGCCCTCGCGCACGTGGGATCGGCCACGCTCCTCGACACCCTCGTCACCGACACCGCCGCGCCCGAGGACGAGGTCACCGCCCTCGAAGGCGCCGGTGTCACCGTGAAGTTGGTCTGACGGGACGTCCACACCCCTGCCGGAACGTCCACACCCCTGCCGGGGCGCCGCTCAGCCCAGGCGGCTCGCCTTGCCGCGGCGCACGATCACGACGGTCGCCGCGCCCACGACCGTCGCCGCCGCGGCGACGCCCGCGAGCGGCAGCGCCGAGGAGCCGGTCGTGGCCAGGTCGCCGCCGTCCGCCGTCGATCCGGTACCGCCGCCCGTCGACGACCCGCCGGACGAGCCTGACGTGCCGCCGCCACCCGTGGAACCGTCCGAGCCTTCGGTGGAACCGCCCGTGGAGCCGGACGTCCCTCCGGTCGAGCCGCCCGAGCCACCCGTCGATCCGGTGGTTCCGTCGTCCGCCACTTCGAGCGTGATGTCGGCCCTGTCGTTGTCCTTGTTCGGGTCGAACGGGCGGGACTCGCTGCTCAGCGCCACGGAGCCCTTGGCGCCCGCCACCCGCTTGTCGATCTTCAGCTGGAACGTGTACGTCTCTCCGGCACCCTCGTAGTGCGACCGCATTCCGCAGACGTACACCTCGCCCTCGGCCCGGCAGAACTGCCCGCGCTTGATGACCGAGGTGCCTTCGGGAAGCGTGATCCTGACGCTGACGGACCGGTCCCCTTCCCGGTGCTTCACCCAGGCGGGTCCGGCGTTGAGGAAGGTGGCCTTCATCGTCACGGTGTCACCGACGTTCCCCTTCAACGCGGCGCCCGTCACCTGGTAGTCCGCGGTGTTGACCGTCGTGACCGGCACGAAGACGATCCGCGCCGACCCCTCGCTGCCGGGCTGCGCCTCGACCAGCTTCACCGCCGGCGCCGTTCCCTGCACCGGTGTCTCGCCGTTCTCGTCGGCCCCCGGGTCGACCTCGGAGGCACGCACGCCCAGCTCGTCGTAGAGCGCGCGGTCCAGTGCCGTGACACGGAGGGGCTGGTCGAGCCTGTAGACGGAACCCGGCTCCATCGCCTGGTCGAACGCGCACACCGCCCACCAGCGCTCGGGCATCTCGTCGTAGGACCGAACGTGCTGGACGCGGCAGTTGGAGGGGACCTCCGCGTAGTCCAGTCCGCGGGTGACGGAGTGGGAGACCCATACCTTCTCGGCCGCCACAGTCCCCTTGTTCGCCACCGTGACCGGCACGTCGAAGCCGCCCCCGGGCTTCAGCCCGTCGATCGGTCCGACGCCTCCCACGACCAGTTCGGGGGCGGCCTCCTCCCCGAAGGCGGCGGGAGCCGCGGCGAGCGCGAGCAGTGCGCCGGCGCCGAGCGCGGCTGCGGCGGTGCGGCGGACACGACGGCGGTCCTGGATGATCGGCATGGGGAGACCTCTGGCGGGCGCGAGTGAACGGACGGTGACGTCCAGGGGACGGTCCTTCCATCGCTAGACAATCGGCGATCTCGAAGGGTTGCACGCCGGTGTGCCAGGAGCTTTCACCCGATGGTCGGCGAAGGGTCCGTCGAGGGCCGCCCATTGCAGGAGCATGATCGTCTTGCCGTCCGTGATCCGCCCGTCGCGGGTCATGGCCAGGGCCTCCGCGAAGGGCACTTCGAGGACCTCGATGTCCTCCCCGTCCTCCTCCAGTCCGCCCCCGCTCCCGGTGCGGTCGGCCGGGGTGTAGGGCGCGGCGAAGAAGTGGAGGCGTTCGGTGACGGAGCCGGGGCTCATGTAGGCATCCAGGACACGGGTGAGCGGGCCGAGGGTGACGCCGAGCTCCTCGGCGCTCTCTCGGCGGACGGCGGCCGCCGGGTCGTCCGCGTCGAGCAGTCCGGCGGCGGCTTC
The DNA here is from genome assembly GCF_040653275.1 of Streptomyces sp. NPDC048002. NCBI lineage: Bacteria > Bacillati > Actinomycetota > Actinomycetes > Kitasatosporales > Streptomycetaceae > Streptomyces > Streptomyces sp. NPDC048002. Next base: position 23,478 of record NZ_JBEZNL010000047.1, on the reverse strand, counting down.
GACGAGCATGCCGTCGGGATGGTCGTTGACGTAGGCGGGATAGCGGAACTGACGGGTGAGCAGGACGCAGCCGCGCGCCGTGTCGTAGGGCAGGACCACGGCGCCGTCTCCGCGGTCGTAGGTCTCGCGCTGCTGGGTCTCCCACCTTCCGTCGCGGCGGCGGTAGTCGAAGGTGGTGCGGCGCAGGACGTGCCAGCCCTGGGAGGTGAGTTCGACGTCGCGGACCCGGACGTCGGGGTTTCGGTCGAGGCCGCGTCCGGCGCGGTCGAGGCCGGTGCGCCCGCGGTGGTCGGGCGCGTCCATGCCGGGGCGGCCCGTCACGCGGCCGTCTCCGGGGTGCGGCGGGGGATCTCGGAGACGTCGTAGTAGACGGGCAGGCCGCGGCGGCGGGCGGTGGCCACGTCCCGGTCGGCCCCGGTGGATGCGCCGGGCAGCCGCAGCACCGCGTCGCAGTGGGCGAGCAGGCGGTCGGCGGTCGGGTAGAGCACCTCGTCGGCGAGCGGGTCCGTGGGGCCCGCGCCCGCCGAGTGCAGGACGGGCAGGGCGATCCACTCCCCGATCGCGGGGAGGTGGCCGGCTTCGAAGACCGGCCAGGCGGCGGCTTCGAGGCGGGCGAGATGGGCGGCCATCGCCTCAGGGTCGCCGTTGGTGCCGGAGCGATAGGGACCGGCGATGAGGATGAGCTTGGGCTTGTCGTTCACGGCCGCTACGATACATGCAGAAACGTGCAAGAACGGGAGAGAGTACGGATGCTGGCTGCTGAACGACGCGACCACCTGCTCGGTCTGCTCGCTCGCGAGGGCAAGATCGTCGCCAAGGACGTCGCCGCCGACCTGGGCATTTCCGAGGACAGCGTGCGACGCGACCTGCGCGAGCTGGCCGCCGAGGGACTCTGCCAGCGCGTCTACGGCGGTGCCCTGCCGGTCTCCCCGGCGGTGGCGGACTACACCGCCCGGCAGGCCCTCGCCCCCGACGGCAAGCGGAAGGTCGCCTCGGTCGCCGCCGGGCTGGTCCGGCCCGGGGGCACACTGATCCTCGACGGCGGGACGACCGCCCTCGCCGTGGCCCGGGCGCTCCCGCAGGACCTCGCCTGCACGGTGATCACCCACAGCCCGACGATCGCGTCCGCGCTGGTCGACCACCCTCGGGCGGAGCTCTTCCTGATCGGCGGCCGCATCTTCAAGCACTCGGCGGTCGCCTGCGGTGCCGCCGCCGTCGAGGCCACGCAGAACGTCTCCGCCGACGTCTGCCTCCTCGGCGTGACCGGCGTGCACCCCGAGGCGGGGCTGACCACCGGCGACGCCGAGGAGGCCGCGATGAAACGCGCCCTCGCCGCCCGCGCCGCGGACACGTACATCCTGGCCTCGTCGGAGAAGATCGGCACCGCGTCGCGCTACCGCGTCCTGGCCTGGGCCGAGATCAGCGGTCTGATCACCGACGCGGACCCGCACAACTCCGTCGTCGAACAGCTCACGGCACTGGGGGTCGAACTCCTGACGGCCGACTGACCCGCCGCCCCGATCCCCCGGAGCCGGACGATTCAGCCGATCTGTTCGGCCAGAGCCACGATGATGCCCGACGGGCCCCGCAGGTTGCACAGGCGGTAGTAGCTCTCGTACTGCGCCACCTCGCCCAGCAGTTCGGCGCCGTGGGGGCGCAGGCGGGCGATGGTGTCGTCGATGTCGTCCACGGCGAACATCACGCGGTGCAGGCCCAGCGTGTTGGGCGCCGGGTGGGGCGGCCCGACGGTGATCGCCTCGGGCGCGTGGAACTTCGTCAGCTCCAGCTTGCTGTGGCCGTCCGGGGTGCGCATCATCGCGATGGCGCTGCGGACTCCGTCCAGGCCGCAGGTCCGGTCCGCCCAGATCCCCTCGATCTCGGCCTCGCCCTCCAGTTCCATGCCGAGTGCGGTGAAGAAGGCGACGGCGGCCTCCAGGTCGTCGACGACGACGGCCACGTTGTCCATCCTCTGGATCGCCACGGGGTGCTCCTTCTCGATCGCGGGGTCCGTTCCGACTACTGCTACCTCTGGGACGGAGCCGGTGCCGCGTTCTCGACACCCGAACGTGGCGATGTCTCCCGGGGCCGTCAGACCCACCGTCAGACCCAGGTGTTGAACCACATCCGGGCGTGCCAGTCGGCGTACGGGATGGTCTGGCCCGTGTAGATCGGGAAGAAGTAGACGAAGTTCCAGGCGATGAGCAGGACCAGGGCTCCCGAGGCCACCGCGCCGGCCTGACGGCGCTTCCCGTGTCGCGGTGGGCCGAGCAGGGCGCCGAGGGTCAGGGCGAGGGCCAGGCACAGGTAGGGCACGAAGACGACGGCGTAGAAGTTGAAGATCGTGCGGTCCTGGTAGAGGAACCACGGCAGGTAGCCGGCGGCGACCGCGCACAGGACGCCCCCGGCGCGCCAGTCGCGTCGCAGGGCCCACCGGTAGAGCAGGTACACCAGGGCGGCGCAGGCCGACCACCACAGCAGGGGTGTGCCGAGGGCGAGGATCGCCTGTGAGCAGTCGGCCGTGCCGCGGCAGCCGCCCGTGCCGGGTGCGGGCGAGTCGTAGGCGAACAGCACGGGACGGCCGACGATCAGCCAACTCCACGGATTCGATTCGTACTTGTGGAAGGTGTCCAGGCCGACATTGAACTCGTAGACGGCGTGTTCGTAGTGCCACAGGCTGCGCAGGGGGGCCGGGATCCACGACCAGGTGCCGCCTCGGCCGTCCGCCCAGTGCCGGCCGTAGGCGTGGTCGGAGAGGAACCAGCCGGTCCACGAGGCGAGGTAGGTCAGCGCGGCCACCGGCGCGACGGACAGGGCCGACCAGGTGAGGTCCTTGCGCAGGACGGCCCGGTACGGGTGCCGTGCCCCCGCCACCCGGCGGGAGCCGACGTCCCACAGCAGGGTCAGGACCATGAAGAAGGCCAGGTAGTACAGGCCGTTCCATTTGGTGGCGGCGGCGAGCCCGAGGAAGAGGCCGGCCGCGAGACGCCAGGGCCGCGGTCCCGTCCCGGCACGGTCGCCGACGCGGGCGTCGGGACGCGCACGGCCGCCGGCGTCGACGGGCAGGGCTGCGGCGAGGCGTGCCCTGGCGTGGTCGCGGTCGATCAGGAGGCTGCCGAAGGCGGCGAGGACGAAGAACATGACGACGAGGTCGAGGAGGGCGGTGCGGCTCATCACGAAGTGCAGGCCGTCCACCGCCATGAGCGCGCCCGCGAGACAGCCGAGGGCCGTGGACCGGAACAGGCGGCGGCCTATTCGGCACAGCATGACCAACGACAGCGCGCCCAGCAGGGCGGTCATGAAGCGCCAGCCGAACGGGGTGAGGCCGAACATCGCCTCCCCCAGCGCGATCACCCACTTGCCCGTCGGCGGGTGCGCGACGAAGGACCCGGTGTCGGAGAGGGGGATCACCTGCGGGTCGGCGAGGACCTGCAGGTCGGCGACCTTGCGGTTCGGCCAGGTCCCCTCGTAGCCGAGCCGCAGCATCGACCAGGCGTCCTTGGCGTAGTACGTCTCGTCGAAGACGAGGTCCCTGGGCCGGCCCAGGTGCCAGAAGCGCGTCGCCGCGGCGAGCAGGCCCACCAGCACCGGGCCCAGCCAGTCCATCACCTTCGCCGCACGGCGCACGGCGTCCGCGCTCAGCCCCATGAACTGACCCAAGCGGTAAGGGGGTTGGGGATACAGAGGGACAAGTCGCTCGCGGGTGTCGGTCGAGGCGTCCGGACCCACGTACCCGAACAGGCGCAGCCGGTGCCGCCAGTCGCCGGGCGTCCTCGCCGGAGGTGTGCCCTGGCCGACGCGGGTGCCGTTCGACACGCTGCTGCTGGTCATCGCCCGACCCTAGCGGTGGCCCCCGGGACCGGCGGAGGCGGGCCGCCGCCCCGGGGGCGACTCAGGAGGGTGCCCCGCCTCGGCCGTCAGGTGACGCGCGGGCCGCCGGCCGGTGAAACGTGTCACAGCCGGGCGGAGGGTGACGTCCGTCCTTCCCCGCGCGATTCCCCCTCTGGTAGACGTGGCGGACCACGTTCGATCCGCACCACCGAGCACTGCCGAGAGAATCCTCATGAGCCAGGACCCCGATCGCGACCTCGTCCCCTTCACCATCGACCTCACCCTTGAGGAAGCCCGTCGACGGGCCGAGGTCGTGGCAGCGCTCGGGCCCGACTGGGACCCGGTGGCCGTGCTGCGGGAGGAACAGGCCGCGCACGAGCTCCTCTACTCCGGCCTGGACGAGGATCAGCGGCGGATCCACTCCATGCTGGTGGCGGCGGGGGTTCTGCCCGGAGGGGAGCCGGGCCGTGCGGCTTCCCATTGATCCGCACGCGGACCGCGCCCGTCGAGCCTGGGTCGCGTGCCCCGGCTGCGACGACTCCCGGGGCTGCGAGCCCTGCGCCCAGCGCCGCAACTGCTCGGAGCACTGGCGCTATCTGATCGCCAACAAGGGGCCCAGGGTCCATCTTCAGTGCCCGAACTGCACCCACGCATGGACCCTGGACACCTCCCGTGACCGCCGTCGTGGCGGGCGGGGCTGAGTCTGCTCAGCAGATGCGTGGCAGCTGCTCCCCCAGCGGCATGTCCACCACGCGGGTACCGCCGAGACCGGTACGGGCGACGACCATGCCCGGGTGCTCCTCGACGACCTCACCGATGACAGCCGCCCCCGCACCCAGCGGATGGGCACGCATCGCGGCGAGCACGGCGTCGGCCTGTGCGCGCGGAACAAAAGCAACCAGCTTGCCCTCGTTCGCCACGTACATCGGGTCCAGACCGAGCACCGCACAGGCGTTCGCCACCGGTTCGGGCACGGGCACGGCCCGCTCCTCAAGGACGATGCCGGTGCCGGAGGCGGCCGCGATCTCGTTGAGCGAGGCCGCGAGGCCCCCGCGCGTGGGGTCACGCAGTACGTGCACATCCTCCGCGGCCGCGAGCATGACCTCGACGAGGCCGCCGAGCGGCGCGCAGTCGCTCTCGATCTCGACGCCGAACTCCAGCCCTTCTCGCACGCTCATGATCGCCACGCCGTGTACGCCGACCGGGCCACTGACGATCACCACGTCACCCGGTACGACGCGTTGGGGCCGCAGGTCGACACTCGGCGGGATCAGTCCGATCCCGGAGGTGTTGATGTAGATGCCGTCGCCGTGACCGGCCTCCACCACCTTGGTGTCTCCGGTGGCGACCTGAACGCCGGCCGCGCGCGCCGCCGCGCCGAGGGCCTCCGCCACGCGGCCCACGACCTCGGTCTCCACCCCCTCTTCCAGGATGAACCCGCAGGAGAGGTAGGCGGGGCGGGCCCCGCTCATGGCGAGGTCGTTGACCGTCCCGTTGACGGCGAGGTCGCCGATGCTGCCCCCGGGGAAGAACAGGGGGCGCACGACGAAGGAGTCGGTGGAGAACGCCAGCCGGGCGCCGCCGAGTTCGACGGTCGCGGCGTCCGTGGTCACCGAGAGCGCGGGGCCGCCGAAGGCAGGGGCGAAGATCTGCTCGACGAGCTCGGCGGAGAGGGCGCCGCCTCCGCCATGGCCCATCACGACGCGCGGCCGGTCGCGCAGCGGGGTGGGGCACGTCCAGGCCAGCATGTCCGGCGCCTGTGTCCCGGGGGTGTCGCGCGTGAGCTCAGACAACGGAACTGCCCTCCAGAGCCGGGGAGTCGACCGCCGGGGACTTCCGCGACGGGGTACCGAGGTCGAGTCGTCGGTAGAGGTAGTAGGCGGCGCAGGCTCCTTCGCTGGAGACCATCGTCGCGCCCAACGGGGTGCGCGGCGTGCAGGTCGTGCCGAACGCCTCGCACTCGTGCGGTTTCAGCAGGCCCTGGAGCACCTCGCCGCTGCGGCACTCGGCGGGTTCGCGGGTGTCGATGCCCTCGACGGAGAAGCGGTGTTCGGCGTCGTGGTCACGGTACTTCTCCGCCAGCCGCCAGCCGCTGTCCGGGATGACACCGATACCGCGCCAGGCCCGGTCGGTGACCTCGAACACGTCGTCCAGCATCGCCCGGGCGGCGGGGTTGCCCTCGGGCAGGACCGCGCGCGGATAGGCGTTGTCGACGGTGTGCTCGCCGCGCTCCAGTTGGAGAACGGCACGTCGTACGCCTTCGAGGATGTCGAGCGGTTCGAAGCCGGTGACGACGATCGGAACCCGGTGGCGTTCGGCGAGTTCGGGGTACTCCGCGGTGCCCATCACGCTGCACACGTGTCCGGCGGCGAGGAAGCCCTGGACGCGGCAGTCGGGGGAACGCATGATCGCCTCGATGGCGGGGGGAACCCGGACGTGGGAGACGAGCAGGCTGAAGTTGCGGATGCCGAGCTTGCGGGCCTGATGGACCGTCATGGCGTTGGGCGGCGCGGTGGTCTCGAAGCCGATGCCGAAGAACACCACTTCGCGGTCGGGGTTCTGCCGGGCGATCCGCAGCGCGTCGAGCGGCGAGTAGACGACCCTGACGTCACCGCCCTGACTGCGGACCTGGAACAGGTCGCGGCCGGTCCCGGGGACCCTGAGCATGTCGCCGAAGGAGCAGAAGATCACGCCGGGACGGGAGGCGATCTCCAGTGCCTTGTCGATCACCTCCAGTGGCGTCACGCACACGGGGCAGCCCGGTCCGTGAATCAACTCGATCTCGTCCGGCAGCAGTTGGTCGATGCCGTGCCGGATGATGGTGTGGGTCTGCCCCCCGCACACCTCCATCAGCGCCCAGGGGCGGGTCACCGTCGCGCGGATCTCGTCCAGCAGCCGCCGGGCCAGCGCGGGATCCTGGAACTCTTCGATGTACTTCACGGCCGCACCTCTCCGGCCAGGCCCTCGGGTGCCGGCCGCTCGTTTCCCGTCGCTTCGGCGGCCGACTCCCACGGGTCGCCGAACTCCTCCTGGAGCATGCCGAGGGTCTCGAACAGCTCCAGCGTCTTCCTGGCCGACTCCTCGTCCAGCCGTTGCAGGGCGAAGCCGACGTGGACGATGGCGTACTCGCCGGGCTTCAGGTCGGGCAGGTACTCCAGGCACACCTCCTTGACCACACCGCCGAAGTCGACGGTGGCCATCCGGGTGCCGTCCCGGTCCTCGACGTCCAGCACTTTTCCGGGTACCGCCAGGCACATGCGCGTCTCCTCAATGACTCTGTCGTCGTGGGGTGCCGGGGGCCGCCCCGTCCGTGACCCGGGCGGCCACGACGAGCTGACCGAGGGCGAGCCCACCGTCGTTCGGCGGGATCAGGTGATGGCGGAGCACGGTGAAACCGTCCTCGCGCAGTCCCGCGGCGCAGGCCGAGGAGAGCACCGTGTTGGCGAACACTCCCCCGGTCAGCGCGACCGTCTCCGCACCGGTCTCGTCACGGGCCGCCGCGCAGACCGCGCGAACCAGCCGCGCCACTGCATGATGGAACCGCGCAGCGACCACGGCCACGGGGATTCCGTCGACCACGTCGGAGGCGATCGCCGTCAGCAGGGGCGCCGGGTCCGCGGTCAGTGGGGTGCCGGCCGGCCGCGGGTCGAGCCGGAAGGTGTACCGGTCGTCCTCGGCGACCTCGGGCGCGTGCAGGGCCGCCGCCTCCAGTTCGATCGCGGCCTGCGCCTCGTAGCCCGCGTGGTGGCAGATCCCGGCGAGGGAGGACACGGCGTCGAACAGGCGCCCCATGCTGGAGGTGGATACGCAGTTCAGTCCGCGCGCCAACTGCTGCTCCAGTACGCGCAGTTCGCCGGGTTCACAGGCCGTCGCGCACGGCAGTGCGGGATGGGCGGCGACTCCGGCGGCGCGCAGATGCGCCAGGGCCATGCGGTACGGGCGGCGGACCGCCGCGTCGCCGCCCGGCAGGGGCACGTAGGCCAGGTGTGCGAACCGCTCGAAGCCGGCGTAGTCGGCGAGCAGGAACTCACCTCCCCACACGGCGCCGTCAAGGCCGTATCCGGTGCCGTCGAAGGCGACTCCGATCACCGGGAAGGTTCCGTCGAGGCCGTTCTCGGCCATGGCCGAGGCGACATGTGCGTGGTGGTGCTGCACCGGCACGACGGGGCGTCCCGCGGCCCGGTCGCGGGCCCAGCGGGTGGACCGGTAGCCGGGGTGGCGGTCGGCGGCGAGCAGCCCCGGTGTGACACCGGTGACGGACTCCAACTGCCCTTCTGCGCAGGTGAGGGCTTGCTGGGTGGAGAGGTCGTCCATGTCGCCGATGTGCGCGGAGAGCCAGGCCTGACGTCCGGTGCCGAGGCAGAACGTGTTCTTCAGGTCCCCGCCGACCGCGAGGGCGGGGGCGACGTCGACGGGCAGGGTGACCGGCAGGGGCGCGTAGCCGCGGGAGCGGCGGAGGGTGAGCTGCCGGCCGTCGCAGACGCGGACGACGGAGTCGTCGCAGGGCACATGGATCGGCCGGTCGTGCAGGAGCCAGGCGTCCGCCAGGCCGGCGAGCCTGGTCAGTGCCTCGGCGTCGTCCGTGACAATGGGCTCGCCCGAGAGGTTGCCACTGGTCATCACCAGCAGCCGGGGCCCTTCCCGGTCACTCGTGCCGAGGCCGAGGAGGAGGTGATGCACCGGGGTGTACGGAAGCATGAAGCCGAGGTCGGGGCTGCCGGGGGCGACCTCCGGCACCGGAACGGCGAGGGGGGACGGGCCGGCGTCACGGCGGCGCAGCAGGACGACGGGGCGGACGGCGCCGGTGAGGAGTTCGCGTTCGAGCGGGCCCATGTGCGCGAGGGGCTCGATGTCGGCGAGGTCGGCGGCCATCATCGCGAACGGTTTGTCGCCGCGTGCCTTGCGGTGGCGCAGTGCGGCGACCGCGTCGGGATGGGTCGCGTCGCAGGCCAGGTGGTAGCCGCCGAGGCCCTTCACGGCGAGGACGGCACCGGCCGCCAGCATCCCTCGCGCGGCGGCGATCGGGTCGTCCGAGATGGCGGAGGGAGCAGCCGTGTCCGTACCGTGCGGTGAGGTCACCAGGCGCAGAACGGGGCCGCAGCGGGGGCAGGCGACGGGCTGGGCGTGGAAGCGCCGGTCGGCGGGGTCGGCGTACTCGCGTGCGCAGTCCTCGCACATCGGGAAGCCGGCCATGGTGGTGTGGACGCGGTCGTACGGCAGGCCGGTGACGATCGTGAACCGCGGGCCGCAGTGGGTGCACGTGATGAAGGGGTGCAGGTGACGCCGGTCCGCCGGGTCCGCGAGTTCCGCGAGGCAGTCGGCGCAGGTCGCGGTGTCCGGAGGGACGAGGGTGCGGACGGCACCGCCCTGGCGGGAGGGCACGATCCTGAAGCCGTCGTCGCCCCTCGCGCTCACCTCGGCCGCCTCGACGGACTCCACGCGGGCCAGCGGCGGAGCGTCGGGGGCGAGGCGGGCGCAGAAGGCGGCGATGTCGGCGGGGTTTCCCTCGACCTCCGCGATGACGCCGTCCGCCGTGTTGGTGACGTGGCCGGACAGGCGCAGCCCGGTGGCGAGGGCGTGGACGAAGGGCCGGAAGCCCACGCCCTGCACGACACCGCGGACGACAACGCGACTGCGTCGAGAGCCCGTTGGAGGGCCGGGCCGGACCGTGGTCACGCGCCGGCCTGTGCCATCACCGGGGTGTGGACACGATTGCCCTCGGCCGCGGCGAGGGCCCGGTCGAGGAGTGCGCCGGCGCCACGACCGTCACGCACCGAGCTGAGGACGATCTCCACACCGGGGTTGACCTGCTCCACATGGGCGCGGAACGCCCGCTCGTCGAACTCGGCCGCCTCTGCCATGTCCGTCTTGGTGACGATGACCAGCTGTGCGAGACCGAAGGCGGTGGGGTACTTGAGCGGCTTGTCCTCCCCCTCGGTGACCGAGGCGAGCACGACGCGGAGCGTCTCACCCAGGTCGTAGCCGGCGGGGCAGACGAGGTTGCCGACGTTCTCGACGAACAGCAGCCGGGTGGATTCCGGCAGCCAGTCGTGCAGGTGCCGGGCGACCATGTCGGCCTCCAGATGGCACAGGCCGTCGGTGAGCACCTGCTGGACGGGCGCCCCGGAGCGGGCGAGGCGCAGGGCGTCGTTCTCGGTCGCCAGGTCGGCGGTGAGCGCGGCCACGGTGATGTCCCGGTCCGCGGCGAGCCGCAGTTCACGCTCCAGCAGGGCGGTCTTGCCGCTTCCCGGGCTGGACAGCAGGTTGACCACCGTGGTTCCCCGGGCGGTCAGTTCGGTGCGCAGGATCTGTGCCGCGGCCTCGTTCTTGGCGAGGACGGCACGCTGCAGGTCGACGGCTCGGCACATGGTCAGCTCTCCTCGGTGATCGGTTGGCGATGTCCCTCACGTGCCGGGCCGGAACGTGCCGGTTCGGTCCAGCGGACCTGCCGGATCTGGAGTTCGCGGCCACAGACGAGTTGGTCGGCCGCGGCACCGCAGCTGGGGCAGAGCAGGCGCGGCGGCATGCCGACCGTCCAGAGTTCGGCGCACGCATCGCAGCGCGCGGTGCCCGGGATGGTCCGGGTGATCAGCTCGGCGCCTTCGACGACCGTTCCGGCGCAGGCGAGTTCGAAGCAGAAGGCGAGCGCGTCGGGGACGACGCCGGCCAGTTCACCGATCTCCAGCTCGATGCTGGTGACACCGGTGGCTCCGCGGGTCCGCGCCGCAGTCTCCACCTGGTCGACCACGGCGACCGCGAGGGACATCTCGTGCATCGCTCTCCGTCCTCGGCGCGGGGCTGTTCCCCGGGCGCCATTACAGGACGGGCGGCGGCGGGGTTTCCGCCCGGCACGCCGGGGCGGGCCGACGCTGTCGTCCGTTCGGGCGCCCCCGCACCGAGCCGGGTCGAGGGAGCGGGCGTCACATTCTGCTGATGCGCAGATAGCGCCGGATGTCGGGGAGGACTCCCACGACGACGGCCGCGACGGCCAGGGCTGCGGTGGCGGCGACTGCGGCGCCGAGGACGTTGCGGTGCATGGGTTTCTCCGTTTCGGTGTTCATACGACGGCTGGCCGGCCGACCAGTTCGGTCACCATGCGCACCGCCTCCGGCACGGCCGCTTCGACCTGCGGGCTGAGCCCGATGCCCTCTTCGAGGCAGGCCGGTTCGCAGCCGACGACGAGAATCCGCCGGGGCGGCACGGCCCCGGTTCCGGCGCACAGGGTGTCCAGCAGGGCGAGGACGGCGTCGGGTGTCATCCGGTGGCCGTCGAGCGGAGCGTGCTCCGTCCCGGGCCCGCGGCCTTCGGCCGTCGAGACGTCGAGGAGATAGAGCGTCCCGGGTTCTCCGCCGCGCGCGGTGACGTCGACCAGGACGAGGGTGTCCCAGCCGTCGAGGAGCTCGTAGGCGAGGTGGACGCCGCGGACGCCGACGTCGGCGAGTTCGACGGAAGCGGGCAGGTCCTCGCGGGGCAGCCGCCGCAGGGTCTCCACGCCGAAACCGTCGTCGCCGAGGAAGATGTTGCCCACCCCCGCGACGAGCGTCCTGGGCGCGGCGCCGCTCACGGCGCCTCCAGGAGTTCGACCTCGTCGGGCTGGAAGTAGAGGAACCGGCCCTGTTCGCGGCGGATGTCGGCGCCGGGGTCGTCCTCCACGGTCACCGCGATGTGCACGCCGCCGTCGACATCGTGGAGAACCGCCTCCACCAGGGCGCGGTGTCCGTCGAGGAAGAGGTCCTGGGCATCGGTGCGGCGCAGTCGGGGGCGCAGGACGACCCTGCTGCCGGCGCGGACCGGGCGTCCGTCGACGAGGACGTGGTCGCTGCCCGGATCGACGCCGGTGTCGCCGCCCGGGTCCCACCAGGGCGTCTCCGGTTCGAGGATGTTCCTCGTCGGCTCCGGCGGGCCGGTGACGCCCTGCAGGCTGCGTACGGCGCCGTGCAGACGTTCGAGGATCTCGGGGGGCATGGTGTCCGCCAGCTCGATCACCGCGGCGGCGCGGGCGTCTGTGCCCCGGGCCTCCCGCTTCTCCTCGTCGGTGAGGGCCGCCGTGCGCAGGGCGAGGATCTCGTCGATCTCGGTGGCGTCGTACAGGGCTCCGGGGCTCTCGGGTGCGATGGCGGGGTGGTCGTCGAGGATGATCGGCGAGGACAGCATCAGGTCGACGTGGCCGGGTTCGCCCGCGAGGACGGGCCAGGTGTGCAGGTTGCGGCAGGCGGCGACGGCGCCCCTGGCCCACTCCGGCGGGTCGGTCATCGACAGGAACGCGCCGCCGTCGATGCGCAGCAGGGTGTGCGTGGCGACGAGCGAGTGGGGCAGAGCCGCGTGACGGTCGGCGACCGGCTCGGCGGTCCAGGTGCTGGTGTTCTCCACGGTGACCGAGAGGCGCTCGACACGGTACGGGCCGTCGAGTTCGGACGTCGAGATCCGCACCGTGCCGCTGATCTCCTCGCGGCGCCGTACGAGCCGGCCCAGGACGCGTCCGTCGGCGTCGGTGACCTCTTCCACCTCTTCGGCCGCGGTCCGGGTGAAGGGCAGCGCCGTTCCGTCGCCCCGCAGGTCGCCGACCGGGACGACGAGGGTGACGCGCTCCTCGACGCCCTCGTCCCAGGGCACCAGAACCCGGTCGGCCAGGCGGAGTTCGCGGGCCGGAGCGAAGGTTTTGTCGGCGCGGAGTTCCTCGACCGTACGCCGCTGGGCGCGCAGGAAGCGGACCTCGACGGCGAGTTCGGCGCCCGTCCTGGGCTCGATGAGGCACTCGGTGAGCTGGAGGTCGTGCTCCTCGGCGGCGGCGCTCCAGGACGGCGGCACCAGGACCCCGAACTGCCAGCGGAGCCGGTTCTTCGCGGCGGACGCACGGTAGGGGTAGAGGACGTACCCCTCGAACAGGACGGCGTCGGCGACGTGCCGGGCGACGGCGAACCGCGCCTCGGTTCCCGGTGTGAAGGCGACGGTGGTCATGGTGTCCTCTCCCCCGCCGATTCGAGCAGGGACGCGACGGTGGCCTCCCAGGACGGCAGGGCACGGCTGGATCGGTAGGCGAGGAGGACGTCCAGAACCTCGCCCGGGAGACGGATCCATCCGCAGCCGGGGAAGTGCTGGTCGATCATCTCCCGCCACACCTTCACGGGCATGCGGTGGGAGACCTCCTTGTCCCAGGGCACGGGTTCGACGTGGAAGCCTCCGGGGCCGGTGAACGCGGTGCCGGAGAAGAGCAGGAGCAGTGGCACATCGCCGTCGGACAGCGCACGGAAGTAGCGGGCGGCGGCGATGTCGGTGTCGTACGTGCACGGCACGACGAGGTCGGTCTCGATCGCGCCGGTGAAGCCGGGCACCATGACCGCGGCCTGAGCGAACTGGACCGGGTTGAGGCTGGTGCCCCAGCGGGAGCGCTCGCCGAACAGGTCACCGAGGGCCGCGGCCTCGTGGTCGTCGTATCCGCGCCGGGCGGGTTCGATGCGCAACTGGCAGCGCAGGGCCATGGCGTGGACCCGGGTGCCCTCGGTGGCGGTGATGCGCAGCCGGAACACGAGCGTGGGGCCGGCCGCGTAGGCGTCGGAGCGCACGCCGATGCAGCTGAAGGCGAAGTCGGTCATGGCGCGTTCTCCGGCAACTCCCGCGCCAGTTCGCGGACATGGGCGAAGAGTGCGTCGAGGTCGGTCCGTGCCTCGGCGCCGCCGTCGAAACCCTGCCAGTGCAGTCGCATACGGCCGACGAGTTCGTAGCAGAGGTCGACCGGCACGAGGTAGCACTCGGTGCGGCCCTCGTGGCGGCGCAGCAGCAGCGCTTCCACGTCGGGTTCGAGGTGGGCGGCGAGCCGGGTGGCGTCGAGGACGGACTGCCAGGCGTCTTCGTCGAGTTCGCTCTCGGTGGCTCCCGCGGGGCTCGGGTAGAGGGCCACGGGCCGTTCGAGTGCGGAGTTGAGGAAGAAGAAGGCCACCGAGACCGGGATGCGCAGCGACTCCCACGCCCGGTCGTCGATCCGGTGGCCGCGGTCTTGCAGGAAGCGGCCGGGGACCGACCGGAACCGTCCCGGGGAGGTGGCGGAGCGGTCCATGAGCTGGGCACAGGGCCCGCAGGCGCAGACCAGGGCCCGTTGGTCGGTGTCGACGAGATGCGGGTGACGTTCCGCGGGGGCCAGCGGCGCGCCGCACAGTTCGCAGCGCTCCTCGCGGGGCGGGCGGGGGGTGGTGAACCGGCGCAGGCCCGTGAGCCGCGGCCCGGCAGGGGGCCGCGGCTCCGCGTTGACCGGGAGCCCGTTCACTGCGCGTCCGCCGGACGGCCGTCCGCGCCCGCGAGGGACGGACGGGTGCCGATCTGCAGCAGTACCGGTTCGCGGGGGGCGCCCTCCACCTCCACGCCCGTGACCTCGGGCGCGAAACAGGCGAGGGCGTCCACTGCCGCCTGCCGGACGGAGTCCTGTGTGCCGGAGCAGCCGCAGCCGCCGGAGGCGGTGACCCGCAGCCGCAGGACGCCCGTCGCCGGGTCGAAACCGGCGTTCTCCACCGGCTGCGGCAGAGTGGCGAGGGCGCGTCCGATCCTGGTCGGCGTGGACTCGGGGTGCAGTCCGTGCAGGCTGAGCAGGCTCGCGACGAGTTCGTCGCCGAGCAGCGGGCCGAGCGGGTCGGTGGACCCGCGGGCGGCCGGGCTGCCGAGGAGGTCGACGATGCGGGCGATGCCGCTGCCGTAGAACTCCATGAGGACGCGCACCACGTCCTCCGCCGCCGCGCACGCGTCGGCGTCGCCCTTCTCCGCCAGCCGGTCCAGGACCTCCTCGATGCGCCGGCCCGCCTCCTCGGCGGTGGCCGCGCTCATCCCGCCAGACCGCTCAGGCCGGTGGGCACGTGCATCTGCTTCACGGTCCGGCCCTCACCCGTGTACATGTGCACGCCGCACGGCAGGCAGGGGTCGAAGCTGCGCACGGCGCGCATGATGTCGATGCCCTTGAAGTTCTCCGGAGAGTTCTCCTCGAAGATCGGGGTGTTCTGCACCGCGTCCTCGTACGGGCCGGGAGTTCCGAAGGTGTCCCGGGTGGAGGCGTTCCACGGAGTGGGCGGATAGGGGTGGTAGTTGGCGATCTTGCCGTCCCTGATCACCATGTGGTGCGAGAGGACACCCCGCACGGCCTCGGTGAAGCCGACTCCGATGGACTCCTCCGGCACCTCGAACTTCTCCCACGTCTGGGTGCGGCCGGCGCGGACCTCCTCAAGTCCCTTCTCGGCGCAGTGCAGGGCGACCGCGGCCGCGTACGCCTGGAAGTAGGTCCGCGCCCGGTTGCGCTCCAGGGCGTTGCTCCACTTCGGGATCTTCCACTCGAAGGTGGTCTCCGGCTTCGTCATGGTGCGGGGCAGGTTGATGACGACGCTGTGCCCGGTGGCCTTGATGTAGCCGATGTCGACCAGGCCGGAGAGGGCGGTGGACCACAGGCGCGCGATGGGGCCGCCGCCGGTGTCCAGGGCCAGGTGGTCCTTGCCGTCGAACCAGCGCGGGGACATCACCCAGCTGTACTTGTCGTCGAAGTTCCGCTTCTGCGGGGCCGGGATGGTGTGCTGGTTCCACGGGTGGCGCGGGTCGACCGGGTTGCCCAGCGGGTCGTGCGTGACGAACTGCTCCTGCCCCTCCCAGTCCTCGTAGTACGAGCTGCCGAGCAGGATGCGGATGCCGAGGTTGATCTCGGTGAGGTCGTTGGTCACCAGCTTGCCGTCGACGACGACACCCGGGGTGACGAACATCTTCCGTCCCCAGTCGGTCATGTTGGCGTAGGTGAAGTCGCAGTGCTCGGGGTCGTTGAGGGCACCCCAGCAGCCGAGCAGGACGCGGCGGCGGCCGACCTCCTCGTAGCCGGGCAGTGCCTCGTAGAAGAAGTCGAAGAGGTCGTCGTGGAGCGGGACGACGCGCTTCATGAACTCCACGTAGCGCATGAGGCGGCTCATGTAGTCCGTGAACAGCTGGACGGAGGCGACCGTGCCGACGCCTCCGGGGTAGAGCGTGGAGGGATGGACGTGGCGCCCCTCCATCAGGCAGAACATCTCCCGTGTGTAGCGGCTGACTTGCAGCGCCTCGCGGTAGAACTCGCCTTCGAGGGGGTTCAGGGAGCGCATGATGTCGGCGATGGTGCGGTAGCCGTGCTCGGCGGCGTGCGGCGCCTCGGTGCGCTCGGCGAGTTCCAGGACACCGGGGTTGGTCTCGCGGACCATCTTCTCGCAGTAGTCGACCCCGACCAGGTTCTCCTGGAAGATGTTGTGGTCGAACATGTACTCCGCGGACTCACCGAGGTTGATGACCCACTCGCCGAGGTGCGGGGGCTTCACGCCGTACGCCATGTTCTGCGCGTACACCGAGCACGTGGCGTGGTTGTCGCCGCAGATGCCGCAGATGCGGCTGGTGATGAAGTGCGCGTCGCGGGGGTCCTTGCCCCGCATGAAGACGCTGTAGCCGCGGAAGACGGAGGACGTACTGTAGCACTCCGCGACGCGCTTCTGCTTGAAGTCGATTTTCGTGTGGATGCCGAGACTGCCCACGATCCGGGTGATGGGGTCCCACGCCATCTCCACCAGTCCGGAGCCGTCACCCGTCGTCTTCGTCGGAGATGCCATGGTCGTTGCGGTGCCCTTCGTGAGCTCTTCGACTTCGCGAACAGTGAGATGGATGGGGGGCTGGGTCCGGTGGGGCCGCGGTCACCAGGGCGGGCGGTAGCCGGTGGTGATGCGCTCGCCGGTGTGCCGCCACTTCGGCTCCTTGTCCACGGTCCTGGCCGTGATGGTCCGCAGCCGGCGGATGACGGAGCCGTACACGCCGCTGGCGGTGCTGGAGACCTTGCCGCCGGGAGGTTCGTCCATGAACGGCATGAACTTGTCCGGGAAGCCGGGCATGGTGCACGCGATGCAGATGCCGCCCACGTTCGGACAGCCGCCGACGCCGTTGATCCAGCCGCGCTTGGGGACGTTGCACTTGACGACCGGTCCCCAGCACCCGAGCTTGACGAGGCACTTGGGCGAGTCGTACGTCGAGGCGAACTGGCCCTGCTCGTAGTAGCCGGCGCGGTCGCAGCCCTCGTGGACGGTCGCGCCGAACAGCCAGGTCGGACGGAGCTTGTCGTCCAGCGGAATCATGGGCGCGGAGCCGACGGCCTGGTAGAGCAAGTACGTCAGCGTCTCCGCGAAGTTGTCCGGCTGGATGGGGCAGCCCGGCACGCACACGATGGGGATGCCGGCCTGCGACTTCCAGTCCCAGCCCAGGTAGTCGGGCAGGCCCATGGCGCCGGTCGGGTTTCCGGCCATGGCGTGGATGCCGCCATAGGTGGCGCAGGTGCCGATCGCGACGACCGCGAGCGCCTTGGGCGCCAGCCGGTCGACCCACTCGCTCGTGGTGATGGGCTGACCGGTCTCCGGGTCGTCACCGAAGCCGCTCCAGTAACCCTCCTGCTTGATCGCCTCGTTCGGGATCGATCCCTCGACGACCAGCACGAACGGGTCGATCTCGCCCCGCTCCCCCTTGAAGAACCACTCGATGAACGTGTCGGCGCCGCCCACCGGGCCGCACTCGAAGTCGATCAGCGGCCAGTGGACCGCGATCCGGGGCAGCCCCGGCAGCCCCGCGAGGGCGATCTCCTCGATGCTGGGCTGCATGGCGGCGGTGAGGGCCACGGAGTCGCCGTCGCAGCTGAGACCCGCGTTGATCCAGAGGATGTGGATCGGCTTCTCTTCGCTGCCGGGTGCGGCGCCCTGGTCCTCGGCCGGGGCCGGCTGTACTGCGCTCATGGTCGCCTCCTGCGGAGGGGTCGGGCACAGGCCGTATTTCATGCCTAGGTCTTGATTAACAGTCGACCGATCCGGCCGCGCTCGCACGTGGGCCGTCCGGGGGGCGGGACGGGGGAGCGCGCGCGGGGACGAGGGAGCCGGATCGGCCGGTGCCGCGACTCACGGTCTGGCCTGCGTCGACTGCGGTCCGGGGTCGACGAGCATCACGAGGTGACGGGCCGGGGCCGAACGGGTGAACCTGGTGGTGAACAGCCAGAGGGACCGGCCGATATCAGGGCCGACGTCGGACAGCTACGGAACGTCACCATAGGGGGGCAGACCCAGTGGACGCGGTTCGTCGAAACTCTGTCCGCGAGGGCGGTCGGCGTGCGGCTCTCCAAGGCGCCCGCATCGGAGCGATCCGTCTCGACTGCCCCGGCGTATCTCAGGCATCGCACGGCCAACGACGCGTTCCGCCCAAGCCGTAGGGTCGGGGCATGACGACGCATCTCACCGGCAGTGCCTTCGACCTGCTCCGCCTCGACTCCGTGCCCGACGAGGAGGCGCTGCGCCAGGTCTACGAACTCCCGAAGGACGGGGCCCTGCGCAAGCAGATGACCGAACTGACGGAACAGACCAGACGGTTGATCGAGTGCTCCTCGCTGGTCCTGGTCGCCAGCGTGGACGCCGAGGGCAACTGTGACGTCTCCCCGCGCGGCGGTCCCGCCGGGTTCGTCGCCGTCCTGGACGAACGGACGGTGGCGATACCGGACGCGACCGGCAACAAGCGGCTGGACAGCCTGCGGAACATCGTCGCCACCGGACGGGCCGGACTGCTCTTCGTCGTCCCGGGGCGCACCACCACGCTCAGGGTCAACGGCCGCGCCTGCGTCTCCACGCGGCCGGAGCTGCTGTCACAGTTGACCGCCGTGGGCAAGCCGCCCGCCAGCGCGCTGGTGGTGGGAATCAAGGAGGTGTACCCGCACTGTCCCAAGTCGCTGCTGCGCAGCGCGGCGTGGAAGCCGGAGGAGTGGCTGCCGGCCGACGCCCAGCCGACCTCCGCCGAGGTGACACTGGCCCAGCTCCGGATGCCGGGGCTGACGATCGCCGACATCGAGCAGGTCGAGGCGGACTCGCTCAAGTACCGCTACGAGTAGGGGCCGATACGAGTAGGGGCCGACATGACCCGCCGTACACCGCCGCGCCCCGTGGACGTGGAGGACTTGTTCCCCGAGGTGGCACCTCTGCGCCGGGAGACCGTCCGGCTGCATCCACGGGTCGGCGCGCCGACGTTTCGGGAAAGCTCGGTCGGCGGGCCGCTGTTGTGGCCGGCCGACGAGGACTGGCCCGTGTGTTCCGAGCACGACGGGGAGCCGATGGTGCCGGTCGTCCAGCTCTACCGCGACGGCGTTCCCGACGTCGTCCCGTTCCCCGACGGTTGCGATCTGCTCCAAGTGCTGTGGTGCCCGCGCAAGCACGGTGGGTCGCGCTGGGCCCTGCCCGAAGTCCGGTGGCGGCGCGCAGGCGAGGTCCGGGCGGTACGGGAGACGCCGCCTGCGCCGGCCGAGCCGTGGGCGAACTACGTCCCGCGTCCCTGCGTCGTCCATCCGGAGCGTGTCACGGAGTACCCCTACTGGGACCTGGACGACGAGCTGTGGGACGAACTGGAGTTCCGGTTCCTGGACTTGGACCAGGAGACGGGCTGGGACTACCAGAGCCATCTGTCCACCGCGCCCGGCACCAAGTGGGGCGGATACCCCGGCTGGTGCCAGGAACCGGCGTGGCCGGACTGCGTCGGCTGCGGGGGGCGTATGGAGCACCTGCTGACCGTCGCGAGCACCGAAGCGGACGCCCTGTCGCGACGAGCCTGGACTCCTGTGGAGGATCGCTCCGCGTCGCCCGAGGGGCCCGGGTTGGTCCTGGGCGACCTGGGTGGTGTGTACGTCTTCGAGTGCCGTACGTGCCCGGGGCGTCCGTTCGCTCATCGGCATGACTGCCCCTAGAGGCACATGACTGCCCGTAGAGGCAGGTGTCTTGACAGGTCGTCACAGGAAATCGTCGTCGCCCCACTGGTTCAGGATCTCGTCCTCGCCGGCCTCCTCCGTGCCCGTGTCCGGGGCCTCGTGCAAGGCCTGTTCGGTCCAGATCACCTTGCCGCGCGGGGTGTAGCGAGTGCCCCAGCGCTGGGCGAAGCGGGCGACGAGGAACAGGCCGCGTCCGCCCTCGTCGGTGTCCGCCGCCCGGCGCAGATGCGGTGAGGTGCTGCTGCCGTCGGACACCTCGCAGATCAAGGTCCGGTCGTAGAGGAGGCGGACGGTGATCGGCGGGACTCCGTAGCGCACGGCGTTGGTGGCCAGTTCGGAGAGGATCAGCTCCGTGGCGAAGCCGATGTCCGTCAGGCCCCACGCGCGGAGCTTCTCGGCGCAGGCGGCACGGACCGGGGCGACCGCGGCGGGGTCGGGTTCGAGGTCCCAGTGGGCGATCCGCTCCGGGTCCAGGAGCCGGGTGCGCGCGACGAGGAGCGCGGCGTCGTCGCGGGCGTTCGCGGGCAGTACGGCGTCGAAGACCGCACGGCAGGTGTCCTCCGGGTTCCGTTCCGGATGGTCGGCGAGGGCGTCCCGCAGCAGGCGCAGGCCGGTGTCGATGTCCCGGCTCCGGTCCTCGACCAGGCCGTCCGTGAACAGGACCAGGCCGCTTCCCTCGGCGAGCCGGAACTCCGCCGCTTCGAAGGGCTCGGCTCCTCCCAGGCCCAGTGGCGGCGACACCGGGATGCGCGGGTAGCCGACGCGCCCGTCCGGAGTGATCAGCGCGGGTCCGGGGTGGCCGGCCCGGGCCACGGTCGCCAGTCCCGACGCCGGGTCGTAGACGGCGTACAGACAGGTGGCGCCGGTGATGCCCCGGCCGTCGTCGCCATGGGCCTCGTCCATGTCGATGCGGGTGACGAGTTCGTCCAGGTGGGCCAGTAGCTCGCCCGGCCCGAGGTCCAGTGCGGAGAAGGTGTTCACCGCGGTGCGCAGCCGACCCATCGTGGCGGCGGCGTGCAGGCCGTGGCCGACGACGTCGCCGACCACCAGCGCCACCCGAGCGCCGGGGAGCGGGATGACGTCGAACCAGTCGCCCCCCACGTCGCCCGACTCCGCGGGCAGGTAGCGGTGCGAGACCTCCACCGCGGTGGGTGCGGGCAGCGTCGCCGGCAGCAGGCTGCGCTGGAGTTCCACGGCCATCGCGTGCTCACGGGTGTAGCGGCGTGCGTTGTCGATGGCGACGCCCGCACGGGCTGCCATCTCCTCGGCCAGGGCGAGATCGTCCTCGTCGAACGCCTCCGGCTTCCGCGACCGCCAGAAGCCCGCGACGCCCAGCACCACACCCCGCGCCGACAACGGGACCGTGATCAGGGAGTGGATCCCGTGGTCGACCACCCTCCGGGCACGCCCGGACGCCTTGGCTCCAAAGCCGGGGACGTATCCGGGGATGTACCCCCGGATGGCTCGGAGGTCCGCGTCGATCACACCCCGCCCCTCGCCCATGCCGGGCCTCCGCTCCTCGGGCGGCTCGTACGCGATGGTGTCCCCCACCGGTCTGAGCGGCGCGGCGTCGACGCCCCGGATCGCGACCCGGCGCAGTGTCCGCTCGGTGCCGGTCGGTTCGTCGCCGCTCAGTACGGGCAGGGCGAGGTCGACGGTGACGTAGTCGCAGAACCGCGGCACGGTCACCTCGGCCAGTTCCTGGGCCGTACGCGTCACGTCGAGGGTGGTGCCGATGCCGATGCCCGCTTCGTAGAGCACCCTGAGGCGCTCGCGGGCCTGCCCCGCCCTGCCGGACAGCGTCCTCAGCTCGGTCGAGTCCCTCAGGGTGGCCACGCTGCCGGACCCGCCCCCGTGGCGTTCGAGGGGCCGTTGGTTCACCGCGATGACTCGTCCCCCGACCAGATGCACCTCGTCCGTCGCCTCGCGTCCCGAGGAGAGCATCTCGTGGACGGGCGGTGTCAGCCCCAGTTCGTCCACCCGGCTGCCCTGCGCGTGCGGGGACAGGTCCAGCAGCCGGGCGGCCTCGTCGTTCACCAGGAGGAGCCGCCGGTCGGCGTCGACGATGACGACTCCCTCGCGGACGGCTCGCAGCACGGCGTCGTGATGCCGGTAGAGCCGGGTGATCTCGGCCGGGCCGAGGCCGTGGGTCTGGCGCAGGAGCCGTCTGCCGACCAGTACCGCGCCCACCGTGCTCACCAGTACCGCGCCGATGGTGACGGCCAGCAGCGCGGGCAGCTGCCCCATGGCCTCTTCCGAGATGCTGGTGATACGGACACCGACGGCGACGCCGCCGAGCACGGTTCCGTCACTGTCCTTGATCGGCACGAAGGTGCGAACGGCGCTGGCCGTACCGGTCTCGTTGCGCCCCGTGACGGCCTCGCCGGTGCGCAGTGCCTCCAGGTCCGCGGGGTAGGTGATCCTGGTGCCGATCAGACCGGGGTCGGACTGGGTGTAGCGGGTGCCGTCCGCGCCGACGATGACGACGAAATCGAGGTCGGCCGCCTCCTTCACGGCTTCGGCCTGCGGTTGCAGCGTCCGTGTGGGGTCCGAGGACCTCAGCGCCTGCTGCACTCCGGCGGACCGGGCGATGGCCTCCGCGACGCCGACCGAGCGATCCGTCGCCGCGCTGACGGTCTGGTGGTGGACCGTCGCGACCAGCAGGACGACGGCCAGGGCGGCCACCAGCAGCACGGTGGCCACCTGGAAGAGGAACATCTGTCCGACCACGCTGCGCATGCTCAGGAGGGGGCGCACCTCCCGCCAGCCGCGTCGGACCCCTCCTGTGCCGCCCGCCTCTTCCCGACCACCCGTGCGCTCCGGATCGGCCCCGTCGTGCCGGAACCCGGCCGAGGAGTCGGACCTTGGGCGGAATCGCGTCATAGGCCCTTTTTACCCCGGTTCCGCGGACCTCCTCGCTACGGCCCGGCACGGGCATCGCAGTCCAGCCGGTCGCCTCGGCGATCGGCCTCACAGCGGCGGCGGCCGGGACCGCCGGTGATCCGGGGCCCTCAGCGCAATCGGGACCGCCGGCAATCCGGGGGCCTCAGCGCAGTCGGCGTGCCCGCAACACCACGTCGTCCGTGTGGTGCGCGCCGGCCCCGCCCTCGGGCATCACCCGTGGACGCTGTTCGTCCACCTCGGTCACCCAGTCGCCGTCGAGCAGCTCGGCGACCATCGAGGGCCAGACGTAGTCGGCGGGGTCGAAGCCACCGTCGTGCGCCCCGTGGGTGTCCATACCGGCGTGGTGGACGAGCAGCAGCACGCCACCCGGTGCGACGGCCGCCAGCAGCGCCCGCTCGGCCGCGGCGTCGGGGGTGCGCAGGAGGGCCGGGTACTGCGCGGAGACCAGGTCGAAGGAGGCCCGCGGCAGCGCGGCCTCGGTGAGCGCCGCGTGAACCCAGCGGACGGCGACACCGGCGTCCCGCGCGTGCCCGGCCGCCCGCTCCAGCGCCACGCCCGAGACCTCCAGCGCGGTCACGTCCCAGCCTTGCCGGGCGAGCCAGACGGCGTCCGCGCCCTCGCCGCAGCCGACGTCGAGGACCCGCCCCGGCGTGAGCCCCGCCGTCTCGGCGACCAGTGCGCCGTTGGGGCGGCCGCTCCACAGCTGCTGACGCTCGGTGTATCGGCTGTCCCACTCGGCGCGCACCGCGGGATCGCCGACGTAGCCGTCCACGGGTGAGGGGGTTTCGGAGGCGGATCCTGCCGCAGTCTTCTCGGTCACGGGTCCACCGTCGCCGATGGGCGCTCGGGTGGGCCAATTCCGTTGCCGATCCGGCAAAACGAAGGCCGGTACGTACCAGGGGCGCGCCCAGGCTGCGCCGCCGGGCGGCCAGCCGTCGCGGGGCGGTCAGCCGTCGCGGGGCGGTCAGCCGTCGCGGGGCGGTCAG
>NZ_JBEZNL010000046.1:0-63382 GCF_040653275.1 Streptomyces sp. NPDC048002 | reverse complement strand
GCTGCACACCTACAATCACCACCGCGGACACACCGCGCTGAAAGGCCAACCACCCGCCAGCCGCGTCCCCAACCTCACAGGGCAATACACCTAGCGCGCGTCGAGCGCGTGTTCGCCTGCCTTGCGCATGGCGTCCAGCGGGGCCGGGGAGCGGCCCGTCATCTGCTCGACCTGGAGCACCGCCTGATGCACCAGCAGGTCAAGGCCGCTCACCACGGCGCCGCCGTAGGCGGACCAGCGGGCGGCGAGGTTCGTCGGCCACGGCTCGTACAGCACGTCGAAGAGCGTGGCGGGGCGCTCGGGCACGTCCGGGGCGAGGTCGTCCGTCGTGCCGGCGGGGGTGGTCGCGATCACCAGGGGCGCGCGGAGCGCCTCGGCGGCGTCCGCCCAGTCCGCCGTACGGACCTCGACGTCGAGCCGCTCGCCCCACTCCCGCATCTCGGCGGCTCGGGCGGCGCTGCGGACGTAGGCCACCACCTCACCGGTACAGATACGGGCGAGGGCGGCCAGCGCGGAGGACGCGGTGGCGCCGGCGCCCAGGATCGCCGCGGAGTCGACCTGTTCGATGCCGCGTTCGCGCAGGGCGGCGACCATGCCGGGGATGTCGGTGTTGTCGCCGACCCGGCGCCCGTCCTCGGTGAACACGACGGTGTTGACGGCCTCGACCGAGCGCGCCGTCTCACTGATCTCGTCGACCAGCGGGATGACCGCGCGCTTCAGCGGCATGGTCAGCGACAGTCCGGCCCATTCGGGCCCCAGTCCCGCGAAGAACCCGGGCAGCGCGGCCTCGTCCACGTCGAACCGCTCGTACGTCCAGTCGGCCAGCCCCAGCTCCGCGTAGGCGGCGCGGTGCAGCACCGGCGAGAGGGAGTGGGCGATGGGCGAACCGAGCACGGCGGCCCGGCGGGCGTCTGTGCCCTGCACTGTCATTGAACCTGTCCTTGAGCCGTCAGTTGTTCCGCGAGGCGTTGAACTTCTCGACCAGCTTCTCGTGCTCGGCGAGCGTCTTGGTGAACTTGCTGGTCTTGCCGTCGAGCGAGATGAAGTAGAACCAGCCGTCGTCGGTCGGGTTGAGCGCGCCCTTGAGCGCCTCCTCGCCGGGGTTGTCGATAGGACCGGGCGGCAGTCCCTTGACGAAGTACGTGTTGTACGGGTTGTCGAACTGGCGCAGCTCGGCGATCGTGAGGTCGATCTTGCTCTGGTTCTTGATGTAGTTGTACGTGGAGTCGAACTCCAGCGAGCCGTAGGTCTCGGGGTTCCCGGGCTCCAGGCGGTTGTAGACGACCTCCGCCATCTTGCGGAAGTCGTCGTGGCTGGTGCCCTCGGCCTGCGCCAGACTCGCCACGGTGAGGAGTTCCCAGGGTCCGTCGAGGCCCAGGTCGTCGGCCTTCTTCTCCAGGCCCAGCTCCTCGTACTTCTCGGTGGCCCGCGCGACCATCTCCTTGAGGACCGCCTCGGGCTTCTGCCCCTGGGCGACCGGATAGCTGGACGGGTAGAGGAAGCCCTCCAGCGGGTCCTTGACGTCCTTGTGGCCCGTCGCCCACTCCGGCAGGCCGAGGCTGTCCGCCTTCTCCTCGGCGACCTCCGCCGTGGTGCCCTTGTCGAGGTCGAGACGCGTGTCGATCATCTCGTAGATGCGGACGTTGCGCGTGCCCTCGGGGATGATCAGGTTGTTCTGGCTGTCGGGGCTGAGCATCATCTCGATGACGCTGTCGGCCGACATCTCCCGCTCCAGGGTGTAGACGCCCGCCTGGATCGAGTTGCCCTTCGGATGCTGTTGCTGCGCGGCGACGAACGCGTCCACGCTCTTGACGACGCCCTTGGCCTTCAGCTCCTGGCCGATGACATAGCCGCCCGCACCCTTGGGGATCTCGACGGTGACCTTCTCGCCGTTGCCGCCGCCCGCGAAGTCCGGGGCGTCACCGAAACGATTCTGGTAGAACTGATACCCGAAATATCCGACGCCGGCGACACCGCCGCCGAAGACGAGCGCGACCACCAGGCAGGCGCAGCCGCTGCGCCGTTTCTTGCCCTTGCCGCCCCGGCCGCGACGCTCACCGCTGTCGCCCCGGTCGCCTCGTCCGCGCCGGCCCTGCGACTCGTCGTCGAAGTCGTCGTCATCGTCGTCGCCCCCCGCGAAGAAGGCGTGCTCCCCCTGGTCGGGGCCCGGATCCCAGTCGGGTTCCGGCTCGGGTTCCGGCTGCCGCCGATTGGGCGGCTGCGGCGGTGGGTAGGCCTCGGGCGTGCCGTAGTAGTCCGGCTGCGGCTGGCCGTACCCCCCGGCCTGCTGACCGTACGGGTCGACGGGGTCGGTGTACTGCACATGCGTATGCGTACCCGTGCCCCAGCCGCCGTCGCCGTACCCCTGTTGATCCTGCTGCGGGTACTGCTGCTGGGGGTAGTGCTGCTCGTTCCCCTGCTGCGGGTACTGCTGCTGGTCGTACTGGTGCGGGTACTGCTGCTGGGGCTGACCGTAACCGGCCTGCTGGTCGGTGCCCCAGTCGCCGTACTGCGGCTGCTGCGGCTGCTGCGGGTGGTGCTGCGGCTGGCCGCCGTAGGGGGACTGCTGGCCCGCGTGGGCCTGCTGTCCCTCCCATCCACCGTCCCCGTAGTACGGGTCCTCGGGATGCCACGGTTCGGAGCCCTGGCCCCGGCCATACTCAGTCATCGATCCCCTAGAGCCGCGAGGCGGCGGTCGCGCGGCGTCCGGCCCGGCATCCGTCCCGCCTCAACTTGTGCGGTGGCTGTTCGAACACCATCGCATCGCGCGGAACGTTACCGTATCGCGATCAGATGACCACTTCGACGCCCTCACCCGGGGCTTTACCTGACACCCGTTCGGATTCGAGGGCCTGCTGAAGGATGATCACAGCGGCTGCCTGGTCAATGACCGATCTGCCCTTTTTCGACTTCACGCCCGAGGCGCGCAGTCCCTGACTGGCCGTCACCGTGGTCATTCTCTCGTCCACGAGCCGGACCGGGACGGGCGCGATGCCCTGTGCGAGCTCCTGGGCGAAGCCGCGGACCTTGACCGCGGCCGGACCCTCGCCCCCCTTGAGGGAGCGCGGGAGTCCGACGACGACCTCGATCGGCTCGTACTCCTCGACCAGCAGCTTCAGCCGGCGCTGGGCCGCGGGGACGTCCCGGCCGGGGACCGTCTCCACCGGGGTGGCGAGGATCCCGTCGGGGTCGCACGAGGCGACCCCGATCCGGGCGTCCCCGACGTCGATGGCGAGCCGACGTCCTCTGCGCATTACTTGGCCGTCTCCCCGACCAGGCGCTCCACGGCGGCCACGGCCTCACCGATGGCGGCCGGGTTCTGGCCGCCGCCCTGGGCGACGTCCGGCTTGCCGCCACCGCCGCCGCCGAGGGTCTTGGCGGCCGTGCGGACCAGATCGCCGGCCTTCAGACCGCGCTCGCGGGCGGCCTCGTTGGTGGCGATGACCGTCAGCGGCTTGCCGCCGGCCACGGTGAACAGGGCCACCACGACGGCCCGGCCGCCCTGGATGCGGCCCCGCACGTCGAGGACGAGCTTGCGCAGGTCGTCGGCGGTGGTGCCGTCCGGGACCTGACCGGTCACCAGGGCGATCCCGCGTACGTCCTGCGCGGACTCGGCGAGCCCGGCGGCGGCCTGGAGCACCTTCTCGGCGCGGAACTTCTCGATCTCCTTCTCGGCGTCCTTCAGCTTGCCGAGCATGGCGGAGACCTTCTCCGGGAGCTCCTCCGGGCGGCCCTTGATCAGCTCCTGGAGCTGGGCCACGACGGTGTGCTCGCGGGCGAGGAAGTTGTAGGCGTCGACGCCGACGAGGGCTTCGATGCGGCGCACGCCCGAGCCGATCGACGACTCGCCGAGCAGCTTGACCAGGCCGAGCTGAGCGGTGTTGTGCACATGGGTGCCGCCGCACAGCTCCTTGGAGAAGTCGCCGATGGTCACCACGCGCACGCGCTCGCCGTACTTCTCGCCGAACTCGGCGATGGCGCCCTGCTTCTTGGCCTCGTCGATGCCCATGACCTCGGCGTGCACGTCCAGGTCGCGGGAGAGCACCTCGTTGATCTTCTGCTCGACGTCGGTCATCACGGCCGTCGGAACGGCGGAGGGGGAACCGAAGTCGAAGCGGAAGCGGCCCGGCTGGTTCTCGGAACCGGCCTGGGCGGCCGTCGGGCCGAGCGCGTCGCGCAGGGCCTGGTGGGTGAGGTGGGTGGCCGAGTGGGCACGGGCGATGGCCGTGCGGCGGCGGGAGTCGATGGAGGCGTGGGCCTTGGCACCGACGGTGACCTCGCCGACCTGGACGACGCCCTTGTGGACGTAGACGCCCGGGACCGGCTTCTGGCAGTCGCGGATCTCGATCACGGCACCGGTGTCGACCTTGATCCGGCCGGTGTCGCCGATCTGGCCGCCGCCCTCGGCGTAGAACGGAGTGCGGTCGAGAACGATCTCCACCTCGTCGCCCTCCGTGGCGGCCGGCGAGGAGGCGCCGTCGACGAGGATGCCGACGATCGTCGACTCGCCCTCGGTGTCGCCGTAGCCGATGAACTCGGTCTCGCCGGTCTTGTCGGCGATCTCCCGGTAGGCGCCCGCGCCGGCGTGGCCGGTCTTCTTGGCCTGGGCGTCCGCCTTGGCACGCTCCCGCTGCTCCTTCATCAGGCGCCGGAAGCCGTCCTCGTCCACGGACAGGCCCTGCTCGGCGGCCATCTCCAGGGTGAGGTCGATCGGGAAGCCCCAGGTGTCGTGGAGCAGGAAGGCCTTGTCGCCGGCGAGCACGGTGGAGCCCGTGGCCTTGGTGTCGGAGACGGCCGTGTCGAGGATGTTGGTGCCGGCCTTCAGCGTCTTGAGGAAGGCGTTCTCCTCGGCGAGGGCGACCTTCTCGATCCGCTCGCGGTCGGTGATCAGCTCGGGGTACTGCTGGCCCATCATGCCGATCACGACGTCGATCAGGTCCTGGACGACCGGACCGGTGGCGCCGAGGAGGCGCATGTTGCGGATGGCGCGGCGCATGATGCGGCGCAGGACGTAGCCGCGGCCCTCGTTGCCGGGGGTGACACCGTCACCGATGAGCATCACCGAGGTGCGCATGTGGTCGGTGACCACGCGCAGGGAGACGTCCGAGCCGTGGGCGTCGCCGTAGGCGACACCGGTCAGCTCGGTGGCCTTGTCGATGACGGCCATCGAGGTGTCGATCTCGTACATGTTCTGCACGCCCTGCAGAATCATGGCGAGCCGCTCCAGGCCGAGCCCGGTGTCGATGTTCTTGCTCGGCAGTTCGCCGAGGATCTCGAAGTTGTCCTTGCCGATGCCCTCGCCGCGCTCGTACTGCATGAAGACGAGGTTCCAGATCTCCACGTACCGCTCGTCGTTGACGGCGGGGCCGCCCTCGGCGCCGAACTCGGGGCCGCGGTCGTAGTTGATCTCGGAACAGGGGCCGCAGGGGCCGGGGACGCCCATGGACCAGTAGTTGTCCTTCATGCCCAGGCGCTGGATCCGCTCCTTGGGCACACCGACGACCTCGTGCCAGATGCGCTCGGCCTCGTCGTCGTCCTTGTAGACGGTGATCCAGAGCTTCTCCGGCTCCAGGCCGTAACCGCCCTTGTCCTGGGGGCTGGTGAGCAGCTCCCAGGCGTACTTGATGGCGCCTTCCTTGAAGTAGTCGCCGAAGGAGAAGTTGCCGCACATCTGGAAGAACGTGCCGTGCCGGGTGGTCTTGCCGACCTCTTCGATGTCCGGGGTGCGGACGCACTTCTGCACGCTGGTGGCGCGGTCGAAGGGCGGCTTGACCTCGCCCAGGAAGTAGGGCTTGAAGGGCACCATGCCGGCGGGGACGAGGAGCAGAGTCGGGTCGTCCGCGATGAGCGACGCCGAAGGGACGACGGTGTGCCCGCGCTCCTCGAAGAAGCTCAGCCAGCGGCGGCGGATCTCAGCCGACTCCATCAGTGGTCCTCATTCCGGTTGTACGAGTACGTCGTGTTGTCGTCGATGACGTACGACTTCGGCTTGGTGCGGTTCTCGATCGCGGCGCGCCGCCGCGGGGCGGGGAGTTCGGGGTCCGCCTGGATGCCCAGCGCGTCCTCCAGCTCGGCCTCCCGCTGGGCCATGTTGTCGCGGACGTCGAGCGCGAAGCCCACCGCGCGGTCCTTGAGGCGGTTGCCCGCCTCAAGTGCCTTGTTGGCGGCCTGGGTGGCGAGGTGCTCGGGGGTCAGCTGCTTGAGCTTGCGGTTGACCTTGGTGGTCGCCCACACACCTGCGGCCACACCTGTGGTGAACCAGAAGCTACGGCGGAACATCGCTGGATCAGCCCTTCTTCCGCTTGCTCCGCCGCGCGGCGGGAACGGTGCGGCCCACGATCACGGTACGTCGGGGTTCCCTGACGGGCACGTCGTCCTTGCGGCCCGCGATGGCCCGGCGCACGCCGTAGCCGAAGGCCGCGACCTTGACCAGGGGGCCGCCGAAGGTGGAGGCCACCGTGGTCGACAGCGCGGAGGCGTTGGAGGTGACCTCCTGGACGTCGGAGGCGATGGCGTCGACCCGGTCGATCTGGGTCTGCGCCGACCGCACCGCCGAGGAGGCGTCCGCGAGGAGCGGGACGGCCTGGTCGGTCACGTCCGCGACGAGCTTGGTGGTCGCCCTGAGCGTCTGGGCCAGCCTCACCAGTGCCACGGCGAGGAAGGAGACCAGGATCGCCCAGAACACGGCCACCAGGATCCCGGCCACCTCTCCACCGGACACTGTGTGCACCCGCTCTCTGAAACGTGCAGCGACATCGAAACCTTGAGTAAACAGTGCACCGAGCCTATCGCGCCGGGCGCGGGGCTCCGTACCGGATTACCGCCCGCCCGCGCACGAGTTGCGCGAAGCGATTGTACGGAGTGAATACGCTTCAGTACGCTCCGTGTCCCATGCGGGAGCGACAGCGTGAGGACACCCCGGTGACCGGCAATCTGCCCTGGGAGCTCGACTCGTTCGTGGGGCGCGCGGCCGAGACGGCGGGGCTGGCCGAGGCGGTCGGCGAGGCCCGGCTGGTGACGGTGACCGGCGTCGGCGGGGTGGGCAAGTCACGGCTCGCGGCGCACGCCGCCGGGCGGTCCGGGTTCCCGGACGGGGTGTGGCGGGTGGAACTGGCCCCGGTGCGTGATCCCGCGTTCGTCGATCACGCGGTGGTGGCGGCGCTGGGCCTGACCGACCACACCGCGCGCACGCCGCGCGAGACGCTCCGCGAGCGGCTGGCCGACCGGCGGACGCTGCTGCTCCTCGACGGCTTCGAGCACGTGGTGGAGTCGTGCGCCGACCTGGTCGCCGACCTGCTGGGCCGGGCGCCCGGACTGCGGGTGCTCGCGGCGGGCCGCAGACCCCTCGCGCTGGCGGGCGAGCGGCTGTTCCCGCTGGCGCCGCTGGCCGAGGACGAGGCGGTGGAGCTGTTCGTCTGCCGGGCCGCGCTGCTCGGGGTGCCGGTCGCGGACGACGCGGACGTGCGCGAGCTGTGCCGGCGGCTGGAGGGCATCCCGCTCGCCGTCGAGCTGGCGGCCGGGCGGCTCCGGGCGCTCTCCCCCGGCCAGTTGCTGGCCCGTCTCGACGACCGGTTCCGGCTGCTGACCGGAGCCGGCCGGGACACGCCCCCGCGTCATCGCACGCTGCGCACGGCGATCGGCTGGAGCCACGAACTGTGCACGCCCGAGGAGCGGTTGCTGTGGGCGCGGCTGTCGGTGTTCGCCGGACGCTTCGACCTGGACGCCGTGGAGTACGTGTGCGGCGGGCACGGCCTGGCCGCCGAGGACGTCCTCGACGTGCTCTCCCAACTGCTGGCGCAGTCGGTGGTCTCCCGCGAGGAGACCACCTCGGGGGTGCGGTACGGCATGCTCGACACGGTCCGGGCCTACGGCGCCGACTGGCTCGCGGCCACCGGTGACGCGGAGCGGCTGCGGCGGCGGCACCGCGACTGGTATCTCGGCCTGGTGACCTGGTGCGAACTGGACTGGTTCTCGCCGCGGCAGGCCGAGGTCGCCGCCCGGGTGGAGGCGGAACTGCCCAATCTGCGGGGCGCCCTGGAGCACTGCCTGTCCGAGCCGGACGAGGCCCATCTGGGCCAGCTGCTGGCCGGCTCGCTGTGGTTCTACTGGGTCGGCTGCGGGCGGCTGTCGGAGGGGCGGCACTGGCTGGACCAGGCGGTCCGGCTCGACTCCGGCCACGATCCGTCCCTGCTGAAGGCCCTGTGGGTGCTCGGCTACGTGGCGATCCTCCAGGGCGACACGGTGGCCGCGCTGGCCGCGCTGCACGAGTGCCGCGAGGAGGCGGAGCTGACGGCGAACCGGACCGCGGCGGCCTACGCCGAGCACCGCACCGGCT
This sequence comes from Streptomyces sp. NPDC048002, assembly GCF_040653275.1. Taxonomy (NCBI): domain Bacteria; kingdom Bacillati; phylum Actinomycetota; class Actinomycetes; order Kitasatosporales; family Streptomycetaceae; genus Streptomyces; species Streptomyces sp. NPDC048002. Next base: position 55,047 of record NZ_JBEZNL010000046.1, on the reverse strand, counting down.
GTCTGGCGCTGGTCAGCGACGACATGGCCGGTGCCGAAACGCTGCTGCGCTCGGCGCTGGCCGGCTATCAGGAGATCGGCGAGCTGAACAGCAACGTCCTGATGGGCCAGGTGGAACTCGCGATGGCACGGGCCTTCCAGGACGATCTGGCCGAGGCGGTGCGCCTGTGCGAGGACGTGCGGCGGGTCTGCGAGGACCACGGGGAGCGCTGGGCCCGGTCGTACGCGCTGTACGTGCTGGCGTACGCGGCCTGGCGGGAGGGGGATCAGGCCGACGCCCGCCGGTTGCTGGCGGACTGCCTGGCCGGGGCGCACTCCTTCCACGACCTGCTCGGCTCGGTGCTCGCGGTGGAGCTGCTGGCGCTGGTGACGGTGGCCGAGGGGGACGCCGTGGAGGCGGCCGTGCTGCAGGGGGCGGCGGGGCGGATGTGGCCCTCGGTGGGGCTGCCGCTGTTCGGCTCGGCGTACTACAACGCCCCGCACGAGCTGTGCGAGGCGAGCGCCCGGGAGCGGCTGGGCGACGAGCGCTACGAGGCGTGCGTGCGGACGGGATCCCTGCTCGGCCGGGAGGAGGCGGTGGCGCGGGCGCTGGGGCGTGGCCCCGCCCGCTCGCCGCGCCCGCCGTCGCCGCGGGGCCGGATGACGTCCCGCGAGGTGTCCCCCGGTACGCACGAACCCGCCGCCTCGCCCACCCGGAAGGGCGGGGAGACGGCGGGCTGACGCGCGGGTGGTGCTACGTCCGCTGCTGGATGATCAGCGGGCGTAGTACTCGACGACGAGCTGCTCGTCGCAGATCACCGGGATCTCCTTGCGGTTCGGCTCGCGGTCCAGGCGGAACGCCAGGGCCTTGAGGTTCACCTGGAGGTAGCGCGGGGTCTCGCCCTCGGGGGCGAAGCCGCCCTCACGGGCGATGGAGAAGAGGGTCTTCTCGCGGCTGCGCTCGCGGACCATCACGACGTCGTCGGGACGGACGCGGAACGACGGCTTGTCGACCTTCTGGCCGTTGACCTCGATGTGGCCGTGCACGACCATCTGACGGGCCTGGTAGATGGTGCGGGCGATGCCCGAACGCAGGACCAGGGCGTCGAGACGACGCTCGAGCTCGATGATCAGGGCCTCACCGGTCTTGCCCTGAACCTTGGAGGCACGCTCGTAGGCGCGGACGAGCTGACGCTCGGACACGTCGTACTGCGCACGCAGACGCTGCTTCTCCAGCAGACGGACCTTGTAGTCCGAGTTCTGCTTGCGGCCACGGCCGTGCTCACCCGGCGGGTAGGGACGGGCCTCGAAGTACTTGACGGCCTTCGGGGTCAGCGCGATGCCGAGGGCACGCGACTTCTTGACCTTGGGGCGGGACTGGTTCGCCACGATCTCTCATTTCTCGGTGTTCGGCTCGTCAGGGTTGAGGGAGGTCGCATCCGCAGCCGGGGAAACCCTCCTCGTCCTCGCGGACGGGGTGGGCAGCCGCTCCCTGGTCTGGGCACAACGTGCAGCACGCGAGAGGCCCACCGGCCGGTTCCGTCCTGCGACGGGTGGTGGTGGGCTGCCCGCGACACCATTCGATCGGTGCGCGACGCTCCTGGATCCCCCTGGCGGGGGCTCCGGCTGACCGTCCCGTTCTGACAGCACGGGACACAGCACTTCGGAGAAGTTTACAGGGTGCTCAGGACCGCCTGCGACCGAGGTGCTTCCTGGTCCACTCCACCGCGTCCGCGTACCGGGCCTCGGCACCGTGCCGGGTCGGGGTGTAGTACTCGCGGTCCTTGAGGGCATCCGGGGCGTACTGCTGTTCGGCGATGCCCTCGGCCCGGTCGTGCGGGTAGACGTACCCCTGCGCGTGACCGAGCTTGGCCGCGCCCTTGTAGTGCCCGTCGCGCAGATGCGTCGGCACGGGTCCGGCCAGGCCCTTGCGGACGTCCTCCATGGCGGCGCCGATCGCGGTGGTGGCGGCGTTGGACTTCGGGGCGAGGGCCAGGGCGATGGTGGCGTGGCTCAGGGTGAGGGCGGCCTCCGGGAAGCCGATCATGGCGACGGCCTGGGCGGCGGCGACCGCGATCGGCAGCGCGTTCGGGTCGGCGAGGCCGATGTCCTCGCTGGCCGAGATCATCAGGCGGCGGGCGATGAAGCGGGGGTCCTCGCCCGCCTCGATCATCCGGGCCAGGTAGTGCAGGGCCGCGTCGACGTCGGAGCCGCGGATCGACTTGATCAGGGCGCTGGCCACGTCGTAGTGCTGGTCGCCGTCGCGGTCGTACTTCACGGCCGCGCGGTCGACGGTCTGCTCCAGCGTCGCCAGTGCGACGGCGCTCTCGCCCAGGTCCAGGGCGGCGCCCGCGGCGGCCTCCAGGGCCGTGAGGGCGCGGCGGGCGTCGCCGCCGGCGATCCGCAGCAGGTGGTCCTCGGTGTCCTCGGGCAGGGTGACGGCGCCCTTCAGACCGCGTTCGTCGGTCAGTGCCCGCCGCACCAGGTCCCTGATGTCGTCGTCGGTGAGGGGTTCGAGGGTGAGCAGCAGCGAGCGGGAGAGCAGCGGGGAGATGATCGAGAAGTAGGGGTTCTCGGTGGTCGCCGCGATCAGCGTCACCCAGCGGTTCTCCACCGCGGGGAGCAGGGAGTCCTGCTGGGCCTTGCTGAAGCGGTGGATCTCGTCGAGGAAGAGGACGGTCTCCTTGCCGAAGCCGCCGGAGGCGCGGCGCGCCCCGTCGATGACCGCGCGGACCTCCTTGACGCCCGCCGTGATCGCGGACAGCTCCACGAACCGCTTGTCGGTGGCCTTGGAGACGACGTACGCCAGGGTCGTCTTGCCGGTGCCGGGCGGGCCCCAGAGGATCACCGAGGAGGGTCCGGCCGGGCCTCCCGACTCGCCCACCAGGCGGCGCAGGGGCGAGCCCGGCTTGAGCAGGTGCCGCTGGCCCACCACCTCGTCGAGGGTGCGCGGACGCATCCGTACGGCCAGGGGGCTGGCGGCCGGGTCCTTCTCCTGGCGTTCTTCTGCTGCGGCGGTGAACAGGTCGGGCTCCACGCTGAAACCCTAAATCACCGCACCGACAACGCCTCCGGCACGGTCAGCTGGTCCAGAAGTCCCACCAGCGGGTCATGATCAGGATGCCGATGACCCCGATGTGCAGCACCGGGAGGACCCAGGTGAACTCGCCGAAGAAGCTCTTCAGCCAGCGCGGGCCGGGCAGGAAGCCGTGCCGCACGTTGAAGGAGGTCACGTACCAGAACATGATGATCGTCGCGACCCAGGCCAGCGAGCACCACAGGCACAGGGCGCCGATGCGGTACAGCGACTGGAACTGGAGCCAGGTGCAGAAACCGACTCCGAAGAGGGTGCCGGCGTTGAAGGTGAGCCAGTACCAGCGCGGGAAGCGGGCGCGGGTCAGCAGGCTCACGCCGACGCAGATGACGATGCCGTAGGCGACGAGGCCGAGCATCGGGTTGGGGAAGCCGAAGGCGGACGCCTGGTCGCTCTCCATGACGCTGCCGCAGGAGACGACGGGGTTCAGGCTGCACCCGGGGACGAAGGTCTTCCCCTCGACCTTGGCCTCCAGCAGTTTGAACTTGTCGAGCGTGATGACCCAGGCCGCGAGCAGCCCGGCCGCGCCGGTGATCATCAGCATCAGCGCGAAGGCGACGCTGCCGCCCTCGGTGCGCGGTGCCGCGACGGTGCGCTCCGGCTCGGGCTCGGTGGAGACGTCCTTGACTGTCGTCTTGCTCATCACGCCGATTCCGTCTGCTTGAGAGTTGGACCTTCTTCGAGCAGGGGCCATTGTGCCGCACCGGGGCGCCTTTCCACCGTTCGGTGGACATAAGGACGGGCGCCCGCAGGCCCCTGAGCGTTCGGTTCCGGCCGAGTTCCGGGGCGGGCGTCCGGCCGGAATCATCCGGCGGGACGAATCCGCGGTCGCGGAGTTGACGGGCGTACGACGAAGGCGCCGGGAGAACCCGGCGCCTTCGCGAGGAAAGGGGTGTCAGCCGAGCCTCGACTCCAGCTCGGCGACGATCTCGTTCACGCCGATCGAGGTCTGCTCGCCGGACTCCATGTCCTTCAGCTGCACGACGCCCTCGGCGAGGTCGCGCTCACCGGCCACCACGGTGTAGCGGGCACCGCTGCGGTTGGCGTTCTTCATGGCGCCCTTCAGGCCCTTGGCACCGTAGGAGAAGTCCGCGGCGATGCCGACCTTGCGCAGTTCGGTGACCTTCGCGAACAGCACCCGCCGGGCCTCCTCCCCGAGCGGCACCGCGAAGACGCTGGTCGTGGAGGGCAGGTCCGGCTCCACGCCCTCGGCCTCCAGGGCGAGGACCGTGCGGTCGACGCCGAGCGCCCAGCCGACGGAGGGCAGGGCGGGGCCGCCGATCATCTCGGACAGCCCGTCGTAGCGGCCGCCGCCGCCCACCGCGGACTGCGACCCCAGGCCGTCGTGGACGAACTCGAACGTCGTCCGGGTGTAGTAGTCCAGGCCGCGGACCAGCTTGGGGTCGTCCTCGAAGGCGACGCCCGCCGCCGTGATCAGCTCGCGGACCTCCTCGTGGAACGCCTTGCAGGCGTCGCACAGGTAGTCGCGCAGCAGCGGGGCGCCGGTGAGCTGCTTCTGGACCGCCTCGCGCTTGTCGTCGAGGACGCGCAGCGGGTTGATCTCCGCGCGGCTCAGGGTCTCCTCGTCGAGGTCCAGGCCGCGCAGGAAGTCCTGGAGGGCGGCGCGGTAGACCGGACGGCACTCCCTGTCGCCCAGGCTGTTGAGCAGGATGCGGAAGTTCCGCAGACCGAGGGAGCGGTACGCCTGGTCGGCCAGGATGATCAGCTCGGCGTCCAGCGCCGGGTCCTCGGCGCCGATCGCCTCGGCACCGACCTGGGAGAAGTGGCGGTAACGGCCCTTCTGGGGGCGCTCGTAGCGGTAGTACGAGCCGGAGTACCAGAGCTTGACCGGGAGGTTGCCGGCCTTGTGCAGGTTGGCCTCCAGCGCCGCGCGCAGCACGGAGGCGGTGCCCTCCGGACGCAGAGCGAGCCGGTCGCCGCCCTTGGTCTCGAAGGCGTACATCTCCTTGGTGACGATGTCGGTGGACTCGCCGACGCCGCGGGCGAACAGCTCCACGTTCTCGAAGCCGGGCGTCTCGATGTAGCCGTAGCCGGAGGTGCGCAGCGGGGCGGCGATGGCCTCACGGACCGCCAGGAACTTGGCGCTGTCCGGCGGGATGAGGTCGTAGGTGCCCTTGGGGGCCTTGAAGGTGCTCACGGAAGGTCTCGTCACATTCCTCGTCGGGGAGCGTCCGCGCTCCCGAGGCCGGAGGCCACCTGCCGCAGATACGGGTTGGTGGCGCGCTCCTGGCCGATGGTCGTCTGGGGGCCGTGGCCGGACAGCACCACGGTCGAGTCGTCGAGCGGCAGGGCCACGCGGGCCAGCGAGTCGAGCATCTCGGCCATGTCACCGCCGGGCAGGTCGGTGCGTCCGATGGAGCCGGCGAACAGCAGGTCGCCCGAGAACAGGATCGGCGGGATGTCCGCCGCCTCGGGCATACCGAAGGTCACCGACCCCTTGGTATGGCCGGGGGCGTGCGCCACGGTCAGCTCCAGACCGGCCAGCTCCAGCCTCGCGCCGTCGCTCAGCTCCTTGACGTCGTCCGGCTCCCCCACGGTCAGCTCGCCCATCAGCGGCATGCCGATGGACCGGCCGAGCGCCCGCTCGGGGTCGCTCATCATGTAGCGGTCCTCGGGGTGGATCCAGGCCGGCACGTCGTGCGCGCCGCACACCGGGACGACCGAGGCCACGTGGTCGAGGTGGCCGTGGGTGAGGACGACGGCGACGGGCTTGAGGCGATGCTTGCGGATCGCTTCCTCGACGCCTGCGGCGGCCTGATGGCCGGGGTCGATGATCACGCACTCCTCACCGGCGGCGGGGGCGACGAGATAACAGTTCGTCCCCCAGGCCCCGGCGGGGAACCCGGCAATGAGCACGATCGTCCTTCGTTGTGTCGGTTCGGGCGACAAGTCGGCGGGCTGCGCCTGAGGTCAGAGCCTACCGGCGCTGCCGATTCCTCAGCGAACCCATATACGGTACGGGGCACACGCAGACGGTCGACCCGACGGCGCACGCGGACCGGTCGACGTACGAGACGCATGAGGAGACAACTCCGTGGTCAGCCAGGAGCAGCGGCGGCGTCAGCTCGCCCGGGAGAAGTTCTTGCGACAGCAGCAGCGGCGCACGGACGCGCGGCGCAAGTCCCGCACCCGCAACGCGGTGATCGCGTCCTCGGTGGGCGTGGTCCTCATCGGTAGCCTCGGGCTCTACACCGCGGGCGCCTTCGACGGGGACGACGGCAAGGCCAACGCGGGCGCCGAGGTCACCCCGAGCGCCGCCCCGACCAGCAAGGCCCCGGACCCGTGCGAGAAGGCGGCCGCGGGCAAGGTCGAGACCATGAGCTGGAAGAAGGAACCGGCCATGACCATCGACAAGTCCGCCGACTACACGATGACGCTGTCGACGACCTGCGGCGAGATGGACATAGCTCTCAAGGCGTCGGCCGCCCCGCGCACGGTGAACTCGTTCAACTTCCTGCTGAACAAGGGCTACCTGGACCACACCAAGTGCCACCGGCTGACCGACGCCGGTATCTGGGTGCTCCAGTGCGGCGACCCGACGGGCACCGGCACCGGCGGACCGGGCTACACCATCCCGGACGAGAACCTCAAGGACAAGAGCGTCAAGGGCGACGTCTACCCGGCGGGCACCGTCGCGATGGCGAACCAGTACAACGCCCAGACCGGCGAGGGCAAGGACTCCGGCGGCAGCCAGTTCTTCCTCGTCTACCAGGACAGTCCGCTGCCGGCGAACTACACCCCGTTCGGCACGGTGTCCGAGGCCGGTATGAAGGTTCTGAAGAAGCTGTCCGCCGCCGGAGCGCAGGCCGCGGACCCCACGACGGGCAACACGGCACCGAACGCGACCGTGGTGATCAACAAGGCGACCGTCACCAAATCCTGACCCGTCAACTGCGAAATTTCGGTCGCGCGGGATGCGGACAGGCAACCCGCCGGTCGCCTATGTTGGCCGTGACGAAACTGTGGACGATGCCGGGGGCGCACAAGCCCTGCGCAGGCATCATGTGGAGGAGGCGCTGTGAGCAGCGACCCGTGGGGCCGCGTCGACGAGACGGGGACCGTGTACGTGCGTACGGCCGAGGGCGAGCAGGTCGTCGGTTCCTGGCAGGCAGGCTCCCCCGAGGAGGCGCTGGCCTATTTCGAGCGCAAGTACGAGGGCCTGGTGGTCGAGATCGGCCTCCTCGAGAAGCGAGTGAAGACCACCGACCTGTCCGCGAAGGACGCCCAGACCGCGATCGACCACATTCGCGAACAGGTCGACGCCCATCACGCGGTCGGTGACCTGGCCGCGCTGCGGACGCGGCTGGACACGCTCGTGGAGACCGTCGACAAGCGCCGCGAGGAGCGCAAGCAGCAGCGCGCCAAGCAGTCCGACGAGGCCCGGCACTCCAAGGAGGCGCTGGTCACCGAGGCGGAGGAGCTGGCCCAGTCCGACCAGTGGCGGGCGGCCGGTGAGCGGCTGCGCGCGCTGGTGGACACCTGGAAGGGTCTGCCCCGGCTCGACCGCAAGTCGGACGACGAGCTGTGGCACCGCTTCTCGCACGCGCGCTCGGCGTTCTCCAAGCGGCGCAAGGCGCACTTCGCGGCGCTGGACGCGCAGCGCGAGGAGGCCCGCCGGACCAAGGAGCGGCTGGTCTCCGAGGCCGAGGCGCTGTCCGGGTCGACGGACTGGGGTCCGACGGCGGCCCGTTACCGCGAGCTGATGGCGGACTGGAAGGCGGCCGGCCGTGCCCAGCGCGAGCACGAGGACGACCTGTGGAACCGCTTCCGCGGCGCCCAGGACGTCTTCTTCGCCGCGCGCAGCTCGGTCTTCGCCGAGCGGGACGCCGAGCAGTCCGAGAACCTCAAGCTGAAGGAGGAGCTGGCCCACGAGGCCGAGAAGATCCTCCCGGTGACGGACCTCAAGGCGGCGCGCGCCGCGTTCCGCTCGGTCAACGAGCGCTGGGAGGCCATCGGCCACGTCCCGCGGGACGCCCGGCCGAAGGTCGAGGGCCGGATGCACGCCGTCGAGCGGGCCATCCAGGAGGCCGAGGAGGCCGAGTGGCGCCGGACCAACCCGGAGGCACGCGCGCGTGCCGAGGGTCTCACCGGTCAGCTCCAGGCCGCCGTGGACAAGCTCCGCGGTCAGATCGAGACGGCGCGCGCCCAGGGCAACAACGCCCGCGCCGACAAGCTGGAGCGTGAGCTGGCGGGCCGCCAGGCCCTGCTGGACCAGGCGCTGAAGGGTCTGCAGGAGTTCGGCGGCTGACGCCACCGCACGCACGAGGAAGGGGCTCCCCCGCACGGGGAGCCCCTTCGTCGTTGTCCGTGGTCCGTGATTCGTGCGGCCGCTACGAGCGGCTGCGTGCCGAGGTGACCCGGTAGACGTCGTAGACGCCCTCGACGCCCCTGACCGCCTTCAGGACGTGCCCGAGGTGCTTGGGGTCGCCCATCTCGAAGGTGAACCGGGAGGTGGCGACCCGGTCGCGGGAGGTCTGCACGGCCGCGGAGAGGATGTTGACGTGCTGGTCGGACAGGACGCGGGTGACGTCGGAGAGCAGCCGGGAGCGGTCCAGCGCCTCGACCTGGATGGCGACCAGGAAGACCGAGGACTGGGTGGGCGCCCACTCGACGTCGAGGATCCGCTCGGGCTCGCGGGACAGTGATTCGACGTTGACGCAGTCACTGCGGTGAACCGATACGCCACTGCCCCGGGTGACGAACCCGATGATCGGGTCGCCGGGCACGGGCGTACAGCAGCGGGCGAGCTTGACCCAGACGTCGTCGACGCCCTTGACCACGACACCGGGGTCCTGGCTGCTGCGGCGCTTACGGCTGCGGCCGCGGGCCGGCGGGACCGCCTCGTCGATCTCCTCGGTGGCCGCCTCCTCGCCGCCGAGGGCCTGCACCAGCTTCTGCACGACGTTCTGCGCGGCCACATGGCCCTCGCCGATCGCCGCGTACAGCGAGGAGATGTCGGGGTAGCGCATCTCGTGCGCGAGCGTGACGAGGGAGTCGCCGGTCAGGATGCGCTGGATGGGCAGGTTCTGCTTGCGCATCGCGCGGGCGATGGCGTCCTTGCCCTGCTCGATCGCCTCGTCCCGGCGCTCCTTGGAGAACCAGGCCCGGATCTTGTTGCGGGCGCGCGGCGACTTGACGAAGCCCAGCCAGTCCCGGGAGGGTCCCGCGCCGGTCGCCTTGGAGGTGAAGACCTCCACCAGGTCGCCGTTGTCCAGGGTGGACTCCAGCGGCACCAGCCGTCCGTTGACCCGGGCTCCTATGGTCCGGTGTCCGACCTCGGTGTGGACCGCGTAGGCGAAGTCGACGGGGGTGGCCCCGGCCGGCAGCGCTATGACATCGCCCTTGGGCGTGAAGACGAAGACCTCGTTGCGGGAGAGGTCGAAGCGCAGGGACTCCAGGAACTCGCCCGGGTCCTCGGTCTCCTTCTGCCAGTCCAGCAGCTGGCGCAGCCACGCCATGTCGTTGAGGTGGTCGTCCTTGCCCTTGCCGGCCTTGGGCACGTCGGTGCGCACCTTGGAGGCGCCGGCGACGGCCTCCTGCTTGTACTTCCAGTGCGCGGCGATGCCGTACTCCGCGCGGCGGTGCATGTCGAAGGTGCGGATCTGGAGCTCGACCGGCTTGCCGTTGGGGCCGATGACCGTCGTGTGCAGCGACTGGTACATGTTGAACTTGGGCATCGCGATGTAGTCCTTGAACCGCCCCGGAACCGGGTTCCAGCGGGCGTGGACGGTGCCCAGCGCCGCGTAGCAGTCGCGGACGGTGTCCACCAGGACGCGGATGCCCACCAGGTCGTAGATCTCCGCGAAGTCACGGCCGCGGACGATCATCTTCTGGTAGACGCTGTAGTAGTGCTTGGGGCGGCCGGTGACGGTGGCCTTGATGCGGGCGGCCCGCAGGTCCTGCTGGACCTCGTCGGTCACTATGGCCAGGTACTCGTCGCGCTTGGGTGCCCTTTCGGCCACCAGCCGGACGATCTCGTCGTACATCTTGGGGTAGAGGATCGCGAAGGCGAGGTCCTCCAGCTCCCACTTGATGGTGTTCATGCCCAGGCGGTGGGCGAGCGGCGCGTAGATCTCCAGGGTCTCGCGCGCCTTCTTCTCCTGCTTCTCGCGCTTGAGGTAACGCATGGTGCGCATGTTGTGCAGGCGGTCGGCGAGCTTGATGACCAGGACCCGGGGGTCCTTGGCCATGGCGACGACCATCTTGCGCACGGTCTCGGCCTGCGCTGCCTCGCCGAACTTGACCTTGTCCAGCTTGGTCACGCCGTCGACGAGCAGCGCGACGGAGTCGCCGAAGTCCCGGCGGAGCTGGTCCAGGCCGTACTCGGTGTCCTCGACCGTGTCGTGCAGCAGGCCCGCCATGAGGGTGGCCGGATCCATGCCCAGCTCGGCGAGGATCGTCGTCACCGCGAGCGGGTGGGTGATGTACGGGTCGCCGCTCTTGCGCTTCTGGCCGCGGTGCCAGCGCTCGGCGACCTGGTAGGCCTTCTCGATCTGGCGGAGCGTGGCCGTCTCGATCTTCGGGTCGTTGCTGCGCACGATCCGCAGCAGCGGCTCCAGCACCGGGTTGTACGGGTTGGAGCGCTGCACGCCGAGGCGGGCGAGGCGGGCGCGGACGCGGTTGGAGGAGCCGGAGCGGGGCGGCTGGCCGGTGTTCGGACGGACCGCGGGCGTCTCGGAGCGCTCGGGCGGGGCCGGCTTGGGGCGGGCCTGCTCGGCCGTCTTGCCTACGGGCGCGGACTGGGCGTGCTCGACCGGCCCACCGGCGTCGTTCTTGGTGCTCGACGTGTTCGGCGCGGGCTTGGCCGCGGGGCCCGAGGCGGCGTCGGGCTTGGCGGCGGTCAGGTGCTGGGCCTCGTCTGGCAAGAGGGCTCCTCGTGCGCGATCCGGGTCCCCCGGTCAGGCTCCGGAGACCCCATGGTAGCGATCCTGCGCGTCAGGATCGCCTGCAGGCCGTCGTGAGGCCCGTACACGGGAGAAACACGGGGGGCGGACCACGGATTCCTGGGAGGTGTCCTGCCGCTTCCTGGGAGGTGTCCTGCCGCGCTCGCACCTGGGGCGCGCAGCTCCCTTGCGGGAGGTGCGCGCCCCAGGTCCGTGCGTCGCTCAGATCTTGAGCAGGGCCTCCAGCGGGGCGCCGGCGAGGGGTCCCGCGAGGCGGTCGCGGCCGCCGAGGAAGCCCAGCTCCATCAGCACGGCCAGGCCCGCCACCTCGGCACCGGCCCGGCGGATGAGCTGGATCGACGCCTCGGCGGTGCCGCCGGTGGCGAGGACGTCGTCGACGACCAGGACGCGGTCGCCGGCCGAGAGGTCCTCGGCGTGCACCTCGATCTCCGCGGAGCCGTACTCCAGGTCGTAGGCCTGGCTGAGGGTGGCTCCGGGCAGCTTGCCCGCCTTGCGCACCGGGATGAAGCCCAGTCCGGCGCGGACGGCCACCGGGGCGCCCAGGATGAAGCCGCGGGCCTCCAGGCCGACGACCTTGGTGGCGCCGGTGCGGCCGGCGACCTCGGCGAGGGCGTCGGTGAGCGCGGTGAACGCCGACGGGTCCGCCAGGAGCGGGGTGATGTCCTTGAACATCACACCCGGCTCCGGGTAGTCCGCCACGTCACGGATACGGCTGAGCAGCAGCTCCTCGATGCCGGTCATCGGCGCTTCCCCGAGGGACGGCCACGGCCGCGGCTGCGCGAGGCGGGCTGGTTGCGCGGTCCGACGACGGCGGGGGCCGCGTCCTCCGGCCCGTCCTCGTACTCCTCGACCACCGGCACGGTGTCGAGCGGCTCGCCCTTGGCGGCGGCCGCCGCACGCCGGGCGAGCACCCGCTTCTTGAGGGCCTTCATCTGCGGCTCGAGCTCCTTGAGATCGGCGACGAGCGGCGTGGCGATGAAGATCGAGGAGTACGCGCCGGCCGCGAGGCCGACGAACAGCGACAGCGAGATGTCGTTCAGCATGCCGGCGCCGAGGAAGCCGCCACCGATGAACAGCAGACCGGCCACCGGCAGCAGCGCGACCACCGTGGTGTTGATGGACCGCACCAGCGTGCTGTTGATCGACCGGTTGGCGATCTCGCTGTAGGTCCAGCGGTTCTGCTTGGTGATGTCCTTCGTCTGTTCCTTGAGGCTGTCGAAGACCACCACGGTGTCGTACAACGAGTAACCGAGGATGGTCAGCAGACCGATCACCGTGCCCGGTGTGACCTCGAAGCCCACCAGGGCGTAGATGCCGACCGTGATGGTGATGTCGTGGATCAGCGCCACGAACGCGGCGATCGCCATGCGCCATTCGAAGGCGATGGCCAGGTAGATCACCACCAGGACCAGGAAGATCCCCAGTCCCTGCCACGCCTTGTTGGCGATCTGCTCACCCCAGCTGGGGCCGACCAGCTCGCCGGTGACGTCGTTCTCGTCGACCTTGAGGTCCTTGGCCAGCTCCGCCGAGACCTTGTCGGCCTGGGTGGTGTCGATGCCGGAGACCTGGATGCGGAGCTTGCCGTCGCCGAGCTGCTGGACGATCGCGTCGTGGCCGGAGGCCTCTTCCGCGTACTCCTGCGCCTGGGAGACGGAGACGGAGGTCTTCGGGGTGGTGAAGACCGCGCCGCCCTGGAACTCGATGCCCATGTTCAGGCCGCGCACCGCGAGGCCCACGATCGCCGTGATGGTGATCAGGATGGACAGGCCGTACCAGAGCTTGCGGTTGCCGACGAAGTCGTAGCCGACCTCGCCGCGGTGCAGTCGGGCGCCGAGATTTCCGAGCTTCGACATCTCACGCCTCCTTCGTCTCGACGGGGGCGGAGGGACGGCGCGAACGGCGCAGGGGCGGCTTGGCACCCAGGCGCTTGGGGTCGACACCGGACCACGGGTGTCCGCCGCCGAAGAACTTCGTGCGCGCGAGGATTGTCAGGAGCGGCTTGGTGAAGAGGAACACGACGACGACGTCGAGCACGGTGGTCAGGCCGAGCGTGAACGCGAAGCCCTGGACCTTGCCGACGGTGACGACGAACAGCACCGCGGCGGCCAGGAACGACACGAAGTCGGAGACCAGGATGGTGCGCCGGGCACGCGGCCAGGCCCGCTCGACGGAGGGACGCAGCGAGCGGCCCTCGCGGATCTCGTCCCGGACCCGTTCGAAGTACACGATGAACGAGTCCGCTGTGATGCCGATGGCGACGATGGCGCCGCAGACGGCCGGCAGGTTCAGCGCGAAGCCGATGGCCGGGCCGAGCAACGACATGATCACGTAGGTGAGGGCGGCCGAGACCAGCAGCGAGGCCACCGCGATCATGGACAGGCCGCGGTAGTAGACCACCAGGTAGATCACGACCAGCGCGAGGCCGATGGCACCGGCGATCAGACCGGCGTGCAGTTGCTCGCCGCCGAGGGCGGCGGTCACCGTGGTGACGCTGTCCTCACTGAACGACAACGGCAGCGCGCCGTACGACAGCATGTTGGCCAGCGACTGCGCGGACTCCTGGTTGAAGTTGCCGGAGATCTCGGCGTTGCCGCCGGTCAGCGCCTGGCTGACGGACGGGTCGGAGACGACCTCGTTGTCCAGGACGATGGCGAACTGGTTCTGCGGCGACTGGTTCTGCGCCAGCTGGCCGGTGATGTCGCCGAACTTCTTGCGGCCCTCACCGGTGAACTCCATGGTCACGGTCCAGCCGGCGGCGGTCTGGGTGTTGAGGACCGCGTCGGCCTCCTTCACGTCCGTGCCGTCGACCTCGGCCGGACCGAGGATGTACTTCTGCCACTGGCCGCCCGCGTTCTGACCGCAGGCGACGGTGGAGTCCTCGGGCTTGGCGCCGTCACCGGCCTTGGCGCGGACCGCCTCGTCGGTGCAGTCCAGGGCCGCGTACTGCGCTTCGAGCTTGCTGGTGTCCGCGGAGCCGGAGGCGCTGGCCGACGGCGAGGCGTCGGCCTCGGCGGTGGCGCTCGCCGACGCGGAGGGGTCGGCCTTCAGGGCGTCGGTGACCGCGCGGCCCTGGGTCGTGGAGGTCGCCGACGGCGTGGTCGACGCCGAGGGGGACGAGGAGGAGGTCGCCTTGTCGGTCGCCTTGTCCGTGGCCTCGTCCGTCGCGCCGTCGGAGGCGCTCGGGGACGGGCTGGTCGTCGCGGCGGCGCCCACGACCTCGGTGGCGATGACCGGGCGGAAGTACAGCTTGGCGGTGGTGCCGACCTGGTCCCGGGCTTCCTTGGAGTTGGTGCCCTTGGGAATGTTGACGATGATGTTGCGGTCGCCCTGGGTCTGGACCTCCGCCTCGGAGACACCAAGACCGTTGACGCGCCGCTCCATGATGTCGACGGCGGTGTCCATGTTGGTCTTGTTGATCGCCGATTCCTGGCCTGGCTCGGCCTCCGCGCGCAGCGTGATGCTCGTACCGCCGGCCAGGTCGATGCCCAGACGCGGAGTGGTGTGCCCGGAGAGGAACATTCCCCCGGTGAGCGCCACCATGGCGATCAGAATGAGGGCCAGCGAGCGCCCCGGCCTGCTCTGGGCGCTCGCGTTCCGGCCCTTCTTAGGTGCTGCCACCTTCTCGTACTCCCTCTCGGGCCGTCTGTCGCCGGGTCGGCGCCGACGGCCATGCCGTGTAGTCGGGATCCCGTGCGAGAGCCACACCTGTCCCGCGGCGCGCGGGCCGGACCCGCGCGCCCCGGGAGGCGGCTACTTCGCGTCCGTGCCGCCGTCGGTCTTCTTCGGCTCGCTGTCGGCCTTCGCCTCGGCGGCCGCGACGTCGTCGGCGGGCTCCTCGTCCTTCTTGCCGAGGTCGACCTTCTCGTCGGAGGCGGAGGCGGCGTCGGCGTCCTCGGACTCGGTGAGGGAGGAGGCGTCGTCGGGAACGGCGTCGGCGTCGGCCTTCAGGTCGTGCTCGATGCCGTGGACGATGCGGTTGTACTCGTCGTCGGAGAGGACGGCACCGATGGAGTTCTTGGCGAAGAGCAGGTCGACGCCCGGGCCGGCGTCGAGGAGGACGGTGTCCTCGTTGACCTCCTTGACCGTGGCATACATGCCCCCGATGGTGCGTACGCCGGAACCGGGCTGCATCTGGTTCCGCATGTCGACGGCCTGCTGCTGCTTCTTCTTGGCCGACCGGGTCATCAGGAACATGGCCCCGATGAGCACGATGAACGGGAGGAGGGTCACGAGACTCACGGGTCGGAACTTCCTTCACACGACCGCGGGGTGAGCGGCCTGATGGTTGGGGGTATGCATGCCGCCGACAACGGCGGCATCGGCGGAGTCTAAGCGAGTCCGCGTGCAAGGAACAACGCTCAGCATGGCACCGAGGTTCCTGACCCGGCCAATGCCCGCGCCGTCGCGCCCCCGGTCAGGCGTCCTCACGTCCCGAACAGGTCTCCTTGTCCGTTTGACGCGGTCTGCGAGCCGGGCGGGGTGAGACCGAGGTGGGCCCAGGCCGCCGGGGTGGCGACCCGGCCGCGCGGGGTGCGGGCCAGCAGCCCCTCCCGGACCAGGAAGGGTTCCGCGACCTCCTCCACGGTCTCGCGCTCCTCCCCCACCGCGACGGCGAGGGTGGACAGGCCGACGGGTCCGCCGCCGAAGAGCTTGAGCAGGGCCTGGAGCACGGCCCGGTCCAGCCGGTCCAGGCCCCGGGCGTCGACCTCGTAGACCGCGAGGGCGGCGGCGGCGATCTCCTCGGTGATCCTGCCGTCCGCCTTGACCTGCGCGTAGTCCCGGACGCGGCGCAGCAGCCGGTTGGCGATGCGGGGCGTGCCGCGGGAGCGGCCGGCGATCTCGGCGGCGCCGGACGCGTCGATCTCGACGTCGAGGAGGTGCGCGGAGCGGTGGACGACGCGCTCCAGCTCGGCCGGCTCGTAGAACTCCATGTGGGCGGTGAAGCCGAAGCGGTCGCGCAGCGGGGGCGGCAGCAGTCCCGCGCGGGTGGTGGCGCCGACCAGGGTGAAGGGCGGCAGTTCCAGCGGGATGGCGGTGGCGCCGGGGCCCTTGCCGACGATCACGTCGACCCGGAAGTCCTCCATCGCCATGTAGAGCATCTCCTCGGCGGGCCGGGACATGCGGTGGATCTCGTCGAGGAAGAGGACCTCGCCCTCCTGGAGCGAGGAGAGGATCGCGGCGAGGTCGCCGGCGTGCTGGATGGCGGGGCCGGAGGTGATGCGGATGGGGGCGCCCATCTCCGCGGCGATGATCATCGACAGGGTCGTCTTGCCGAGGCCGGGGGCGCCGGAGAGCAGGACGTGGTCGGCGGTGGCGCCGCGCGCGCGTGCGGCGCGCAGGACCAGGTCGAGCTGTTCGCGGACCTTCTCCTGTCCGATGAACTCGCCCAGGTCCTTGGGGCGCAGCGCCGCCTCGACGGCCTGGTCCTCACGGTCGGCGACAGAACCCACCAGCCGCTCGTCGGCGGGGGTGTCGGTCGTGTCGTCCCAGTTCATGTGGTGTGCCTCGGGCTCTCGGGGTCAGCGGGCTCGGTTCAGTGTCTGCAGGGCCGCCTTGAGCAGCTGCCCCACCTGCGGGGTGCCCTCGGCGGCCTCCGCCTGCGGCGCCACGGCGGTCACGGCCTCGTCGGCCTCGCGGGTGGCGTACCCCAGGCCGATCAGGGCGGCGTGCAGCTGGTCGCGCCAGCCCTGGCTGACCGGGGCGCCGACCGCGGGGGCGCCGAGGGGCTCGCCGAGCCGGTCCTTCAGTTCCAGCAGCAGCTTCTGCGCGCCCTTCTTGCCGATGCCGGGGACGGCCATGAGGGCCTTCTCGTCGCCGGTGGCGACGGCACGGCGCAGGGCGTCCGGGGTGTGCACGGCGAGCATCGCCTGGGCGAGCCGCGGTCCGACCCCGCTCGCCGTCTGGAGCAGGACGAAGACCTGGCGCTCGTCGTCGTCGGTGAAGCCGTAGAGGGTCAGCGAGTCCTCGCGCACGACCAGGGAGGTCGCCAGCTTGGCGGGGCTGCCGACGCGGAGGGTGGAGAGCGTGTTCGGGGTGCACTGCACGGCCATGCCGACACCGCCCACCTCGACGACGGCGGCGTCCGGGGCGAGTGCGGCGACCGTGCCGCTCACGAAGGCGATCATGCGGTGCGGCCTTTCGAGGCTCGGGTGGTGTGCAGGGCCACGGCCTGCTGGAGGCGGTTCTGCGCGGGGGCGCGCCAGATGTGGCAGATGGCGAGGGCGAGGGCGTCGGCGGCGTCCGCGGGCTTCGGCGGCGCGCCGAGCCGGAGCAGCCGGGTCACCATGGCGCCGACCTGCGCCTTGTCGGCCCGGCCGCTGCCGGTGACGGCGGCCTTGACCTCGCTGGGCGTGTGCAGGGCGACGGGGATGCCGCGGCGGGCCGCGCAGAGCATGGCGACGGCGCTGGCCTGGGCGGTGCCCATCACCGTGCGGACGTTGTGCTGGCTGAAGACGCGCTCCACGGCGACGAACTCGGGCCGGTGCTCGTCGAGCCACTGCTCGATGCCCTGCTCGACGGCGACCAGGCGCTGTGCCGGCTCTGCGTCGGCGGGCGTGCGGACGACCCCGACGCCGAGCATCGTCAGCGGTCGGCCCGCGACCCCTTCGACGACGCCGACCCCGCACCGGGTCAGTCCGGGGTCCACCCCCAGTACGCGCACCGCGCCCCCTCCCTCTCGACTGCCTGTTCGTGCAGGCTATCGGCCGCCACCGACAACGGCGGCGGGCCGGTGGGGTGTGTCCCACCGGCCCGCCGAAGTCGCTCAGTGCGCGACAGCGCTACGCGTCGACCTTCTCCATGACCTCGTCGCTCACGTCGAAGTTGGCGAAGACGTTCTGCACGTCGTCGCTGTCCTCCAGGGCGTCGATCAGCTTGAAGATCTTCTTGGCGCCCTCCTCGTCCAGTTCGACCTGGACGGACGGCACGAAGCTGGAGTCGGCGGAGTCGTAGTCGATGCCGGCCTCCTGGAGCGCGGTGCGGACCGCGACCAGGTCGGTGGCCTCGCTGATCACCTCGAAGGTCTCGCCGAGGTCGTTGACCTCCTCGGCGCCGGCCTCCAGGACGGCGGTGAGGACGTCGTCCTCGGTCAGCTCGCCCTTGGGGACGATGATCACGCCCTTGCGGCTGAACATGTACGACACCGAGCCCGGGTCGGCCATGTTGCCGCCGTTGCGGGTCATGGCGACGCGGACGTCGGAGGCGGCGCGGTTGCGGTTGTCGGTGAGGCACTCGATGAGCACCGCGACACCGTTGGGACCGTAGCCCTCGTACATGATCGTCTCGTAGTCGGCGCCGCCGGCCTCGAGACCGCCGCCGCGCTTGACCGCGGAGTCGATGTTCTTGTTGGGGACCGACTGCTTCTTGGCCTTCTGGATGGCGTCGTAGAGCGTCGGGTTGCCCTCGATGTCGACGCCGCCCATCCGGGCCGCGACCTCGATGTTCTTGATCAGCTTCGCGAAGAGCTTGCCGCGCTTGGCGTCGATCACGGCCTTCTTGTGCTTCGTCGTAGCCCATTTAGAGTGGCCGGACATCTGCCTGTCTCCTTCGCGTAACCCATCCAAACAACGAACGCCAGAGATCCTACAAGGACTCGGCCGTCCGGGCGGCGCGCACCATGTCGACGAAGAGGCCGTGCACGCGGTGGTCGCCGGTCAGTTCCGGGTGGAACGACGTGGCCAGCGCGTTGCCCTGGCGGACGGCGACGATGTGGCCGTCGTGCTCGGCGAGCACCTCGGTCTCGGCGCCGACGGACTCCACCCACGGGGCGCGGATGAAGACGCCCTCCACAGGATCGCCCGGAACGCCCTTGACGTCGAGCGCGGCCTCGAAGGACTCGTTCTGGCGCCCGAAGGCGTTGCGGCGCACGATCATGTCGATGCCGCCGACGGTCTCCTGGCCCGAGCGCGGGTCGAGGATCTTGTCGGCGAGCATGATCATGCCCGCGCAGGTGCCGTAGACCGGCATCCCGGCCGCCACGCGCGCACGGAGCGGCTCCATGACGCCGAACAGGACCGCCAGCTTGGAGATGGTGGTGGACTCACCGCCGGGGATCACCAGGCCGTCCACCTCGGCGAGCTCATCGGGCCGCCGCACCGGCCTGGCCACGGCGTCCGCCGCGGCCAGCGCGATGAGGTGCTCCCGTACGTCGCCCTGGAGTGCGAGCACTCCGACCACGGGAGAGGTCATCACCAGCCCCGGTTGGCGTAGCGCTCGGCCTCGGGGAGGGTGTCGCAGTTGATGCCGACCATGGCCTCGCCCAGGTTGCGGGAGGCGTCCGCGATGATCTTCGGGTCGTCGTAGAAGGTGGTGGCCTTCACGATGGCGGCGGCGCGCTTGGCCGGGTCGCCGGACTTGAAGATGCCCGAGCCGACGAAGACGCCCTCGGCGCCGAGCTGGCGCATCAGCGCGGCGTCGGCGGGGGTGGCGACGCCACCGGCGGAGAACAGGACCACCGGGAGCTTGCCCAGCTCGGAGACTTCCTTGACCAGCTCGTACGGGGCGCGCAGCTCCTTGGCGGCGGCGTACAGCTCGTTGTTGTCGTAGCCGCGCAGCTTGGCGATCTCGTTCTTGATCTGGCGCAGGTGGCGGACGGCCTCGACGACGTTGCCGGTGCCGGCCTCGCCCTTGGAGCGGATCATCGCGGCGCCCTCGGCGATACGGCGCAGGGCCTCGCCCAGGTTGGTGGCGCCGCAGACGAAGGGGGTCGTGAACGCGAACTTGTCGCTGTGGTTGACCTCGTCGGCCGGGGTGAGGACCTCGGACTCGTCGATGTAGTCCACACCGAGGGACTGCAGGACCTGGGCCTCGACGAAGTGACCGATGCGGGACTTGGCCATCACCGGGATGGAGACCGCCTCGATGATCTCCTCGATCATGTTCGGGTCCGACATCCGGGCGACTCCGCCGTCCTTGCGGATGTCGGCGGGAACCCGCTCCAGAGCCATGACGGCCACGGCGCCGGCGTCCTCGGCGATCTTCGCCTGCTCGGCGTTGACCACGTCCATGATCACGCCGCCCTTGAGCTGCTCGGCCATGCCGCGCTTGACTCGTGCGGTGCCGGTGGCGGGAGCCTGGTTCTCGGTGGTGGACACGGATTGACCTCACTGACGTGAAAAGAGGGTTTCTGCAGGACCGAGGAAACGTGAAGGAACCAGTCCACAGCAAGGGCCAATGGTGAGGCGGTGGATCGTTTTCCCTCGCGGGTGGCTCCGCGCCCGGTCCTCGGCCCTGTTACGCCGCGCGGTCGGTCAGGGCCGGCGGGGCCTCGTCGTCCATCTCGAAGGCCATCGGGAACGGCGCGTGACCGGCCAGCCGGAACCAGCGCACCTTGCGGTGCCGGCGCAGCGCGCGGGCGGCCCGGACGGCGTCGTTGTGGAAGCGCCGGGCCATCGGCACCCGGCGCACCGCCTCGGTCAGCTCCTTGGCTGCGGCCTCTCCGCCGGGCGCCCGGCGGACCTCCTCGACCTGCTGGGCCTCGGCGAACACCGCCCTGAGCGCCTGGCTCAGTTCGCTCTCGGCGACCTCCCGGTGCTCCTCCTCGGCCTGCCGGGCGGCGTGCGCCGCCTCGTACAGGACGATCGAGGCGGCCGGGTCGAGGACGTTGGAGGTCGCGAGTTCCTGGGCCACCGAGGCACGCCTCAGGAGCTGCGCGTCCAGCCCGGCGCGGGTGGCGTCGATCCGGGCGTGCAGCCGGTCCAGCCGGCCCGCGGTCCAGCTGAGATACAGGCCGATCGCGACCAGGGCGACGAGGATCCAGATCAGGGTTGCGGTCACGGGCGGCAAGGTTACCGAGCCCCGGCCCACGGACCGCGCGCACCCGTGTCCCGCGTGCGCCCGCGGGACCGGCCCGGCGCGCCCTGGCGCGTTCCGGCGGTGCCCTCCGGCCGACCGCGCGGCACCACCGCCCCCGCACCGGGGGCGGCCGATGGACCGGGCCTCGCCTGCCGCGCGTGCCCGGAGGCGGGCGCAAGCAGCGGGCTCGCGGCATCGACGCGGGACGGGGACCGGTGCCGGCATGCTCCGCGCGGGCCCGGCACGCCCGCGCGGCCCGGCACACGCGTCAGCACACCCGCGTGGGCCCGGCACACCCGCTCACGCCCCGCGCGCGGGGTCACTCCCTGGCCAGGCCCAGGCGGGCCCTCAGGCCCGTCGTGCGTTCGTCGGCCGCCACCGCGGTCGTGCCGTCGGTGACCGTCTCGTACACCGACAGGATGTCCGCGCCGACCGTCGACCAGTCGAACCGCCGGACGTGGGCGCTCCCCCGCTCCCGCAGTTCCGCGCGCCGCGCCGGGTCCTCCAGCAGCCGTACCGCCGCCTCGGCGAGCGCCCCCGCGTCCTCGTTCGCGAAGAGTTCGCCCGCCGCGCCCTGGTCCAGCACCTGGGCGAAGGCGTCCAGGTCCGAAGCGAGCACCGGCGCCCCGGCCGACATCGCCTCGACCAGGATGATCCCGAAGCTCTCGCCGCCGGTGTTGGGCGCGACGTACAGGTCGACGCTGCGCAGGAAGCGGGCCTTGTCCTCGTCGCTGACCATGCCGAGGAACTCCACGCGCGAGCGCAGCTCGGCGGGCAGGTCCTCGACCGCCTCCTCCGCGTCACCGCGCCCGGCGACCAGCAGCCGGGTCTGCGGCCGCGCGGCGAGGATCTTCGGCAGCGCCTTCATCAGGACCGGCAGCCCCTTGCGGGGTTCGTCGATCCGGCCGATGAAGCCGATCGTGTCGCCCTGCCACTCCGGCTTGGGCTCGGCCTTGGCGAAGAAGTCGACGTCGACGCCGTTGGGGATGACCACGGCGTCGCCGCCGAGGTGTTCCACCAGGGTCCGCCGGGCGTACTCGCTCACCGCGATCCGCGCGCTGATCTTCTCCAGGGCTGCCTGGAGGATCGAGTACGCGGCGATCATCGCCTTGGAGCGCGGGTTGGAGGTGTGGAAGGTGGCGACCAGCGGGCCCTGCGCGGCCCAGCAGGTCAGCAGGCCGAGCGACGGCGAGGACGGCTCGTGGATGTGGACGACGTCGAAGGCGCCGTCGTGCAGCCAGCGCCGTACGCGCGCGGCCGAGAGGAACCCGAAGTTCAGCCGGGCCACCGAGCCGTTGTAGGGCACCGGGACCGCGCGGCCGGCCGAGACGACGTACGGCGGCAGCGGGGTGTCGTCGTCGGCGGGGGCGAGCACCGAGACCTCGTGGCCGAGGCGGATGAAGTACTCGGCGAGGTCACGGATGTGGAACTGGACGCCGCCCGGCACGTCCCAGGAGTACGGGCAGACGATGCCGATTCTCACGACGGGCCCTTCCCGGGTTCCAGGTCGGCGACCCACAAGCGCTGGAGCATGTGCCAGTCCTCCGGATGCTCGGCGATCCCCGTGGCGAAGGCGTCGGCCACCGCCTGTGTCATGACGGACGTCTTCTCGGCCCGGGTACCTGACTCGGGCACCTCGACCGGGGGATGCACCCGTCCCCGCATGACCGGGGAGTCGTCGTACCAGAGGGTGACCGGCAGCAGCAGGGCGCCGGTCTGCTGGGCGAGCAGCGCGGGCCCCGCGGGCATCCGGGCCGTCTCGCCGAAGAACTCGACCTCGACGCCGGAGGCGGACAGGTCGCGGTCGGCGACCAGGCAGACCAGGCCGCCGTCGCGCAGCCGCCGGGCCAGCGTGCCGAAGGCCGTGCCGCCGCTGTGCGGCAGCACCTCCATGCCGAGGCCCTCGCGGTAGGCGACGAACCGGTCGTACAGCGTCTCCGGCTTCAGGCGCTCGGCGACCGTGGTGAACGGCGTCTGAAGCTTGGTGGTCACCCACGCGCCGGCCAGGTCCCAGTTGCCGAGGTGCGGCAGCGCCAGGATGACGCCCTTGCCGCTCGCCAGTCCCTCGGTCAGGTAGTGCACGTCCTTGGGGTCGAACCCGGTCCTGACCCGGTCCGCGCTCCACGCCGGCAGCCGGAAGGACTCCATCCAGTAGCGCAGGTAGGAGCGCATGCCGGCGCGGGAGAGTTCCGCGAGGCGTTCCGGGCTCGCGTCCGGCACCACGCGCGCGTAGTTGCTCTCCAGCCGCCGCACGCCCTTGCCGCGCCGCTTCCAGGCGAGGTCGGCGATGGACCGGCCCAGGCGCACCGCGACCGGCTCGGGAAGCTTCTTGACGGTGCTCCAGCCCAGGCCGTACAGCGCGTCGGTCAGCCGTTCCTGGGCGCTCATTTCGCCGCCTCGCTCCCCTGCGGAGCGTCCTCGGGCGCGGCCGCCGCGTCCGCCTCCGCGGACTCCCGGCGTACGGTGACGACCCGCTGGATCAGCGTGACCAGGCTGCCGACGGCGACGATCCACAAGGCGACGGGCAGCAGGTACTGGATCCCGGGCACGCCGAAGTCGTGCAGACCGGCGAGGCCGGCCGCGACCAGGGAGATCACCAGGCGCTCGGCGCGCTCGACCAGGCCGTTGACGGCGACCGGCAGCCCGATCGACTCGCCCCGGGCCTTGGTGTACGACACCACCTGGCCGCTGGCCAGGCAGAAGATGGAGACGGCGCACAGGACCAGGTCGTCGCCGCCCCCGGCGTACCAGAGGGCGAAGCCACCGAAGATCGCGCCGTCGGCGACCCGGTCGAGCGTGGAGTCCAGGAAGGCGCCCCACCGGCTGGAGCGGCCCAGCTGGCGTGCCATGTTGCCGTCGACGAGGTCGGAGAACACGAAGAGCGTGATCACGACCGTGCCCCAGAAGAACTCGCCCTGCGGGTAGAAGACCAGCGCGCCCGCCATCACGCCGGCTGTGCCGATCAGCGTGACCGTGTCGGGGCTCACGCCCCGCCGGATCAAGAACGCGGCGAACGGTGTGAGGACACGCGTGAAGAATGCACGCGCGTACTTGTTCAGCATGGCCTTCCCGAGGTTCGGTGTGGCCGCGCGGCCCCTGCTGGCCACCGGCTGGCCCATCGTAGCCACGCGCGCGCGTGGGCGGCGGCCGGGCGTCGGATCACGGCGGGCCCGGCACCGGCCGCCGCGATCGCGTCCGCCGTATGGACGCACCGTGACCGGAGTGGAAAGCTCGAAGGACCGCGGGCGTCACCGGAGCCGCCGTCGCCGGGGCACCTCCTGGCCGTCAGTGCGGGAGGACGGGCAGGCCCGCGCCCACTGAAGACCTCACCGTGCACGGGAGGCAAGGCCATGGGCGACAAGGCGAACGCACACCCCGGGGCCGCCGGCAGGGCTACAGCGGCCGACCACCCCGCGTCCGTACGGAATGTGGTGCTGGTCGGCCACAGCGGTTCGGGCAAGACGACACTGGTGGAAGCTCTCGCGCTGACAGCGGGGGCGGTGAACCGGGCGGGCCGTGTGGAGGACGGCGGCACCGTCTCGGACTACGACGACATCGAGCACCGGCAGCACCGGTCGGTACAGCTCTCCCTGGTGCCGGTCGAATGGGACGGCATCAAGATCAATCTTCTGGACACCCCCGGGTACGCCGACTTCGTGGGGGAACTGAGGGCCGGTCTGCGAGCAGCGGACGCGGCCCTCTTCGTCGTCTCCGCCTCGGACGGCGTGGACGGCTCGACCCGCATGGTGTGGGAGGAGTGCGCGGCGGTCGGCATGCCGCGCGCCATCGTGGTCACGCACCTGGAGTCGGCGCGCGCCGGCTACGAGGACATGACCCGGATCTGCGCCGAGGCGTTCGGCGCCGACGATCCCGACGCGGTGCTGCCGCTCTACCTGCCGCTGCACGGTCCGCAGGCGCCGGACGGGCACGCGCCCGTGACCGGCCTGGTCGGGCTGCTGTCGCGGAAGCTGTTCGACTACTCCTCCGGGGAGCGCGTGGAGTCGGACCCCGGTGAGGACCGGCTGCCCGGGATCGAGGAGGCCCGCAACCGGCTGATCGAGGGGATCATCGCCGAGAGCGAGGACGAGACCCTGATGGACCGCTACCTCGGCGGCGAGCAGGTCGACGTCAAGACGCTCATCGAGGATCTGGAGCGGGCCGTGGCGCGCGGGGTCTTCTTCCCCGTGCTGGCCGCCGCGCCCGCGGCCGAGGGCGCCCGGCAGGGTCTCGGCACGATCGAGCTGCTGGAGCTGGTCACGGGCGGCTTCCCGACGCCGCTGGAGCGCGCGGTGCCCCGGGTGACGACCGTCGCCGGCGAGCCGCGCGAGCTGAAGCCGTGCGATCCCGGCGGACCGCTCGTCGCCGAGGTGGTGAAGACGGCGTCCGACCCCTATGTCGGCCGGATCTCGCTGGTCCGGGTCTTCTCCGGCACCCTGCGCCCGGACGCGACGGTCCATGTCTCGGGCCACGGGCTCGCCGACCGGGGGCACGAGGACCACGACGTCGACGAGCGGATCGGCGCCCTTTCGGGGCCGTTCGGCAAGCAGCAGCGGGCCCTGTCGCACTGCATCGCGGGCGATCTGGCGTGCGTGGCGAAGCTGAGCCGCGCGGAGACCGGCGACACGCTCTCCGCCAAGGACGACCCGCTGCTGATGGAGCCGTGGGAGATGCCCGACCCGCTGCTGCCGCTCGCCATCCAGGCGCACAGCAAGGCGGACGAGGACAAGCTCTCCCAGGGGCTGTCCCGGCTGGTCGCCGAGGACCCCACGATGCGGCTGGAGCAGAACCAGGACACCCACCAGGTCGTCCTGTGGTGCCTCGGCGAGGCGCACGCGGACGTCGCCCTGGAGCGGCTGCGCAGCCGCTACGGCGTGCAGGTCGACGTCGTGCCGCACCGGGTCTCGCTGCGGGAGACGTTCGCCGGGCCCGCCGGCGGGCGCGGCCGGCACGTCAAGCAGTCCGGCGGGCACGGCCAGTACGCCATCTGCGAGATCGAGGTGGAACCCCTGCCGGGCGGCTCGGGCATCGAGTTCGTCGACAAGGTGGTCGGCGGGGCGGTGCCGCGGCAGTTCATCCCGTCCGTGGAGAAGGGGGTCAGGGCCCAGGCCGCCCGGGGCGTCGCGGCCGGGCATCCGCTCATCGACGTACGGATCACGCTCCTGGACGGCAAGGCCCACTCGGTGGACTCCTCCGACGCCGCGTTCCAGACGGCGGGGGCGCTGGCGCTGCGGGAGGCGGCGGCCGACGCCAGGATCCACCTGCTGGAGCCGGTGGCCGAGGTGACGGTGCTGGTCGGCGACGAGTACGTGGGTTCGGTGATGAGCGACCTGTCCGGGCGGCGGGGCCGGGTGCTGGGCACCGAGCAGACGGCGGGCGGGCGGACGCTGATCCGCGCGGAGGTGCCGGAGATCGAGATCGGGCGGTACGCCGTGGACCTGCGCTCGCTGTCCCACGGCACGGCCCGGTTCAACCGCTCCTACGCGCGGCACGAGCCGATGCCGGCCCAGGTCGCCGAGCGGATCCGGGAGGAGCTGCGGGATTCGGCCTAGTTTTCGGCCTGGTTGAGGCCGGGCGGTGCCGAACGGGCCCCGCCAGGGGGGTACTTGCGGGGCGCTCCCCTCCCGTCGGCGGGCGGCTTCGGCCGTCCGCCGACGAAGCACCGGCGGCTGCGGATACGCTGATCACCTGATCAACAGGTGTGCCGGGTAAGGAAGTCGGGAAGGCCGCAGTACGACAGTGGGCGGCGATCGGGGGCGGGAATGGCCGTTGACGGCGGTTACGGGGACATCTTCGGACCCCAGGTGCCGCGCACGGGCGACGAGGGGCAGGCGGCGACGTTCGCCCTGGCCTCCGCGGCCTACCGCGACACCGAGGTGGAGAAGATACTCGACGCCAACAGCGAGTGGCACGAGTCGTCCGTCAAGGCGGGCAAGGTCAAGCTGTTCAGGCCGAACCTCGGCGAGGCGTTCTCCCGCGCGGTCGTGGACCGCATGGTCGGCCCGAGCCGGGGGCCGCTCATCCAGTCCTTCGGCGCCGAGCCGCAGGCGGTCGTGGAGCACTGCCTGGCGGCCAACAACATCCGCAAGGAGCGGGACAACCGGCTGACCGTGGTCATGGTCCTGTGCGGGGTGCTGTTCCTGCCCGGACTGCTGATCTGGCTGCTCGTCTTCCAGCTGCGCACCACCATGGCCAAGCGCGAGGACAAGCGGGCCGGCGCGCTCGCCACCGCGCTCCTCGTCGCGGTCGGCGCGCTCGCCGTGATCTTCCTGGTGCGGATGCCGTTCACCGGCTTCTGGGCCTGGTACGCGCGCGCGGCGGTCGTCATGCCGGTCGTCGGCTGGTTCCTGGCCAAGCAGATCTGCGAGCGCACCGCCAAGGACCTGCGCGAGCGCTGGGACGGCCTGCTCGCGGGCAGCAGTGTCGGCGCCAAGGTCCCCGAGGCCGTGCCGAGCGCTCCCGGTGAGAACGCGGCAGAGCAGCTCCGCCAGGCCCTGGCCAAGCTGAGCGCCGAGCAGCAGTCCAACTCCGTCTTCTACGCCGGGCCCAAGGGCATCCTCGGCATGGGCACCCGCTGGGGCAGCTGGCAGCTGGCCGAGGACCTGGCGCCGGCCGATCCGCAGCGGGAGATCCATCCGTTCCGCAGCTGGGACGTCATACGTTCCATCCACGACCAGCTGAAGATGCTGGCCCGCGGGCCGCTGAACACCGGCGGATTCCCCACGCCCTCGATCCGGCACTGGATCGTCACCCCGGTCGGTGAGAACGCCAAGGCGGTCTCCCGTCCCGACGGAACCGACATCGAGGCGTACCAGTTCAAGCAGCACGCCATACAGGAGATCTGCAACAAGCAGCAGTTCGGCGCGGGCAACCGGCACTACCTGGGCGTCCAGTGGACGCTGTGGGACGGCCAGTTGGTCATCACCATGCTGATCACGGTGACCGTGCTGCACGAGACGCTGCGCATCGAGGTCACCGGCCACGCGCTCGGCCCGGTGCACTCCCTGTTCACCTCGAAGTCGGCGGCGCCGACCAAGGAGGTCCAGAAGTCCCTCAAGCCCTGGGAGAACCGGACGATCAAGCTGCCGCTGGTCGGCACCGACGAGGTGGTCCGGCTCGCGGCCCGCGCGCCGCTGGGCTGGTATCCGCCGCTGCTGAACTGGCTCGGCGGCACCCTGAGCCTGCCGGAGCCGTTCGGGCTGCGGCACGCCTGGGCCGACAAGCCGTGGCGGCACCGGTTCATGGCCGACGACGCGCTGCGGGCGGCGACGCCGGTGCTGCGGGTGGTGCACGCGGCGGCGCTCAAGGTGCTGGCGGAGAACGGCGTGGACACCGAGAAGTTCGGCGCCCGCTCGGCGTTCCTCAGCACCCAGGTGCAGGACCCCTCGCCGCGCAAGGCCGACGTCTACGACGCGTAGGACGGCGCCGGTCCGGCCGGGTCCGTACGGCGGACCGGGCCTCAGGCGCTCGCCGGCCAGGCCTCCGCGAGCATCTTCCGGGTGTCGGCCAGCAGTTGCGGCAGCACCTTCGTGTGGCCGACGACCGGCATGAAGTTGGTGTCGCCGCCCCAGCGCGGAACGACGTGCTGGTGCAGATGGGCCGCGATGCCCGCCCCCGCCACCGTGCCCTGGTTCATGCCGATGTTGAAGCCGTGCGCCCCGGACGCGGTGCGCAGCGCCGTCATCGCCTGCTTGGTCAGGGCCGCGAGCTCGACGGTCTCGAGCTCGGTGAGGTCGGTGTAGTCCGCGACGTGACGGTAGGGCACGACCATCAGGTGGCCGCCGTTGTACGGGTACAGGTTCAGCACCGTGTAGACGTGCTCGCCGCGCCGGACGACCAGGCCGTCCTCGTCGGATTTGGCCGGGATCGAGCAGAAGGGACAGCCGTCGTCGGCGCCTGGGCCGGTCGGCTTGTTCTCGCCCTGGATGTAGGCCATCCGATGGGGGGTCCACAGACGCTGGAACGCGTCCTGCGTCCCCACTCCGATCTGCTGCTCCGGCTCACTCTTCATGCAGTGCAGCATATGGCTTCGCCCGTTCGGGGCGTGTCGCCGGGGCGGCCTCGGGGCCCGCACCGGCCAAGCTGGGCCGGTGGACGACGACAGCCCCGCTGCCCGCTGGGAGCAGCGCACCGAGATCCCGCTCTTCCTGGCCTCGCTGCTCTTCCTGGCCGCCTATGCCGCTCGCGTTCTTGCCGTGAGCATGCCCACCTTCTGGAAGGACGTGTGCGGCTGGACGATGCTGGCGCTGTGGCTGCTGTTCGGCGTGGACTACGTGGTGCGCTGGCGCCTGAGCGGGCAGCGCTTCCCGCGGTTCGTCAGGGCCCACTTCCTGCACACGGTGGTGGTCCTCCTGCCGCTGCTGCGGCCGCTGCGGATCGTGCCGCTCTACGACGTCATCCAGCGCCGCCAGGGGGAGCCGCGGCTCTCCCTGCACGCGCGGGTGATCTCCTACGCGGGTCTGTCGACGCTGCTGCTCGGGTTCGCCGGAGCCCTCGCCGTCTACCAGCTGGAGCGCGGGGCCCCCGGGGCGGACATGACGTCGTTCGGGGACGCGGTGTGGTGGGCCGCCGCGACGCTCAGCACGGTCGGCTACGGCGACATCGTGCCCGTGACCACGGGCGGGCGGGCGATCGCGATGGCGATGATGGCGGGCGGGCTGGCCCTGCTCGGCGCGGTGACGGGCTCGTTCTCCTCGTGGCTGCTGCAGATCTTCGCCCGTGAGAGCGACAAGAGGCCCCCGGAGGCCTGAAGCCTGCCGGGGGCCCCGCGCGCGATGCCGGATCAGACCTGCGCCCGCTCCTCGACGACCTTGTGGATCTTCTCGATCGCCTCGTCGAAGGGGATGCCGTTCTCCTGCGAGCCGTCGCGGTAGCGGAAGGAGACGGCGTTGTTCGCCAGGTCCTCGTCGCCCGCGATGACCATGAAGGGCACCTTCTGCTTCTGGGCGTTGCGGATCTTCTTCTGCATGCGGTCGGAGGAGGAGTCCACCTCGACCCGCAGACCCTTGCGCTTCGCGGCGGCCGCGAACTTCTGCAGATGGTCCACGTGACCGTCGCCGATCGGGATGCCGATCGCCTGCACCGGCGCCAGCCAGGCCGGGAAGGCACCCGCGTAGTGCTCCAGCAGGACCGCGAAGAACCGCTCGATGGAGCCGAACAGGGCGCGGTGGATCATGACCGGGCGCTGCTTGGTGCCGTCCGCGGAGGTGTACTCCAGGTCGAAGCGCTCCGGGAGGTTGAAGTCGAGCTGGATCGTCGACATCTGCCAGGTGCGGCCGATGGCGTCCTTGGCCTGCACGGAGATCTTCGGGCCGTAGAACGCGGCGCCGCCCGGGTCCGGGACCAGGGGCAGGCCCTGCTTCTCGGCGACCTCGCGCAGCGTCTCGGTCGCCTCCTCCCAGACCTCGTCGGAGCCGACGAACTTCTCCGGGTCCTTGGTGGACAGCTCCAGGTAGAAGTCGGTCAGACCGTAGTCGCGCAGCAGCCCGAGGACGAAGGTGAGCGTCTTGTCGAGCTCCTCCGACATCTGCTCACGGGTGCAGTAGATGTGCGCGTCGTCCTGGGTGAAGCCGCGCGCGCGGGTCAGGCCGTGCACGACGCCGGACTTCTCGTACCGGTACACGGTGCCGAACTCGAACATGCGCAGCGGCAGTTCGCGGTAGGACCGGCCGCGCGCGTCGAAGATCAGGTTGTGCATCGGGCAGTTCATGGGCTTGAGGTAGTAGTCCACGCCCTCGTCGAGCTGCATGGGCGGGTACATGCCGTCGGCGTACCAGTCCAGGTGCCCGGACGTCTCGAAGAGCTTCCCCTTCGTGGCGTGCGGGGTGTAGACGAACTCGTAGCCCTCCTCCTCGTGCCGGCGGCGCGAGTAGTCCTCCATGACCCGGCGGACGATGCCGCCCTTGGGGTGGAAGACGGCGAGGCCGGAGCCGATCTGCTCCGGGATGGAGAACAGGTCGAGTTCGTTGCCCAGCTTGCGGTGGTCGCGCTTCTCGGCCTCGGCGAGGAAGTCGAGGTACGCCTTCAGCTCGTCCTTCGACGGCCAGGCGGTGCCGTAGATGCGCTGGAGCATCGGGTTCTTCTCGCTGCCGCGCCAGTAGGCGGCCGCGTTGCGCATCAGCTTGAACGCCGGGATCAGGCGGGTGGAGGGCAGGTGCGGACCGCGGCAGAGGTCCTTCCAGCACAGCTCGCCGGTCTTGGCGTCCAGGTTGTCGTAGATCGTCAGCTCGCCGGCGCCGACCTCGACGTCCGCGCCGTCGTCGCTGGAGGCGGAGCCCTTGAGGCCGATCAGCTCCAGCTTGTAGGGCTCGTCCGCGAGCTCCTCGCGGGCGGCCTCGTCGGTGACGACGCGGCGGGCGAACCTCTGCCCGCGCTTCTGGATCTCCTGCATCTTCTTCTCGACGGCCTTGAGATCCTCGGGCGTGAACGGCTTCTCGACGTCGAAGTCGTAGTAGAAGCCGTCCTTCACCGGCGGGCCGATGCCCAGCTTGGCCTCGGGGAAGAGCTCCTGCACGGCCTGGGCCATCACATGCGCGGTGGAGTGCCGCAGGATGTTGAGGCCGTCCTCGGAGGCGATCTCGACGCCCTCGACCTCCTCGCCGTCGGCGGGGACGTACGACAGGTCCTTCAGCTCGCCGCCCACACGCGCGGCGATGATCGAACGCTCGCCTGCGAAGAGCTCGGCGGCCGTAGTCCCCGTCGTCACCACGCGCTCTTCCCGCTCGGAATCGCGTTGGATGATCACACGGACGTCTGACACCGGTCTCTCCTGACTGCAGGTGGGGTGCGGCGCCATACCGGGAGCGCGCGCATTGAGGGATCGTACCGACCCCCACCCGCCGGAGGCGAAATCATTCCCCTCCGGCGGTCTCCTCGAAGAAGGCCGTCAGCTCGGCGGTCTCCTGGAGCGACTTCATCAGCCGGTCCCGCTCCGCCTCGTCGACCTGCACGGGTACGACGCCGTGGACCCCGGTGAGCTTGCGGAAGCCGCCCCGGCTCTCCAGCCGCCCGTGCACCTTCACCGGCAGCCCGACGAGGTGCGCGTGGCCGGCGACACGGTAGGCGTCCTCGTCCAGCGAGAGCCGGACGTACGGGATCTCGGCGCCGGCCAGCACCCGCAGCCGTACCGTGCCCTCGCCGCGCGGCCCCGACCTGCGCATCCGCACCACGGCGCCGGTGACGCGCACCGGCACGGAGGGCTCGGCGCGCAGATAGCGGGATCCCGCCTCGCGCAGCACGGGCAGGTCGCCCGGGGAGAACTCGACCGCCTCCGCGCCGGCGGAGCAGCCGTCCGGGACCCCGGCGGCGGGCGCCCACTCGACGGCGACCCGGGCGCCCTCGGTGCCGCGGACCAGGGCGACCAGGGCCTCGGTCAGCTCCCGGCTGACGCCGGCCTCGACGGCGCCGTCGAAGGCGTCCATCCCGCCGGTGGCGCGCCGGTAGTCGATGGCCTCGCGGACCGCGTACAGCGCCTGGTGCAGGCGTACGGCGAGGGGGCGGCCGCCGGCGACGGGCACGAAGGCGGTCAGGCCGCGGCCGCCGTCCGGTGAGCCCACCAGGACGTTCTCCAGCAGCGCGGCGGCGGGGCGGCGGTGCCGGGCACCGTGGTAGCCGGCCCGCGCGCGGGTGGCGAGGGCGGCGGCGAGCAGGGTCTGGCGGACGGCGGCGCGCAGCTGCTCCTCCACCGTCCAGGACGCGCTGCCGCCGGGTCCGGCGGGGACGTCCCGCCACCAGCGGATCTCGTCGCTGGGCACGGCGAGGGAGACCAGCACCTCGCGCGCCGAGGGAGTGGCGCTGCGTGACAGGGCGAGGAGGGCCTCGCCGAGGAGGTCCTCGCAGTCGGGGAAGGCGTGGTTCTCGGGGACGAGCAGGCTGGTTCCGCCGCCGCCGGGGCCGGGCGGGGTCCAGCGGCCGTACCGCCCGGGGGCGCCGCCGCGGCGCTGCCAGCCGTGCCGGCGCAGCAGGGCGCCGAGCACCGCGGGGTCGACCTGGCCGGGCTCGGGGGGCCGGTGCCAGGCGGCGTCGACGGGGTGCGGCCGGACCGGCCTGAGGGGCCCTTCGACCGGGCGGTGCGTCATGGTCTGCCTCCGGTCCCGACCCGCGTCATGATCTCGCACAGCGCGCGGTCGTCGAAGATGCGTGCGGTCGGGACGCGCACGGTGGTCCGGGTGCGCCCGGTGACCGGGTGGCCGGCGAGGTTGACCCAGTAGCAGCAGTGCCTGAGGTCGAGGCGGTCGTGGCTGGCGCGCAGCCAGTCGTCCTGCGCGCGCGGGACCAGCATCACCACGAGGATCTTGTGCACCGAGACCGGGGTGCGGGCGAGCTTGCGCAGGTGGTCGTTGTCCAGCGTGAAGGAGAAGGTGCGGCCGGGCGGGTTGGGCGGGATCTGGTAGGTGGCCTTGAGCTGCACCTTGATGGTGACCTCGTCGTCGATGGTGTGGCCGGGCGCGCTGTGGCTGACGTGCCAGTCGATGCCGTTGTCGGGAAAAGGCTGGGACAGCGAGCAGCCGGCCGCCGCCGCGACCGCGTGCAGATAGCCCACCTGCAGTGTCTCCATACAGGCGGTGGTGGCGAGTGTGCCGCGACGGGGGCCCGTACGGTCGGGCAGCAGCCCGCCCCGCTCGGGCTGCGCTATCGCCATGACGAACAGCCTTCCCAGCCAGATGAATTGCCCGCACCGGGGCGTCGACGAGTTCCACTCCGGGCCGCTGAACTGCACATACCCGTACCTCTGTTGTCTCCTACCGGCGTACGGCGCAAACAGCCCGGGTATCACCAAACGGGCAGCGGACGGTGCGTCAGCTGCCGTGGGTGAACGAGGGGTTGTGTAGGTATGGCGAGCTGGTATGAGGGCCCGCTGGCGGCATTCGACACGGAGACCACGGGTGTGGACGTCGAGACCGACCGAATCGTTTCGGCGGCCGTCGTCGTCCAGGACGCCCCGGGCTGCCGGCCTCGGGTGACCCGGTGGCTGGTGAACCCGGGCGTGCCGGTGCCGGAGGCGGCGACGGCGGTGCACGGACTGACGGAGGAGCATCTTCAGCGCAACGGCCGCTGGCCGGCGCCGGTGATGCACGAGATAGCCGGAGAACTGGCCGAACAGGCCACCGCGGGACGCCCGTTGGTGGTGATGAACGCGCCGTTCGACCTGACGATGCTGGACCGGGAGCTGCGCCGCCATCGGGCGTCGTCCCTGGACCACTGGTTCGAGAGCGCACCGCTGCTGGTGCTCGATCCGAGGGTCCTGGACAAGCATCTCGACCGGTACCGCAAGGGACGGCGCACGCTGACCGACCTGTGCGCGCACTACGGCGTCACGCTGGACGGCGCCCATGACGCGGGCGCGGACGCGCTGGCCTCGCTGGAGGTCGTGCGGGCGGTGGGGCGCCGGTTCGCGGCGCGGCTGGAACGGCTGTCGCCCGCCGAACTGCACACGCTCCAGGCGGTGTGGCACGCGGCGCAGGCGCGCGGGCTCCAGGCCTGGTTCGCCCGCAGCGGTACGGAGGAGATGGTGGATCCCGCCTGGCCCCTGCGCCCGGACCTGCCGGCGGCGGCATGAAGAAAGCCGGTCCGTACGGATACGGACCGGCTTTTCCCGGTGGGCGATACTGGGTTCGAACCAGTGACCTCTTCGGTGTGAACGAAGCGCTCTCCCACTGAGCTAATCGCCCGGGAACGGACTGAACAATACAGGTCCGGGAGGCGTTCCTTCAAACCGCTTCCAAGTGGGCGCGCAGTCCGCGCCGTCCGGCCCGCATCATCAGCCAGTGGTTGACGCGGAAGGCGGGCCGGCCGGGCACGGCGAGCCTGCGCAGCAGCGGCTTGCGCACGTCGACGACCTGCTCGTAGCGGGCCAGGCTGCCGGTGCCGTGCGCGGTGACGGTCCAGCGCGCCCAGCCTTCGAGGTCCCCGGAGAGGGCGATCTCCAGCACCCCGGCGGCCGGGTCGCGCCGCGCCTCGCGCGCCGTGAAGGTCAGCCCGTACGGCAGGGCCGAGCGGACGTGGATCACTCCGGAGGTGTCGTCGAGGCGGCGCACCTCGCGCACCTGGGGCCACCAGCGGGGGTAGTCCTCGGCGTGCTCCAGGGCCGCGTAGACGGCGGCGGGCGGCGCGGGCAGGGTCCAGCGGCTGTCGAATCGGTAGTGCGACCAGTCCATGGCCGGAGTCTGCCCGCCCACCGGCGCCGGGCCGCGCATCCGCGGACGTGGCGAGGATGAGTACGTCCTGAGTACGCGCACTCATGTCGCGGCGGGTGACGCCGACCACACTCCTCGGTATGACGCACATCCCCTCCCCCGCCGAGGAGTTGCGGCTCCTCGACGCGGAGCTGCGGCAACTGGACGCCCGCCGCTCGCAGTTGCTCGCCCGCCGCGGCTGGCTGGTCGCCACCCTCCGGACGTCCCGGCCGGCGCCGGCCGCGCCGCCGCGCCCCGAGGCCTCCCCGCCGCGGGTGCAGAACGTGCTGCTGGTGCTCGGCGGCACCCTGCTCACCATCGCCGCGATGGCGTTCACCCTGGTCGGCTGGGGTCACCTGGGCATCGTGGGCCGGTCGGCGGTGCTGGCTGCGGTCACGGTGGCCGCGCTGACGGCACCGCTGCCGCTGCTGCGGCGGGGCCTGCGCTCGACGGCGGAGGCGGTGGCGGGGCTGGGTCTGGCGCTGACGGTGCTGGACGCCTACGCGCTGCACCGGGTCGCGCTCGGCGGGGTGGACGGCGTCGGCTACACGACGGTCGCGACGGCGGCGCTCGCCGGACTCTGGACGGCGTACGGGCTGCTGCCGCGCACGGCCGGGCTGCGGCTGCCGCTGCCCGCCGCCCTGATCGCCGCCCAACTCCCGTTGACACTGTGGGCGTTCGCCGCCGAGGCGGGCCCCTACGGACATGCCGCCGCCGCCCTCGCGACGGCCGCCCTCGACACGGGCGTGGCCCTGCGGGTACCGGCCCGTTCGGTCCGGGTAACGGCGACCGTCCTGGCGTACACGACGGGCGCCGCGGGCGCGCTGACGGCCGGGGGCCTGTCCTGGGCGGCCACCGGTCCGGGCGCCGCCGCCCGTGCGGCGGCGCTCCTCCTGCTGGCGGCGCTGATCGCCCTCACGGCCGCCCGGCGCACCGCGACGGTGGCGGCCCCGCTCGCCGGGGCGCTCCTGGTCGCCGCCGCGGGCTCGGTGCCGCGGGTGGCGCTGCCCGGGGTGTGGACGGTCCCGGTGTACCTGCTGTGCGGCATCGCCCTGCTCGCGGTGGTGCGGGTGGAGCGGGTCCCCGAGCCGGTCCGGCTGGGCCTGGTCCGGGCCTCGGCCGGGGTGCAGGCGCTGGCCGTGCTGTGGGCGGCGCAGACCGTCGCCGTCACCCTGACGGGTCCGCTCGCCTGGCTCGGCCGCCCCTGGGAGGGCGCGCCGTCGGACGCCCGGGCCGCGGTGACGGCCGAGGTGCCCTGGCCGCCGTACGCGGAGACGGTTCCGCTGGTGCTGGCCGCGGTGGCCGCGGTCCTCGCCGTCACCGCCCGCCCCGGAGCGCGGGCGGCGGCGCTGGTCCTGGCCGCGGCGACCGCGTTCGTCTTCCCGCCGGTACTGGAACTCCCCTACGCCGCAGGGCTGTTGGTGTCCTGCGCGGTCGCGGCACTGGTCCTGGCGCCGAGCTTCCCGGCGGCGGCGCCCCTCGCTCCGGTGGCGGCCGCGCACGCGGTTCTCCTCGCCCTCGCCTCCAGGTCCGCGACGCTGACCGTACTGACGGCGCTGACGCTGCTCTTCGCGATGGCCGCCCGGAACCGGGCGCTCATGGCCGCCCCAGTCACGCTCGCCCACGCCACCGCGCTGGCCTGCGCGATCGGCGCCGCCGCCGACTGGGCACCGGAGCACACCGCGCCGCTGGTCCTCGTGGTCCCGGCGGCCGCCGCGCTGCTCGCCGGGCGCCTCGGCGCCCCGGCGGGGGTGGCGGTCGAGGTGACCGGCGCGGCGGCGGGACTGCTCGCCGTGGGCCTCGCCGTCACCGACCCGCCGATGCTGGCCCTCGTCCTGGCCCTGTGCGGGGTGCTGACCGGCGCCACGGCGCTGCGGCCCGACCGCCGCCGGGCCGGGTACGTCTCGGCGGCCCTCCTGGTCCTGGCCACCTGGGTCCGGCTGGCCGCCTGGGAGGTCACCACGCCGGAGCTGTACACGCTCCCGGTGACGATCCCGGCCCTGCTCGTCGGCGCGCTGCGCAGGCGCCGCGACCCGCGGACCTCGTCCTGGACGGCGTACGGGCCGGGCCTGGCCGCGACCCTGCTGCCGAGCCTGCTCGCGGCCTGGGCCGACCCGCACTGGACGCGCCCCCTCCTGCTGGGCCTCGCGGCCCTGTCGCTCACCCTGCTGGGCGGCGGCCATCAGCTCCAGGCACCGCTGCTGCTCGGCGGCGCGGTGCTCGCCCTGGACGCCCTGCACGAACTGTCCCCGTACATCGTCCAGGTCACCGACGCACTCCCCCGCTGGGCGCTGCCCGCACTCGCCGGACTCCTGCTGCTCGCACTGGGCGCGACGTACGAGCAGCGGATCAGAGACGTCCGACGGGTGCGGGATGCCCTGGGGAGGATGGACTAGCCGGTCGCTACGGCATCCTGTGGCCGAGCAGGGCCAGGTTCTCGATGGCGGCGAGGCCGTAGAGCGCGGTGTCGTTGGTGGACACCCAGGCCGCCTCGCTGCCCGCGACCAGCGTGGCCGGCCCGCTCAGCTCCTCCGTCTTCCAGGGCGCGGACTCCTTGTAGCCGTCGGAGTTGTAGAACTTCTCCCAGGCCCGCTTGGCGAGCTTCTCGTCCCCGGTCTTGACGGCCGCGTAGGCGTCGAGCCGCGAGTGGCCCTGGAAGAGCAGCAGCGTCCCGAAGTTGGAGCCGTAGCGGGCCGCCTGCTCGGTCTTGGTGGCGTTGAAGTAGCGGCAGTAGTCGAAGTACGCCTCGTTGAAGGCGGGCATGTCGACGAGGTCGATCAGCTCGGCGCACAGTTCGTTGAGGCCGAACACGGCGGACAGGTGCGAGACCCCGACCACCGGGGTCGCGGCGACGGCGAACTTCCCGGTGTCCAGGTCGTAGAGCCCGGTGCCCTGCACGAAGCCGTTGGGCTGGGCGGCGATGGTCTCCATCGTCGACAGCACCCGCGCCTTGGCCTTCTCCCACTTGGGGCCC
Organism: Streptomyces sp. NPDC048002; assembly: GCF_040653275.1. Lineage (NCBI taxonomy): Bacteria > Bacillati > Actinomycetota > Actinomycetes > Kitasatosporales > Streptomycetaceae > Streptomyces > Streptomyces sp. NPDC048002. Next base: position 17,113 of record NZ_JBEZNL010000046.1, on the reverse strand, counting down.
TTGCGCTCCCACTCGGTGAGCCAGGCGGAGACCAGTCCGCTCCAGTCCGTGCCGAAGCCGATCGACAGGGCGTGCCGGTCGGGCGTGTACGGCTCGGTGCGGATCTTGCGGATGGGGTCGAGGACGAGGAAGGTCTCGTCGGAGTCGACGTTGGCGTGCATCAGGTCGCCGACCCGCTCGTCACCGGTGAGGAAGTAGTAGTAGCGCCGGTAGGTGGTGTTGGCGATGCGCTGCTGCTTGGCGCTGTCGGCGTAGTGCTGCACGCCGTGCCGGGTGCCGAGGCCCGCCCATTCGCCCAGGTGGTAGACGTCGACCTCGCCGGTGTGGCGGGTCATCGCCTCGGCGAAGCGGAAGATGTCGGCGCGGCCGGAGCGCAGGTAGGCGAACCAGAGCCAGAGGTCGGGCGACAGTTCGGAGTTGTCCCAGGCGTAGCCGCCGATGTCGTACCGCCACTGGTGCCGGACGGTGTCGTAGGTGTGCATGATGTCGCCGTAGTCCCAGAAGCCGTACCAACGGCGCATCTCCACCTGGTCCTTGTAATAGGTGAAGAGGAAGTCGAGGTGGTCCTCGATCTTGGCCTTGGCGGGCGTGGAGCGGTCGGGCTCGGAGTACAGGCCGGGGCCGAAGACGCCGGCCTTGATGAGCTGCTTGGGCGGCGCGGCGAGCTGGGGCAGCACCCGTACGGCCTCGACCTGTTCGGCCAGGGCGGTCGGGGCGGGCGTCGACTCGTTGGCCCAGAAGAGGAACTCGGAGGTGCGGGCGATGCCGTAGGGGGTGCCGAAGCCTGGCTCGTAGTCCTCGTAGGTGATGTTGAGGCCTTCGAGCTGCTCGGGGAAGGTGTCCTGGCCCATGCCGTCGTGGTAGAAGCGCAGGTCCATGGGCTGCGCCTCGGGCGACCAGAGCCAGAGGGTGACCTCCGCCTCGTCGGTGTGGGCGTCGCGGATGTCGAGCTGGGCGGGGAACTTCTCCCAGAAGTCCCTGAGGCCGAAGGAGAATCCGCCGCTCACGCCGCCGACGTAGCCGAAGCCGTTGGCCCGCCGTCCGCCGCCCGCGCCGATCCAGCCGTGGCCCTTCTTGGTGCGCTTGCGCAGGGTGAAGCCGTCGGCGGAGAGCTGGGAGAGGGTGTAGTCGCCCCATTCGGGGATGTACTGGAGGCGGGTGGTGACGCGCTGGTCCCAGGTGGCCGGGTCGGGCAGCTCGGTGCCCTCGTACTGGGCGGCCTGCACGGCTGCCCCGGGGTCGCGGCGCAGTCCGGTGATGCCCTTGACGGCCTCGCGGAGCAGGCCGGTGCCCTCGCCGCCGATCCGGATGTGGCGGTCGTAGGACTCGTCGCGCATCGGGACGGTGAAGCGGACGCCGAGGCCGCGGATGAAGTCGCCGCTCGCCTTGCCGGGCTCCTGGGTGCCGTCGAAGGTGACGGTGTGCACCATGCGGAAGGAGTCGGCGCCGGCGTAGAAGTAGAGGCGGATCGAGAACGGCAGCCAACTGCGGTTGCCCTTGCGGTGCTTGCCGTCGATTCTGACGACCGCGCGGACCGGCCCGTCCTGCTCGACGGTGACCTCGGAGATCGCGCCCTCGAACCGCTCGGTCTTGACCGTGCCCTGGTCCTCGTCCTCGATCTCGGGCTGGCGGATCAGCACGAGCCGGCCGTTCTTGGCGATCTCGGTGGAGCCGCGGGTGACCGACTTGATGAGGGTCGCGCCGGACTTGCCGATCCGCGCGGTGATCACACCGGTCGACACGTCGACGGTGCCGCCGCTCCTGTCGACGGTGACCTTCTTCTCGGGGGCGGCGGGCGTGCCCGCGGCGAGGGTGAGCTTGCCGGTGCCCGAGCTGACCGCGTGCGCGGTCCACTTCAGCGAACCGTCGGGCCAGTACGCGAGCGGCCAGGTCTGTACGGGGACGGCCTTGCCGTCGGCGTCCGTCAGCGCGAACGTCTGGTCCTCCTGGAAGGCGCCCTTCGGCCAGGGCACGCCGACGGTCGAGCCGGGGGCGGCACCGAGGGCGCCGTCCTCCAGCCAGTCCAGGGTCACGGGGTCGTCGTCGGCGGCCGCTGCTCCGGGTGCCGCCTGCGCCGTACTGGCGCCCAGGGCCCAGCTGAACTGCGCGGCGGCTCCGGCGAGGGCGGCCGCTTTCAGGAGGGACCTGCGAGGGAGGGGGGACATGACCGTTCCTTCCGTGCGAGTGGATAGACAGGTGCATGACAGAGAGAGGTGCGGCGCCGCCGAGGACGCCCACCCGGTGTGCGGGACACCGCCGCTCAGCGGTGCCGGTACCGCGCCTCCACGGCGACGGCCGCGGCCGCGACGGCTCCCAGCACGGGAACCGCCAGCGGCGCGATGAACGCGGCGGACAGGGCCACGACGGCCAGTCCGGCGGTGATCAGAAAGGATCCGGCGGGATCGAGCACGGTGCGCCGGCCGACCTCGGCGAGCAGGGCCCGCCAGGAGTCGCCCGGCGCCCAGACCGCCGCCGCCCGGAGCAGGGCCACGACCAGCCCGATCAGCGCGAAGAGTCCGACGGCCCCGACGACCGGGCCGCCGGGCAGCCCGTTGCGCGCGGCCTGGACGTCCACCCAGACCGCCGCGGCCGCAGCCCAGCCCGCCAGCCCCACGGCCCAGCCGCGGCGCGCGGCCGACCGGAAGTCCGAGACGAACTCCCGCCAGCCGCCCGCCTCGTGGGACGTGCGCCGCCGCAGATGCCGGGAGCCTGCCGCGAATGCGGCGGGGTAGGTGACCAGGCCGAGGCACGCCACGGCGATCCAGACCCCGGTCAGCAGGCACTCGGCGAAGACCGCGAAGCGCTCGCCGAACACGGACTCCTTGCGCTGCTTCGTACGTGCCCCGGCCATGCTCACCCCTTCAGTCCGGACGTCGCCATGCCGTCGATCAGATAGCGCTGGAAGGCCATGAAGAAGGCGATGACCGGCACCAGCGCCACCAGCGACATGGCGATCATGCTGCCGTAGTTGGAGATGCCCTCCTGGTCGCGGAACATCATCAGCCCCAGCGAGACGGTGTACTTGTCCGGGGTGTTGAGGTAGATCAACGGCCCCATGAAGTCGTTCCACGCGTTGATGAAGGTGAAGATGGCGCTGGTGATGATCGCGGGCCGGCACAGCGGCAGCACGATCGACCAGTACGTCCTCAGGTGCCCGCAGCCGTCGAGCTTGGCGGCCTCGTCCAGTTCGCGCGGCAGCCCGCGCATGAACTGCACCATCAGGAAGACGAAGAACGCCTCGGTGGCCAGGAACTTGCCCGCGACCAGCGGCACCAGGGTGTCGACCAGCTCCAGGTTGCGGAAGAGCACGTACTGCGGGATGAGCAGGACGTGGTACGGCAGCAGCAGGGTGCCGATCATCAGCGTGAAGAGCAGGTTCCGCCCGGCGAAACCGATCTTGGCGAAGGCGTACGCGGTCAGCGAGCTGGAGACCACGACACCGACCACCGCGAGGACCGCGTACATCAGCGAGTTCATGAAGAAGGTGCTGATGGAGATCCCGGAGATGCCGTCGGCGAGCCCGGAGAAGTTCTCCCAGACCGGCTTCGCCGGCAGCAGGTCCAGGCTGGCGATGATGTCCTTGCTCGGCTTGAACGAGGCACCGATCACCCAGATCACGGGGTACAGGACGACCGCGAGGACTGCCAGCGCGCCGACGTGCCAGGCGATCGAACCGGTGCGCCTGCGCGGACTCGCACCCCGCAGGACTTCGTTGGTGGCGCTGCTCACTTGGCGGCCTCCTCGTAGTGCACCCACTTCTTCTGCGACCAGAACAGGACCGCCGTGACCAGCCCCACCGCGACCACCAGGGTCCAGGCCATCGCGGAGGCGAAGCCCATCTGGGCCTCCTTGAAGCCCTTCTGGTAGAGGTAACAGGTGTAGACGAGCGTGGCGTCGGCGGGCCCGCACCGGGTGTCGGAGACGACGTAGGCGGAGCCGAACACCTGGAAGGCGTGGATGGACTCCAGGAGCACGTTGAAGAACAGCACCGGGGAGATCATCGGGAGCGTGATGTTCCAGAACCGGCGAAGCGGACCTGCCCCGTCCACCTCGGCGGCCTCGTACAGCTCACGCGGGACCTGCTTGAGTCCGGCCAGGAAGATGACCATCGGGGCGCCGAACTGCCAGATGCTCAGCGCCACCAGCGCGTAGATGACGTAGTCGGGGTTGCCGATCCAGCCGCCCACGTCCATGCCGAAGATCTTCTGCGTCCGGTCCACGACCGCGTCGTCCGAGAACAGCGCACGCCACACGAAGCCCACGGAGACACTGGCCCCGATGAGCGAGGGCATGTAGAACGCGGCCCGGTACAGGCCCTGTCCGCGCCGCGACTGCGCGAGCAGCAGCGCCACACCCAGCGCGAGCAGCAGCTTCAGCGGGGTGGCCACGACGACGTACTTGAGCGTGACCTCCACCGACTTCTGCCAGCGCGGGTCCTGGAACATCGTCGTGAAGTTGTCCAGACCCACCCACTGGGGTGGGGTGAACAGGTTGTAGCTGGTGAACGCGTAGTAGAGCGACGCGATCATCGGTCCCGCCGTGAGCAGCAGGAACCCCGCGATCCACGGCGACATGAAGAGGTAGCCGGCGAGGTTCTCGCGGCGCCGCCCGCGCCGCCCGGCGGCGGGGGCGGCGGGCCGCTTCCCGGCCGAGCGCGCGGGCGCTTCCTTGACGAGCGTCATGGTGGTACGTCCCCTCAGCCCGCGAACGCGGCCTTGGCCTCGCTGAACAGCGCCTTGGCGGCGTCGGCCGGCTTGGTCTTGCCCTGGGAGACCTCACCGCCCAGCCGCAGGAACGCCGCCTCGATGACATCGGCGCCGGACGGGTGCGGGGTGATCTTCCCGAGCACACCGGCGTCGGCGACCTGCTCCTCGTACGCCTTGACGCCCTTGTTGTTGTCGTCGGTCGGCGTGAACGCCTCGTACTGCTCGCTGGTGGCGAGGATGCCGCGGTCGTAGCCCATGATCTTGCCGACCTCGGGGTCGTGCACCATGAAGTCGATGAACTGGGCGACCTCCTTGGGGTGCTTGGTCCCGGAGAAGGCGCTGAGCATCAGCGAACCGAGGTACTGGCCGGTGTTCTTGCCGTCCGTGGTGGGGATCGGCGCGAGCCCGTAGTCCGACTCGCCCTCGCCCTCGTAGCGGATGGAGAAGTTGTCCCAGGTGAACTCGGAGGCGGCGAGCCCCGCGGAGAGACCGGACTTGGGGGCGACCTGCTCGATCTTCTTGGGGTCGGCGACGAGTCCGGACCGGACGCGCTTGTAGCCGTCCTCCCACCACTGCGTCAGATCGTCCTCGGTGAAGCCGAGATCGGAGTCGGTGAAGAACGCCTTGCCGTTCTGACGCAGGTACAGGTCGTAGAGGTACATGATGCCGAAGTAGCCGGTGTCACCGGAGATCTTCAGCTTGTCCTGGATCGTCTGGAGGGCGTCGAAGTACTCGTCCCAGGTCCAGCCGAACTTCGCCTCGACGCCCGCCTTTTCGAAGGCCTTCAGGTCGATGACGAGCGCCATGGTGTTGGCGCCGACGGGTATGCCGAGCTGCTTGCCGTCGACCTGACCGTTCGCCAGAACTCCGTTGCGGAAGTTCTCCAGGCTCAGATTCCCCGCGTCCGCCTGCGCCTTGAGGTCCATCAGAACCCCGCGCTTGTCGTACTTGCGCAGGAAACCCACGGCATTCTGGAAAACGTCCGGGGGATTTCCGCCGGAGGCCTGCGTCTGGAACTTCTCCCAGAACGCGGCGTAGTCGGTGAATTCCGGCTTGATCTTGATCTTCGGGTACTTCTTCTCGAAGAGCGCGATCGACTTCTTGATGGCGATGGTCCGCGGCTCGCCGCCCCACCAGGCGTAACGGATGGTGACCGTCCCGTCGGCGGAGCCACTGTCGCCCCCGCACCCGGTCGTCGCGGCCAGCCCGAGCGTGGCCGCCGAAGCCCCGGCCACCTTCAGGATCGTACGCCTCTCAACATTCCTGCTGGTTCCCATCATCGGGCCCTCCCCGCGGCTTCATCGCCGGTTGCATGAATCGTTTCAAGTAAGCGCTTGCTGGCACAAGTTACGGAGGGGCTCGGGGTGCGTCAATGATTCGGACAGGATTTTCTTGCGGACCGGCTCGACGGGCCTCGCGCACGACGGAGCTGCGGACCCTGCGGAATCCTGCATATCCGCAGGTGAGAGACGCTCATCCGACCAGTCGAACAGGATTCGGAGCACTGGACACGCCACTGCCCAGGCCGAAAATCGTCTGACGAAATCCGCCCGCGCAACACAGGCCGACGCCGGGCCGCACGTGCGGCCCGGAGCCCGGTGCGCGGCACGCGACGCGAGCGCCCGGCCCCGCCGACCCGCTACCGGCCCTCGCCGTGACCTCGTCCCGCACCCCATCCCGCACCTCCTCCGCACCCGGTCGTCCCGCTCGCGCCACCGGCCACCGGCCGCCGGTCGCCGGTCGCCGGTCGCCGGTCGCCGGTCGCCGCCAGTCGGCCTGTCCGCCTGTCCCTCTGCCCACCCGTCCGCCCATCCGTGCGTCCGGACATGACGACGGCCCGTCTGCCTGATGCAGACGGGCCGTCATCCCGGGTGGGCGATACTGGGTTCGAACCAGTGACCTCTTCGGTGTGAACGAAGCGCTCTCCCACTGAGCTAATCGCCCGGGCGCAGGAAGAACATTACCCCATGTCAGGGGGTGCCTGTGACCAGCGACGACGTCCGCCGGGCGGCAGTCGCACCCCCTGCGCGGATCACTGGTTCTCGATCTTCCAGGGCATGACGATGCCGAACTTCCAGAGGTAGATGCCGACCAGCACGCCCACGATCACGAGCCCGATCGACGTCAGGATGATGTTGCGGCGGCGCACCTTCGGATCGAGGGCCCGCTGGGCGGCCTCGGTGACCTTGCGCTTGGTCCAGCGCAGCACCAGTTGGGCCCAGACGAACTCGGTCGCCCAGATCGCCATGCCGCCGAAGATCACCACCCAGCCGGGTCCCGGCAGCGGCAGCATGATGATGCCGGCCACCACGACCGCCAGGCCGATGACGAAGACGCCGACCTGCCAGCTGATGTGCAGCAGACGGCGCGCCTTGACGAATTCCGGCGCCCTGGAGCCGAGCCCCTGCTCGGTCTGCGCATCGTTCACGTCGGCCTCGTTCACCACCGCCATGACCACCTCGCCAGGCTCACTACTCCCCGTGTTCATACGGCCAAACCCTACCGGAGAGAAACCGGTCACCGAAATGGTCGTACCCGGCGAACGGGGAGTCGGCCGGAAGAGTTACGTAAAGGCACGCAAAACACTCAGAGGGGTTTACAACGGCACCGTAGGTGGCATGTCGATTTCGCCGACGTGCGAATCCCCGAGCGCACACTGAGCGAAAGGCCCTGGCGCTTATGAACACCACGGTCAGCTGCGAGCTGCACCTGCGCCTCGTTGTGTCGAGCGAGTCATCCCTGCCTGTCCCCGCAGGCCTGCGGTACGACACGGCCGATCCCTATGCCGTGCACGCCACCTTCCACACCGGAGCCGAGGAGACCGTCGAGTGGGTGTTCGCCCGCGACCTCCTCGCGGAGGGCCTGCATCGGCCCACCGGTACCGGAGACGTCCGTGTCTGGCCGTCGCGCAGCCACGGTCAGGGCGTCGTCTGCATCGCGCTGAGCTCCCCGGAGGGCGAGGCGCTGCTGGAGGCCCCAGCGCGGGCCCTGGAGTCCTTCCTGAAGCGAACGGACGCCGCCGTGCCGCCCGGCACGGAGCACCGGCACTTCGACCTCGATCAGGAGCTCTCACACATCCTGGCGGAAAGCTGAGCCGGGGCACCACGAAGCCGCCCGGCGCCGTCGACTCGGGGTGACGGCTCGGGCCCAGGTCAAACAATTGCATACGGTATGCAGCGACGCCGTCACCGTGAGTCAGTCACGGGGCGGCGTCGCTGTGCGTGCACCCTGCCCGTGCCGCCCCTCCCCCGTGCCACTCGGTTGCCCCCGGCTACCACATGTCCCGCGCCGCCGACCCCGTTCCGGCGGAGCCACTACCATCGGCGAGCATCGGCGGGCGCCCGCGCCCGCCCCTCAGGCCAGGGAGCGAGATGTGCTGATCACCCACGACACCCGGTGCGCCCTCGAAGCGGTCGTGGATCTGGTGAACACCGCACCGGAGGAGGACACGGCGGAGGACGCCCTGCCGGATGTCGCGGCCCTCGCCGATTTCGTGCGCAGGAACGACATCAGCGACGTGGGTGTGCTCGCGGAGCCGGACCTCGCCGCGGTGCGCGAGGTCCGGGGCAAGTTCGCCCGGATCTTCGCCGCTCCGGACGCGCGCGGCGCCTCCGGCCTCATCAACGAGCTGGTCGCCGCGGCCGGGACCACCCCGCGGCTCACCGATCACGACGGCTACGACTGGCATGTGCACTACTTCGCGCCGGGCGCCTCCGTGGCGGACCACCTGGCGGCCGACTGCGGCATGGCGCTGGCGTTCTTCGTCGTCGCCGGCGAACAGGAGCGGCTGCGGCGCTGCGAGGCCCCCGACTGCCGTCGTGCCTTCGTCGACCTCTCCCGCAATCGTTCGCGGCGCTACTGCGACAGCAGGACCTGCGGAAACCGGCTCCATGTGGCCGCCTACCGGGCGCGGCGCAAGGAAGCGGCGGGCTGAGCGGACCGCCCGGTGCGTCGTCGCGGGCCCCGGCGGGTGGCGCCGGGGACCGCGGGTACGGCTCAGAGCAGCAGCAGGTCGTGCAGCGCAGCCATGAGCAGCAGACACCCGATCACCGCAAGGAAGATCATCAGCGGTGGCTGGGAAAGGGCGAAGAGGCATCCACGCGGCTCATCCTGCGGCGGCGCGGTCTCGCTCTGTGTCGTGTCCAGCATCTCGCGGGCGATGATGACGCAGAGAACCGGTCCGGCGCGATCAACACGCCCGGAAGAAGCGGGAGTTCGCCTTAATCCGCGATGTCCGGTTCGAGTCCTGACCGATTAGGTACGGGCCCCGACCCACTGTGTCGTTTCACCCGGCATGCGGGGGTCATATGCCGTGCTTCTTGAGGATCGCCTCGATGTCGCTGAAGTCGTCCTGTGCCGCCGTCGGCTTGGCCGCGGGGCGGGAGGCGGAGTTGGAGTCCAGGGAGGGCGCCGAGGCCGCCGGGGCCACCGCGTCCGTCCGGCCGGACCGGGCGGCCCTGCGCTCCTTGCGGGTGCCGAGACCGCGGCGGCGCTCCACGGCACGGGTGCTCGCGAACAGCAGCCAGGCGGCACCGAGCACACCGAAGCCGGCCCACGCCGTCGGGCTGAACGCGGTGTCGGCCAGCCACTCGACCACGCCGGTCATCACCAGTCCGAGCGGCACGAGCGCGTACGCGGCGATCCGGGCGGCGGACAGATAACGCTTGCGGTACGCCGTGACCGCCGCGATGCCCAGGCCGGCCGCGGCGACGGCGGAACAGACGGTCTCGGCAATCATCCGGTCCTCCAGACGGGCTTCGGTCGGGCGGGAGCGCCCTCGCTCCCTTCCATCCTGCACCTGCCGGACCCCGCCGGGCCATGTTCCCGACGGACATCAGGGACATCTCCGGGTCGGCTCCTCCCAAGGTGCCGGTGCCCGAGCGCCTCCCCGGCGGGCCGGGGAGGCCGGGGCTGGGAGACTGGGCGCATGAGTGACTCCGCCCCCATCCGTCCCGCCGCCCCCGTCCTCGACGTGTGGTGCGAACTCCAGTGCCCGGACTGCCGCAGCGCCCTCGACGACGTGCGTGCCCTGCGCGCCCGCTACGGGGACCGGCTGGAGATCAGGCTGCGGCACTTCCCGCTGGAGAAGCACAAGCACGCCTTCGCCGCCGCGCAGGCCGCCGAGGAGGCCGTGGAGCAGGGGCAGGGCTGGCCCTACGTGGAGGCCGTCCTGGACCGGGTGGAGGAGCTGGACCGTAGGGGCGAACCCTTCCTGGTCGAGGTGGCCGGGGAACTCGGACTGGACGCGGAGGAATTCGACACCGCGCTGATCGACGGCCGGCACATCCTGATCGTCGACGCCGACCAGGCCGAGGGCAAGGCGATCGGGGTGAGCGGCACCCCGACCTATGTGATCGACGGGGAGCGGCTCGACGGCGGCAAGAGCCAGGAGGGGCTGCGGGAGCGGATCGAGGGGATCGTGGACCGGCTGCTCGCCGGGTCCGGTCAGGGCTGAGTTCAGAGCAGGTTCTTGTACATGGAGTAGCCCACCGGCACATAGCCCAGGGAGACGTAGAGCCGCTCGGCCGGAATGTTGTCGGCGAAGACGTTGAGGCCGATGGTCCGCTTCCCGGCGGCCACCGCCCCGGCCTCCGCGAGCAGCATCAGCGAGCGGCCGTGGCCCCGGCCGCGGAAGCTCTCGTCGGCCTCGACGTCGAAGACGAACGCCTTCTCCCCGGCCAGCGAGAGCCACAGGGTGCCGACCGCGGTGCCCTCGTGCTCCAGGACGCTGATCAGGACCTCCTCCGTGGCCAGGCCCCGCGGCAGCAGCACGGCCATATCGCTCAGCGCCTTGGCCCACGCCTGGTCCTCGGGGACCCCGCGGTCGATCCAGCTCTGCGCGTAGTGCGCGTTGCCCCGCTCCGCCCAGGGCCCGAACTCGGCCTCGGTCATGGGCCGGGCGCGGCTGCCCTCGGGCAGCCGGGGGGCGGTGGCGGGCAACTGCTTCTCCATGCCGCGGTTGCGGTGGAGGTAGCCGAGCGCGGTGGCGAGCCGCAGCGCGGGCCCGGCGTCGCCCGGCACCCTGATCTCGACGCGGGTGCAGCCCCAGCCGCGGGCCACCTCCTCGGCGGCCAGCGCGGCGACGGTGCCGCGGCCGCGCCCGCGGTCCGGCTCCTCGATCCGCAGGCCGTCTATCCGTGCCACGGCCGGCCCGAACTGAGGGTCCGTGGCCACGTGCACGGCTCCGACGGGCCGGCTGTTGACGCACACCTTGAAGTGGCGGGACAGCGCCCCGTCGGCATCTCGCTGGAGCGGCTCGGTCGGCCGCAGGGTCGTGGTCATCACGGGTGTTCTACCCGCGCCGGGGGCCCGAGTCAGCCCCTTTTCCGCGGCTCACGGATCTTGGTCGTCGCCGGACCGCTCGTCGAAGGTCCGCATCGCCTTGGCGGTGACCGGCCCCGGGGCGCCGGGCAGTTCGCGTCCGTCGACCCGGTGCACGGCCTGTACGTCCCGCAGCGTGGAGGTCAGGAACACCTCGTCGGCCCGCTGGAGCACGTCCAGCGGCAGCTCGGTCTCCTTCGCGCCCGTCCACTCCACGACCAGCTCGCGGGTGATCCCGGCCAGGCATCCGGAGGCGACCGGCGGGGTGTGGATCTCGCCGTCCAGGACGACGAACACGTTCGACCCGGTGCCCTCGCAGAGCTGTCCGACGGTGTTGGCGAACAGCGCCTCGGAGCCGCCGTGTTGGTGGGCGCGGGCGAGGGCGACGACGTTCTCCGCGTACGAGGTCGTCTTCAGGCCGGTGAGGGCGCCGCGTTCGTTGCGGGTCCAGGGGACCGTGATCACGGCGGTGGAGTCGGGGCGGCGGGACGTCTCGCCGAGGGCCACGACGAGCGTCGGGCCGTGCTCGCCGCGGTCGGAGCCGAGCGGGCCGTGGCCGCCGGTGTAGGTGATCCGCAGCCGGCCGAGCGGCATCGGGTTGGCGGCCAGGACGGCGGCGCAGGCCCGGCGCACCTCGTCGTGGTCGGGGTCCGGCAGACCGAGTCCGCGCGCCGAGCGGGTCAGCCGGTCCAGGTGCCGGGTGAGCGCGAACAACTCGCCGTCGGTCGCCTTGACCGTCTCGAAGATGCCGTCGCCCACGGTCAGTCCGTGGTCGAAGACGGATACGCGGGCGGACTCGCTGTCCTGGAGCCCGCCGTCGAGCCAGATCTTCACGTGCTTGGTCCCTCTCCGCTCACCTCTGACGTGCCTGACGCTACCGCGAGCAGCCGGGCCGCCTTCAGCTCGGTCTCCCGCCACTCCCCCTCGGGGTCCGAACCCCAGGTGATGCCGGCGCCGGTGCCGAACCGCAGCACGCCTCGGGCGCGGTCGATCCAGAAGGTACGGATGCCGACGGCCAGCTCGGCGGTGCCCCGGTCGGCGTCGACCCAGCCGATGCCGCCGCAGTACGGGCCGCGGGGCTCTGTCTCCAGCGCGTCGATGATCCGCAGCGCGCTGGACTTGGGGGCTCCGGTGACCGAGCCGGGCGGGAAGGCGGCCCCGAGCAGTTCGGCCCAGCCGGCGTCCGGGCTCAGCTCGCCGCGGACGGTGGAGACGAGGTGGACCAGGCCCGGGTGCTTCTCCACGGCGCACAGGTCGGGCACCGAGACCGAGCCGGCCGCGCAGACCCGGCCGATGTCGTTGCGGACCAGGTCCACGATCATCACGTTCTCGGCGTAGTCCTTCTCCAGCAGATCGGCCTCGGTGCGCCCGGTGCCCTTGATGGGCCCGGACTCCACGGTCCGGCCGTCGCGGCGCAGGAACAGCTCCGGGGAGGCGGTGGCGATCTCCACCCCGTGCCCGGGGAGCCGAATCGTTCCGGCATACGGCGCAGGGTTGCCGCGGGCGAGCAGCGCGGTGAGCGCGTCCACGTCGGCGTCGGGGCCGACCGGCGCGGAGAGCACGCGGCAGAGGTTCGCCTGGTAGACCTCGCCGGCCGCGATGTGCTCGCGGATGCGGCGCACGCCCTCCGTGTACGCGGCCCGGTCCAGGGAGGACGTCCAGTCGCCGACCGCCGGCCCCCGCCAGGCGCCGGGCACCGGGGCGGGCACGGGTGAGGTCCGTACGTCCCGGAAGCGGGCGCAGATCAGCCGGCCCTCGAAGTCCGCGGTGACGGCCCAGAAGCCGCTGGAGTCCAGGGCGGCGGGATCGCCGGTGACGTCGAGGAGACCGGTGGCGAGACGGTCGCCGAACCGGGCCAGAGGAGGGAGGTCGTGCACGTGACCGAGTCTATGGGGGTGTACCCGGGGTGGTCCGGGCATGTCGTCCCGGGGGTCCTGAGCAGGTCCCTCAGCAGGTGGGAAGGGGGAGCGGTGCAGCACGCTGCGCAAACGCGTTTTTGTGCTGGCCCCGGAATCCGCTAGAGTTCAACACGTCGCCGGGACGCGCAAGCCGACCGAAACGACAAGCGGACGTAGCTCAGTTGGTAGAGCGCAACCTTGCCAAGGTTGAGGTCGCGAGTTCGAGCCTCGTCGTCCGCTCGATGGAACAGGGGATCTTCCCGAACCCCTACACTCCTGGTGGAGTGGCCGAGAGGCGAGGCAACGGCCTGCAAAGCCGTCTACACGGGTTCAAATCCCGTCTCCACCTCCAAGGACGATTAGCTCAGCGGGAGAGCGCTTCCCTGACACGGAAGAGGTCACTGGTTCAATCCCAGTATCGTCCACTGGATCCCCGGATCCCCCGCGCGATTAGCTCAGCGGGAGAGCGCTTCCCTGACACGGAAGAGGTCACTGGTTCAATCCCAGTATCGCGCACGCAGTAGTCGTGATCATCGGTCACGGCCCCGAGGACGATTAGCTCAGCGGGAGAGCGCTTCCCTGACACGGAAGAGGTCACTGGTTCAATCCCAGTATCGTCCACACTTCGACGAAGCCCCGGCCGCATCCCTGCGGCCGGGGCTTCGTCGTGCCGGGCTCCGCGGGGCGGGCCCGGCCGGATCGGCTCGGGATCAGCTGGAGAAGAGCATGTGGCCGAAGCTCTTGTGACGCTTGTGGCCGTAGTGCCCGCCGTGGTGCGGGGCGCCCCAGGCGGGGGCCACCGGGGCGGCCGGGGGAACCGGGGCCGCCGGGTACGCCTGCGGGGCGGGAGGTGCCGGAGGTGCGGGCTGCGACCACTGGGACTCCAGACGGGTCAGTGCCTCCAGCTCGCCGTAGTCGAGGAATATCCCCCGGCAGCCGCTGCACTGCTCGATCTGAACGCCGTTGCGGTTGTAGGTGTGCATCGTGGCGCGGCACTTTGGACACTGCATCGTCGGCTCAACTCCTCGCCGGTAGGTCCTGCTTCGGGTGTCGCCAGGACAGACTCTGTCCGGCTGCGGTCGGTTGCACCCTACTTGGCGGTTTCGCGCGTCAACTCGGCCGGGACGGACGCCATTCGGACGCAGGCGTCGATCAAGGACATTTCGACCTCGTCCAGGGTGCGGTCGGCCCGGACGGCCTTGGCGACGGCGGTGGCGGCGGTCTGCACGGTGAGGGCGCGGGCCGGGACGTCCAGGGTGGCCCAGGGGTCGCCGTGCGCGCCGACGGCCGGTCCGCCCGCCGCGCGGTACGCGGCGAGGAAGCGGTCCCACTCCTCGGGCGACAGGAGGCCGCAGGCGAACCAGGCGGCGGGACGGGCGAGGTCCCAGGCCGGGACTCCGGTGCCGAGGTCGTCGACGTCGATCAGACGCCAGGGGCCGTGCGGGGCCGGATGGCGCACCAGTTGGCCGAGGTGGAAGTCGCCGTGACACAGCGCCGGGGCGCCGCCGGGTGCCGGGGTCTCGGCGCGGGCCCAGGCGGGGAGTGTGCGCCAGGCGCGGAGGACGGGGCCTGCGGCCCGGCAGGGGTGGCCCGCGAGGGCGGACCTGAGGCGGTCCACGGCGCGGGCGGCCTTCTCGGGGCCGCGCATCGTGGGTGTGCCCGGCAGGGGAGGCCGGCGGTGCAGCCGCGCGAGGAGGGTGCCCGCGGCCTCCCAGGGGGCGCTGTCCGGGTCCTGCGGATCCACGGGCGTGCCGTACGGCCAGCAGGTGACCGGGCGGTCACCGAGCGAGGTCGGGGAGCCGGGAAGCGGTGGCAGCAGGACCTCGGGGAGCCGGGCGGCCGTTTCGAGGCGCACGGCCAGCGCGGCGGAGCCGGCGTCCGGGGCGTGCGCCTTGGCGACCGCGGCGCCGTGCCGGACCACGGTGCCGTCCGCGCGGTCGGCGAGCGTGCGGGTCTCCGCGCAGGGGCAGTCCGGGTCCTGGGCGTGGGCGGCCGCGGCGGCGGCGCGGGCCAGGTCCGGCACGAGCGGGTTCGGTGTCACGGGGCTCCCTGCGGGGTGGGTCTGGGGTGAGGGTACGCAGGGGTGGCGAGCGGGTCGGGGGCCGCCCGTCGGCAAGGGACCGGTCCGCGACCGGACGCCCCGGTTCCGGCACGGGCAAAGAATAATGCCGGCGCAGCTCCCCAGCTGCGCCGGCATTGTTGCCGTCCGCCGCACCCCCGTCCCCACGGGGTTTCATGGGTGGATGTCCCCGCCCGGACCGCTCTTCCGGGCCTGGGGTCGCCGCTCAGCGCCCCAGCATCACTCCCACGGACGACGCCTGTGTGGCCACGGTCTCCCAGCCGTCGAAGACGAGGAGCAGCAGGGCCGCCAGGGGAAGGGCCATCAGCGTCGCCACCAGCGGGTGGCGACGGCCGTCGCGGCGGGGGCGGAGCGCCGTGCGGGTCCGCGGTGCCGGGTAGGCCATGGTCCCTCTCCTGACCGTTCGGTTGTCGTGGAGCGGCGAGTGTCTGACCTCGGGGGACGAGTGCTGCACCCGCCGCTTGACCTCAAATCTACGGGCGCGCTCCCACGCGCACGTCATGCCCTCGTACCGATTGCCGGGCCTCCCGGAGGATGAGCCGTGACCTGCGGAGTACTCCCCTGGGTGGAGACCGGGTCCTAGGTCTCGGGGTCTTCCCGGAGGGGGCGCCCGGTGTGACCCGCTTTCTCCGAGGCGTCCTCGCGCGGCACCGGCTGCTCGACCAGCGCCAGGACCCGGTTCGCCATGAATCGCGCCGTACGGACGACGGTTCCGCTTCGGGTGACTTCGCTCACTTCCACCACACCTCGGCGTACCGCGGTCTCCACCCGGCGGCCCGCTCTGCTGGCCACCATCTCGTAGGTGCGGGTCGTGTCCCCCGCGTCCACGACTATCTCCACTCGATCGCCCTTCACGGGTTCAATCCCCCTTCTGTGACGGGTGGTTGGCCTCCCGGGCAGGTCGAAGTCGGCCTGCTCGACAGGTCCCTGACCACTCCTCAATTCTCGCACCGGGCACTGACAATCCGTCCGGCCGAGAGGGCGCGGCCTCTGCGCGCGGGCGGCCGGGGAAACGTAAGCTGTGGCTCGTCACAGGACCGGGCAGCGGGGATGAACATGGCGATGATGCGCCTGAGGCGCGAGGACCCGCGCGTCGTCGGCTCGTTCAGGCTTCACAGGCGGCTCGGCGCGGGCGGGATGGGCGTGGTCTACCTGGGCTCCGACAAGAAGGGGCAGCGGGTCGCGCTGAAGGTGATCCGGCCCGATCTGGCGGAGGACCAGGAGTTCCGGTCGCGGTTCGCGCGCGAGGTCTCCGCGGCCCGGCGGATCCGGGGCGGGTGCACCGCCCGGCTGGTCGCGGCGGACCTGGACGCCGACCGGCCGTGGTTCGCCACGCAGTACGTCCCCGGGCCCTCCCTGCACGACAAGGTGGTCGACGAGGGCTCGCTGGTCGCGGCCGAGGTCGCGGCGATCGGGGCGGCGCTGTCCGAGGGGCTGGTCGCGGTCCACGAGGCCGGGGTCGTCCACCGGGACCTGAAGCCCTCCAACATCCTGCTGTCCCCGAAGGGGCCGCGGATCATCGACTTCGGCATCGCCTGGGCGACCGGGGCCTCCACCCTCACCCACGTCGGTACGGCGGTGGGCTCGCCCGGTTTCCTCGCCCCCGAGCAGGTGCGGGGCGCTGCGGTGACCCCGGCGACGGACGTGTTCTCGCTCGGGGCGACGCTGGCGTACGCCTCGATGGGCGACTCGCCCTTCGGGCACGGCAGTTCCGAGGTGATGCTGTACCGCGTGGTGCACGAGGAGCCCCAGCTGCACGGTGTGCCCGACGCGCTCGCCCCGCTGGTGCGGGCCTGTCTGGCGAAGGCTCCCGGGGAGCGGCCGACCACGCTCCAGCTGTCGCTGCGGCTCAAGGAGATCGCGGCCCGTGAGGCGCAGGGGCTCGCCGAGCTGCGGCCGCCCGCGCCGCGCGCGCCGGACACCGACCGGCCCACGGGCCGGCTCACCGAGAGCTATCCGGAGCGCACCCAGCGCCGCACACAGGGCACCCCCGGGGCGCAGGGCACGCCTCCCCCGCGCGGCACCGGCTCCTCGCCCCGCGGCCCGGTGGCCTCGCGCGGTGGCAGCGCCTCGCGCGGCGGCGGTGTCCCCTCGTCCGGGCGTTCGGG